>CALMGC010000071.1 GCA_937863505.1 uncultured Sphingomonadales bacterium | reverse complement strand
GCGGCGGCGGTGATGCACCTCCACACGCCCTATGGCCAGGCGGTGAGCGCGATGGAATGGGGCCTGCTCCCGCATACGCAGACCGCGATGATCGCCGCGCACGACGTCGCCTATCACGACTATGAAGGCATCGCGACCGACCTCGACGAGCGCGAGCGGCTGGTCGCGGACCTCGGCACGAAGAACGCGATGATCCTGCGCAACCATGGCACGCTGGCGGTCGGCGATTCGGTCGCGAGCTGTTTCCTGCGGCTCTATTTCCTCGAACGCGCGTGCGAGGCGCAGGTGCACATGCTGAGCGCGGGGCGGGAGAACCTCAACAACCCTCCCCAGGGCGTCGAGGACAAGGTTGCGGGGCAGAGCAACCCCAAGGGCGCGTCGATGCTCGCCAAGCGGCTCGCTTGGCCCGCGCTGCTGCGCAAGCTCGACCGGGTGGACGCGGGGTTCAGAAGCTAGCCTCGGCACCCGATCCCGGCGATCGCGATCAGCAGTTCTCCGGCGAAGGCCGAAGCCCAGCTACGGTTCGGTTCGAGGGCGGTTTTCGCCCCTGTCGAGACCGCCGTGACTGGGCCCGGCCTTCGCCGGGGAACTTAGAACTTCGCCGCCAGCTCCAGACCCCAAGTGCGCGGCGGGTTGAGGTTGCCGTAATCGCCGAGGATGCCGCCGTAGCTGGTCGAGACCAACGTCGTGCCGTTGTAATTATACACCGGCGACGAGTTCGCGGCCGAGCGGCGGTACACATAGGCGCGGTCGAACAGGTTGCGGCTCCATACCGACAGCGTCACTTTGCTCCGGTCGTTCACCGCGATGTCCGCGAGCGCGAGGCGACCGTTGACGATGAAGCTCGGGTCGGTTTTGGTCGGCTCCAGCTCGAAGCTGTATTGGCTGCTGGCATAGTTCGCGTCGAGGTGGAGCCGCACGCTCGCATCGCCGACATGCACGGGCATCACATAGTCGACCGCGCCCGACGCGGCGTTGCGCGGCGTGTAGACGATGTAGAGCTGCTGCGGCAGCCCGCCGGTGATCGGGTTCACCGCCTTGGGCGCGTCCCAATAGGTGTACGCGTAGGAGCCGCTGAGCGTCAGCTCGCGGGTCGGCTTGACGGTTAGGTCGGCCTCGACGCCGCGGATGTGACTGTTGCCCGCGTTGATCGCCTCTTCGAGGTGGCTGCCCGCGGTCGGGCTCTGCGAGTTGGTGTCGAACTGGTCGAAGTCGAACTGCGTGTTCGACCGGTTCATGATGTAGCCCGCCAGGTTGAGCCGGGCGCGGTGCTCGAAGAAGTCCATCTTCGCGCCGATCTCGTACGACTTGACCGACTCGGGGCCGAACGCGCGGAACGTGTCCGAACGATCGTCCGCGCCGCCCGCGCGGAAGCCGGTCGCGTATTTGGCATAGAGGTGGATGTCGGGCGTCGCATCGAACAGTATGTTCACCAGCGGGTCGAAGCGGCTGATGCTGTTCGAAAAGGCGAACGGGGTCGGGGCGTTGTTGACGATGAACAACGTGCCGTTGCGCTTGTCCTTGGTGTAGCGGCCACCGGCGGTGATGTGCAGCATTTTGAACCCGTCGGGCGTGAAGGTCGCCTGGCCGAACACCGAGTAATTGTGATCGTGCGCCTGGCTGTCGCGGGTGATGAACTGATAGCCCGGCTGCCAGCCCTGGTTGGTGGACTTGATGCCGACCGCCGCGCCGGTCAGCGTCGTGGCGGGCGGGATCGGGCTCAGGATAGAGTACCCCGTCCCGTCGCCGTTCCACAAATTGGTCGAGGGCGTGGCCGCGTACTCGGTCGCGTGCTCCGTATAGTAATAGAGCCCGGCGACGTAATCGAGCCGCGGGATGCTGCCGACCGCCTGGAACTCCTGGCTGAACTGGTGCTGGCGGAGGAACGACAGGCTGTAGCGGCTGAACTTGCCGCTGTTGCTCCCGGTGATGTCCTCGCCGGGGAAGGAGGGCGAGAAGGTCACGCGCTCGGGGCCGCCGGAATTGTCCCACTGGTCGGTGTGGACCGCGCGCCAGGCGGTAATCGAGCGCAGCTCGATGCCGGGCGACAGCTTGTAGCGGAGGTTGGCGGAAAGGCCGTGGGTGATGTCGGTGCTCGGCTGCTGCGGCACGCCGACGTCGGCGACGTACTGGCGACCCGGATGGATGCCGACGATCGGGGCCTTGGGCGCGATGCAGATCGGAGTGGTAGCGGTCGCGGCAATCGTGCCGCCGCACGGGGTGGTGGTGCCGGGCAGGTATAGCCTCGGCGTCAGGTTCGTCGCGCTGGTCGCGCCGTACACACCGACCGGGTAGTTGTTCGGGTTAAAGTTCAGCAGCTGGCTGAACATCGGCGTGTTGTCGTCGCGCGCATAGTCATAGGCGAAGTCGGCGGTCAGCCCCGCGACCGGCGTCCAGCGCGCGGCGACGCGGCCGCCCTTGCGATCGTAATAGTTCCAGCCGGTCGAGCCCGCGAGCGGGTCCTTCACCGTCGGGTCCTGATGCTGGTACACCCCGTCGAACTTGAGCGCGACGTTGTAGAAGGACGGCAGGTCGAGATGCACCTCGGCATTGCGGCTGCCGAAATTGCCGACCCCGCCGACGACGCGACCGTCGAACTCGCCCGTCGGGGCCTTGGTCACGAGGCTCAGCGCGCCGCCTTCGGTATTGCGCCCGAACAGCGTGCCCTGCGGACCTTTCAGCACCTCGATCCGCTCGATATCGAACAGCGCGGCGTTGAGCCCTTGCGTCTTTCCGAGCGCGATGCCGTCGATATAGACGCTGACGCCGTTGTCGCGCGCGGTCTGGTTCTGGTCATAGGGCACGATGCCGCGGATGCCGATCGTCAGCGCGGACTGGCGCGCCTCGAAGGTCGCGACGCGCAAGCTGGGCACCGACCCGTCGGCGAGGTTGAACAGGCTGAGCACATGCCGGTCGGCCAGCGCCTGCGTGTTGAGCACCGAGATCGAGATCGGCGTCGACTGAAGGTTGGTCTCGCGCCGCTGCGCGGTGACGACGACGTCCTGGATACCGGCCTGGTCGCTGGTCGCCCCGCCCTGCGGCTCCGCGCCCGCGCTCGCACCCGTCTCCGCACCGGTGGGCGATTGCCGCGCCGCCTCCGGGGGCGAGCCCGATTGCGGCGTCTGCGCAGCGGCGGACGTCGCCAGCCCGAGCGCGAGGGCGGCGAGCGAGATCGCCGTGGCCGAACGTGTCATTGCAGGAAGTCCCCTTGGCGCCAGTCGCGCCGTACGGAGTCCTACCTAGAGGGAGTCGGAGACGGTTCCGCGACTCTCCTGTGACGTTTCGGTGACAATGCTGCACCGCACCAAGACACCTCGATCGCTCGCCTATTCGTCCGGTGGTCCCAGCCGCGCGAGCTCATCATCGAACCGCGCCGTCAACGCCGCCGCGTCGATCGGCGTCAGCTTCTGTGCCAAGGCCGCGAACGTGCGCCTCTGCCAGCCGAGCAAGCGCAGGCTCCACGGAGGCGAGTCCGCTGCTTCCAGCGCTTCGATCATCGCCAACATGTCCCGTCTCGCCCCCGCGTCGCTGCTGCGCGGCGGCGGCAGCGGCAGGTCGTCGAACAGGATTGGCTGGCGTTCGTCGGTGAAGGGTTCGGGACGTGGCATCGGCTGTTTCCACCATCAGCTTAGCAGCATTCGGGGCTCGCGCCACCGCCGCCGCTTGCCGCGACCGCCGATCCTGACCTACCCCATGCGCATGCGTCTTCAATGGTCCGAAATCCGCGCCCGCGCCGCCGCCTTCGCCGAACGCCACAAGGCGGCCCGCTATGAGAAAGGCGAGACGCAAACCTTTTACAACGAGTTCTTCGACTGCTTCGGCGTCAACCGTCGCCAGGTCGCGACCTACGAAGCGCGCGTGCGAAATCTGCCCGGCGACAAACAGGGTTTCATCGACCTGTTCTGGCCCGCGACCTTGATCGTGGAACAGAAATCGGCCGGGCTGGTTCTGCGCGCCGCGAGCGATCAGGCGCTCGATTATCATGAATGGCTGCCGGAGGCGCAGCGGCCGCGCTACATCCTGACCTGCGATTTTCAGCGCTGGCACCTGCTCGATCTCGAGAGCGGGCGCGAGTCGCGCTTCCAGCTCGCCGACCTCAAGGAGCATGTCGAGAAATTCGCCTTCATTCTCGGCGTCCAGCCGCGCCTTCACCGCGCGCAATCGCCCGCCAACGTCAAGGCGTCGCAGCTCATGGGCCAGCTGCACGAGGCGCTCGATGCCAGCGAGTATCGCGGCCATGACCTCCAATTGCTGCTCGTCCGGCTGCTGTTCATTCTGTTCGCCGATGACACGCGCATCTTCAACAACAAGGACCAGTTCCTGACGCTGATCGAGCAGCGCACGGCGGCGGACGGCTCCGACCTGGGCCGCTGGCTGGGTGACCTGTTCGAGGTCCTCAACACGCCGGACGACCGGCGGCAGTCGACGCTCGACGCGGACCTCGCCGCGTTCCCGTACATCAACGGCGGTCTGTTCGCCGAGCGTATCCGCCCCGTCACGTTCGACAACGCGATGCGGACGCTGTTGCTCGACGCGTGCGAGTTCGACTGGGGTGACGTCTCGCCCGCGATTTTCGGCGGGTTGTTCGAATCCGTCATCGACAAGGTGACGCGCCGCAAGCGGGGCGCGCATTATACGCCGGAGGAGGCCATCCTGCGGCTGATCGGTCCCTTGTTCCTCGACGAGCTCCAGGCGGAGCTTGTCCGGGTAAAGGCGTTGCGCAGCGGCAAGGATGCGGCGTTGGCGCGACTGCACGGTCGGCTTGCGGGGCTTACCTTCCTCGATCCCGCCTGCGGCGCGGGCAACTTTCTCGTGGTCGCGTATCGCGAGCTGCGCGAGCTTGAGCGTGAGCTGATCAAGGAACGCTATCTGCTCGCCGGCCGGGCGCGCGACGAGGCGACCGACGCGGGCAAGTTGACGCGGCTCAACGTCGACCAGTTCTTCGGCATCGAGATAGACGAGTTTCCCGCGCGCATCGCCGAGGTCGCGCTGTGGATGACCGACCACATCGCCAATGTCCGCCTGGGAGAGGATTTCGGCGAGGCCTATGCGCGCATTCCCCTCGTGGCCGCGCCCGGCATCCGCCACGGCGACGCGTTGGAGGTTGACTGGAATGACGTGCTCCCGGCGGCGCGGTGCAGCTATGTACTAGGAAACCCGCCGTTTGTCGGGGCTAAGAACCAGTCGGATGCGCAACGCGCGCAGGTGCGGCGCATCGCCAATCTGGGCGGGTCGGGCGGCACGCTCGATTATGTCGCGGCGTGGTTCATCAAGGCTGGCATGTATATTGCGGGGGGGTACGCGATTCGCTTTCGTGTCTACCAACTCGATCACGCAGGGCGAGCAGGTCGCCCAGCTTTGGCCGACCCTGTTCCACAAGCTGCGGTTGGAGATCGCGTTCGCGCACCGCACCTTCGCATGGCCGGGCAAGGCGGCGGTGCATTGTGTCATCGCTGGGCTGGCGCGGGCGGGCGAGGAGTCGACGGAGAAGCGGCTCTTCTCCTACATCGACGGCAAGGGCGCGCCGCTGGAAAGTAGCCACGGCGCGCTGACCGCGTATCTGTTCGATGCAAGGGAGGCGGACCGGCATCTCGTGGTTCAGGAGGTCAGCCGCCCGATCAACGGCGCGCCGCGGATTGTAATTGGATCGAAGCCGATTGACGGCGGCTACCTTATCTTCGACGCGAACGAACGGGCCAAGCTGCTGACCGCCGAACCTGGGGCGGAGCGGTTGCTGCGACCATATATCGGGTCTCAGGAATACATCCACGGCGGAACGCGCTGGATCCTGGTGCTGCAGGATGTTGGGCCGGCGGAGTGGCGCAACATGGCAAGGGTGCGCGATAGGGTCGCCAAGGTGGGCGCATACCGGCGCGGCGAAATACCTGCCTTTGGCAAGGAGGACCGAAAGTCGGAGCCGGGTCTCTCTGCGACCGCGCTGGCGCAGACACCGACGGCCTTTCACGTCACCGTAATACCTACGTCGCCCTTCTTAGCTATCCCGGAAGTAAGCTCTGAGACTCGCAATTACGTTCCGATAGGTTGGTTGGAGCCTCCGATTGTTCCAAGCAACAAGCTACGTCTACTTCCGAACGCGTCACTGTGGCAGTTTGGTGTTCTGACTAGTAGAATGCATATGTCGTGGCTGGCCGATATTGGCGGGCGGCTGGAGAGCCGCTTCCAGTACGGGATCGGCGTTGTCTACAACACCTTCCCCTGGCCCGAAGCCACGCCCGCGCAGCGCAAGGCGGTCGAGGCGCGCGCGCAGGCGGTGCTCGACGCGCGTGCGCTGCCCAAGAACGCGACGTCCAGCCTCGCCGACCTGTACGATCCGAACACCATGCCCGCCGAGTTGAGGAAGGCGCATCGCGACCTCGACCTCGCGGTCGACAAGCTCTACCGCGCCCGCCCCTTCGCCTCCGACCGCGAACGCGTGGAACATCTGTTCCCGCTTTACGAGGCTTTGGTCCAACCAACCGCCGCCGCCCCAAAGCAGAACCGCCGCGTCGCCCGCCGCACGGCGCGGGCGGTCGCGCGCGAGGGCTGACAGCGAAGGGGCCGCATCGCTGCGAGCCCCTTCGGCATGATCCTATCCAAAGGCCGACACTCACCAGCGCCGCGGCAAAGCCGCGTCGTCGGACGGGTTCGCTAGCGCGACCCGCCGGGGGACCCCGCAAAGTAATACTTTGCGGGGTCCCGACGCCGTCCGGGCTGAGCCGCCTCGCGACTAGCTTGCGCTACTCGCGTGCGGCTTGCGCCTCAGTCGCGGTCGCCCGTCAGGAAGGCGGGCGCGAAGTCGGGCGCGGGGCCGTCCTGCGTGCCGCCCTCGGCGCGCTCGCGGCGCGGGCCGCGGTCACCGCCATCGCGGCGCGGACCACGGTCGCGGTCGCCATCGCGGCGGGGGCCACGATCGCGGTCGCCGTCGCGACGCGGGCCACGGTCACCGCCGCCGCGCGGACCACGGTCGCCGCCCTCACGCGGAGCGCGGGCGGGACGCGTGTCCTCCAGCTCGGCCCCGGTCTCCTGGTCCACCACCCGCATCGACAGCCGCACCTTGCCGCGCGGGTCAATCTCGAGCACCTTGACCTTCACCGCCTGGCCCTCGGACACGACGTCCGACACCTTTTCCACGCGCTCGTTCTTCATCTCGGAAACGTGAACCAGTCCGTCCTTGCCGCCCATGAAGTTCACGAACGCGCCGAAATCGACCAGGTTGACGACCTTGCCGTCATAGACCTTGCCGACCTCGGCCTCCTCGACCAGCCCCTTGATCCACTTCACCGCCGCATCGATCTGCGCCGGGTCGGACGAGCTGACCTTGATCACGCCCTCGTCGTCGATGTCGACCTTGGCACCGGTGGTGGCGACGATCTCGCGGATCACCTTGCCGCCGGTGCCGATCACTTCGCGGATCTTGCTCTTGTCGATGGTGAAGGTCTCGATCCGCGGCGCGTGGGCCGACAGCTCCTCGCGGGTATGGTCGAGCGCCTTGGCCATCTCGCCCAGGATATGCGCGCGGCCCTCATGCGCCTGGGCGAGCGCGGTGCGCATGATCTCCTCGGTGATCCCGGCGATCTTGATGTCCATCTGAAGGCTGGTGATGCCCTCGCTCGTGCCCGCGACCTTGAAATCCATATCGCCTAGGTGATCCTCGTCGCCGAGGATGTCGCTCAGCACCGCGAACTTGTCGCCTTCGAGGATCAGCCCCATCGCGATGCCCGACACCGGCCGCTTGATCGGCACGCCCGCGTCCATCAGGCTCAGCGAACCGCCGCACACCGTCGCCATCGACGAGGAGCCGTTGCTCTCCGTGATGTCGGACGTGACGCGGATCGTGTAGGGGAACTCCTCCTTGCTCGGCAGCACCGCGTGGAGCGCGCGCCAGGCGAGCTTGCCATGGCCGATGTCCCGCCTGCTCGGCGCGCCGAAGCGGCCCACTTCGCCGACCGAATAGGGCGGGAAGTTATAATGCAGCATGAAATGCTGGTAGCTCAGCCCGTTCAGCCCGTCGATCATCTGCTCCGCGTCGCGGGTGCCGAGCGTCGTGGTGGCGATGGTCTGCGTCTCGCCGCGCGTGAACAGCGCGGAACCGTGCGCGCGGGGGAGGAAGTGGACGGTCGCGTCGATCGGGCGCACCGTCTTCGTATCGCGGCCGTCGATGCGGACGCCGTCGGTCAGGATCGCGCCGCGCACGATCTCCGCCTCCAGCTTCTTCACCAGCTTGAGCGTGCCCAGATACTCGGCAGGGTTCTTGTGCTTGAGCGATTCGAGCGACTCGCGCGCCTTGGTCCGCGCGTCATTGATCGCGGTCTGACGCTGCTGCTTGTCGGTCAGCTTGTAGGCGGCGGCAAGGTCCGCGCCGATCAGGTCGCGCAGCTTCTGCTTGGCGGCGGAGGTGTCGGCCTGCGCCTTCAGCTCCCAAGGCTCCTTGGCAGCCTGTTCGGCGAGTTTGATGATCGCCTCGATCACCTGCTGCGATGCGCGATGCGCGAACATCACCGCGCCGAGCATCACGTCCTCGGACAGCTCTTTCGCTTCCGACTCGACCATCATCACCGCGTCGTGCGTCGCGGCGACCATCAGGTCGAGCTCGCCCTCGGCGACGTCCTTGTCCGACGGGTTGAGCTGGTACTCGCCGTCCTTGTAGCCGACGCGCGCCGCGCCGATCGGGCCCATGAACGGCACCCCCGACAGCGTCATCGCCGCCGAGGCGGCGATCATCGCCAGCAGGTCGGGCTCGTTCTCGCCGTCATAGCTCATCACCTGCGCGATGCAGTTGATCTCGTTGTAGAACCCATCCGGGAACAACGGGCGCAACGGGCGGTCGATCAGCCGGCTGACCAACGTCTCGCGCTCGGTCGCGCCGCGCTCGCGCTTGAAGAAGCCGCCGGGGATTCGGCCGGAGGAGGAGAACTTCTCCTGGTAATGAACGGTGAGCGGGAAGAAGTCCTGCCCTTCCTTGACCGACTTGGCGGCGGTGACGGCGCACAGCACCACCGTCTCGCCCAGCGTGGCGAGCACCGCGCCATCCGCTTGCCGCGCGACGCGGCCGGTCTCGAGCGTCAGCGTCTGACCGCCCCACTCGATGCTGACTTTCTTGGTATCGAACATATAGCTTCCTTCGGACCGGACGCCCTATGCGTCCGGGGCCTCTATATGCTGGCTAACCGGCCAGCGTCGGTGTGGAGCGAGTTGTCGCCCCAGGCCCTCGCGCCGGATTGCGCGAGCGACCGATGCGACAAGGGCGCCCGCAGGCGCCCTTGAAGTTACTTGCGAAGGCCGAGCTTCGCGATGAGGTCGAGATAGCGCTGGCCCTCGGTTTTGCGGAGATAATCCAGCAGCGAGCGGCGCTTGTTGACCATCATCAGCAGCCCGCGGCGCGAATGATTGTCCTTGGCGTGGCCCTTGAAATGCTCGGTCAGGTTGCGAATCCGCTCGGTCAGGATCGCGACCTGCACCTCGGACGAACCCGTGTCGCCCTCGCCCTGCGCGTGTTCCTTGATAACTTCCTGCTTGCGCTCTGCGGTGATCGTCATGCTATTTCCCGCGACATCGAATTACAGATTGAAGCCGCGCTCGACCCGGACCTCGCGGTCCCTGACCTCGACCAGCGCGACCGGCACATCGTCCAGCAGCGCAAGGTGGAGACCGTCATCGGCGGCGATCCCGTCCAGAACCCGCCCCTGTCGGAGCGCCCCTGCCTGGTCGGGGGTGAGGAGAAGAGCCGGGATGTCGTCCAGCCCCGCCCTCAACGGCAGGAGATGATGTTCAAGCGCGCGCCCTTGGCCTAGTTCGCCCAGCTTGTCCAGCGCGATTGCGTGCGCGAGCGTGAACGGCCCCGCCTTGCTACGTCTGAGATAAGTGACGTGGCCGACCGTGCCGAGCGCATGGGCGATGTCGCGGGCGAGGCTGCGGATGTAGGTGCCCTTGGAGACATGGGCGGTAAGGGTCAGTTCGCTTCTCTCCTTCTCCGCTGAAGCGGGAGAGGAGAGATTGAGCGAATGTACCGTCACGTTGCGGCTCGCCAACTTCACCGCCTCCCCCGCCCGCGCGAGGTCATAGGCCCGCTCGCCCCCAACCTTGAGCGCCGAGTAGGCCGGCGGCACCTGCTCTTGTCGGCCGGTGAAGCGCGCCAGCACCGCCTCCACCTCGGCCCCCGTTGGCCGCGCGTCGCTGGTCGCCACCACCCGTCCCTCGGCATCGAGCGTGTCCGTCTCCTCGCCGAAGCGGACGGTGAACTCGTACACCTTGTCGCTGTCGAGCAACCGCCCCGCTAGCTTGGTCGCCTCGCCCAGCGCAATCGGCAGCACCCCGCTCGCCAGCGGGTCGAGCGTGCCGCCATGCCCCACCTTCACTCTCGCGTAGCCACCCGCCCGCAACGCGCGCTTGACCGCGCTGACCACCTGGGTCGAGCCGGTCCCGACCGGCTTGTCGATCACCAGCCAGCCGTGGAGCGCCTCAGCCAACGACGCCCGCCAGGCTGAAGAACTGATGCGACAGCCATGCGGCGGGCGGCACCACCACGCGCGCGACGATGTTCGCGCCCGGGATCAGGCGTGGCAGCACGAGCAGCAGCAGGATCAGCAACGGAAAGCCGAACCGCGCGAGCTTGGCGTACTCCGCCGCGAGCGGGCGCGGCAGCAACCCCTGCACGACATGCCCGCCATCGAACGGCGGGATCGGCAGCAGGTTGAACAGCGCCAGGAACACGTTGATGCCGATGAACTGGATCAGCATCGCCGCGACCAGCCCGTCGGTGCCCCCGGTGCTCTGCGCGACCAGCCCGAGCAGCACCGCGCCTACCGTCGCCAGCAACAGGTTCATCCCCGGCCCGGCCAGCGCGACCAGCATCATGCCGATCCGGGGCTCACGCAGTCGTTGCGCGTCAACCGGTACCGGCTTCGCCCAGCCGAACACGGGCGCGCCCGCCAGCCCGAGACCGAGCGGCAGCAGCACCGTGCCGACCGGGTCGACATGCCGGAGCGGATTGAAGCTCAGCCGCCGCTGCTCCTGCGCGGTCGGATCGCCGAGCCAGCGCGCGACCCAGCCATGCGCGACCTCGTGAAACACGATCGCCACCACCAGCGGCACGAGCAGCAGCGCCGCTTTCTCGATCATTTGCATAACCTAGATGTGGGTAGCGTAGCCTGTTTACGCCAGCGCTTCGGCGAAATGGCGACGGCACAGCGCGACGTAGCGCTCCTCGCCGCCGATCTCGGTCTGCGGCCCGTCCGCCACCGCGCGGCCGGAAGCGTCGACGCGCAGGTTCATCGTCGCCTTGCGCCCGCACCGGCACACCGACTTGATCTCGACCAGCGCATCAGCCACCGCGAGCAGCCGCGCCGAACCGGGGAACAGCTCCCCGCGAAAGTCGGTCCGCAGGCCGTAGGCGAGCACCGGCACGCCGAACCCGTCGCACACCCGCGCTAACTCTCCCACCTGCGCGGGCGACAGAAAATGCGCCTCGTCCACCAGCACGCAGGCGAGCGGCGCGGCGCGGTGCTCCCGCCCGACACAGGCGTGGAGGTCGGTTCCTGCATCGAACATCGTCGCGGGCGCGCTCAACCCGATGCGCGAAGTGACCCGCCCCTCGCCGAACCGGTCGTCGATCGCGGCGGTGAACAACATCGTCCGCATCCCTCGCTCGCGATAATTAAAGTCCGCCTGGAGCAGGTTGGTCGATTTGCCCGCGTTCATGGAGGCGTAGTAGAAATACAGCTTGGCCATCGTGCGACGGTCAGTCTGCCGCCTCGTCCAGATCGCGCGCGACCTCCGGCGAACGGAGGATCGCGTCGATCCGGTCGCCTTCCTCGAAACTCTCGTCGGGGAGGAACTTGAGCTTGGCGGCGTATTTGGTCCGCACTCGCGCGGCGACCTCGCGTTGGAAGAAGGCGGTGTTGGTCCGCAATGCCTTAAGCACCGCCTCCTCGTCCTCGCCCAGCAGCGGCTTTACGAATACGGTCGCGTGACGCAGGTCGGGCGACATCCGCACTTCCGTCACCGACACGAGGTGCCGTGCGAGCGTGTCGTCATGCACCTCCCCGCGCTGAAGCAGCTCGGACAGGACATGCCGCACCTGCTCGCCGACGCGGAGCAGGCGGACGGAACGGTCGGGGGCATCGGTCGGGCGCATCTTGTGTCTCGGGGAGAGTCGGACTATATAAGCGATGCTGTCGTATTATCTTCAATAGCACCTCCTGGGCCCGGATGTTCGTGCATCCGGGCCCAAAGTGTATTGGGGCCCGGCGTTCGGGCGCCGAGCCCCGCATCAGTCAAGTGGCGGTCGGGCTTTATCAGCTCTATCACCAACCTGACGAAAGCGATGACGAGCATCGCAACGCCAAGCACCAATGCTGCTATCGTACTGTCAACAATATATCTCACCTCCTTACGGCCGGCAGGTTGCCGGACCGCAGGGAGTGATTAGCGGATCGGGTCCCGCCCGCCTACAGCGTCCGCTCGCGCATCTCGACCTCGAAGGTCTCGAGGAAGTCGCCCGCCTTGATGTCCGTGAAGTTCTGCGTGAACGTCACGCCGCACTCCAACCCGGCGCGGACCTCGGCCACGTCGTCCTTGAAGCGGCGTAGCGAGGCGATCTCGCCCTGGTAGATGATGACGTCGTTGCGGGTGATGCGCGCCTTGAGCGCCTTGCGGATATTGCCCTCGACCACTAGCAGGCCCGCCGCGCGGCCGTGCTTGCCCGCGGAGAAGACTTCGCGGATCTCGGCGCGGCCCACCACCGTCTCGAACGCTTCCGGCCCGAGCTGCCCGGCCATGCCGTTGCGGATATCGTCGGTCAGGTCATAGATCACGTCGTAATATTTCAGCGCGACCTTTTGCCGCTCCGCGATCTCGCGCGCCTTGGCGTTGGCGCGGACGTTGAAGCCGATGATCGGCGCGCCCGAAGCGCCCGCCAGCGTCACGTCGCTCTCGGTGATGCCGCCGACGCCCGAATGCAGCACGCGCGCGCGGATCAGGTCGGTGCTGATCTTGTTGATCGCGCCGACGATCGCCTCCACCGTCCCTTGCGTGTCCGCCTTGACGACCAGCGGGTACTCGATCGCCTGCTGGTCCTTGAGCGCGGAAAACATCGATTCCAGGCTCGCCGGAGCCGACGTCGTGCGCTTTTGCGTCAGCACGCCCCGACGATATTCGGCGACCTCTCGCGCGCGCGCCTCGTTCTCGACCACCTGCATCGGGTCGCCCGCCGAGGGGACGCCGGACAGACCCAGCACCTCGACCGGCATCGCCGGGCCGGCTTCCTTGATCTGCCGCCCCTTGTCGTCGACCAGCGCGCGGACCTTGCCCGACTCCGCGCCGATCACGAACACGTCGCCGACGCGCAGCGTGCCGCGGTCGACGAGCACGGTCGCGACCGGACCGCGGCCCTTGTCGAGCTTGGCCTCGATCACCGTGCCCTCGGCGGGGCGATCGGGATTGGCGGCGAGTTCGAGCAGTTCGGCCTGCAACTGGATCTTCTCGACGAGATCGTCGAGCCCGGTCTTCTTGAGCGCGGACACCTCGACGTCCTGGACGTCGCCGCCCATCTCCTCGACCACGACCTCCTGCTCGAGCAGCCGCTCACGGATACGCTGCGGATTGGCCTCGTACTTGTCGACCTTGTTGATCGCGATGATCATCGGCACGCCTGCCGCCTTGGTATGGTTGATCGCCTCGATCGTCTGCGGCATCAGCCCGTCGTCGGCGGCGACCACCAGCACCACGATGTCGGTCACGTCCGCGCCGCGCGCGCGCATCTGGGTGAACGCCTCATGCCCCGGCGTGTCGAGGAAGGTGATCTTCGACTTGTCCTTCAGCGTCACCTGGTACGCACCGATGTGCTGGGTGATGCCGCCCGCCTCGCCGCGCACCACGTCCGTGCCGCGCAGCGCATCGAGCAGCGACGTCTTGCCGTGGTCCACATGGCCCATGATCGTCACCACCGGCGGCCGCGGCTGCAAGCTCTCCACCGCATCCTCACCCGAGTCGTTGGCGATGTCGATGTCGGACTCCGACACGCGGGTGATGTTGTGCCCGAACTCGGTGACGAGCAGCTCGGCGGTGTCCTGGTCGACCGTGGCGTTGATGGTGACGGGCATCCCCATCTTGAACAGTGCCTTGACCAGGTCCGCGCCCTTTTCCGCCATGCGGTTGGCAAGTTCCTGCACGGTGATCGCCTCGGGCACGACCACGTCGCGCACCTGCTTGGCCTGCGCCTCGCGCGCACCGCCGAAGCCGCGCTTTTCCTTTTCGCGCGCACGCTTCAGCGCCGCGAGGCTGCGGGCGCGCGCGCCGTCGCCGTCGCCCAGCGCGCGGGTGACGGTGAGCTTGCCCGACTGGCGCCGGTCGTCACCCTTGCGGTCGCGCTGCTGCGGGCGCGACGGGGGCGCGTTGCGCGGCGTTGCGCCGCCCGAGGGCAGCGAACGCTGCGGGGCTGACCCGGACGCGGACGCGGTCGGCTGCGGCGCGGGAGCGGGCGCTTCGACGGGCTTGGGCTGCGGCTTGGGGATTTCGGGCCGCGCGACGGGCG
>CALMGC010000070.1 GCA_937863505.1 uncultured Sphingomonadales bacterium | reverse complement strand
ACCGGCGCGTTCGAGATCGGCGGGCCGGACGGCGACGCGGGCGTGACCGGGCGCAAGATCATCGTCGACACCTATGGCGGCGCGGCGCCGCACGGGGGCGGCGCGTTCAGCGGCAAGGACCCGACCAAGGTCGACCGCTCCGCCGCCTATGTCGCGCGCTACCTCGCCAAGAACGTCGTCGCGGCGGGGCTGGCCAAGCGCTGCACGATCCAGCTGTCCTACGCGATCGGCATCGCCGAACCGTTGTCGGTGTACGTCAACCTCCACGACACCGGGACGGTCGACGAGGCCAAGCTGGAAGCGGTGTTGCCGCAGCTCGTCCGGCTGACCCCCAAGGGCATCCGCCAGCACCTCCAGCTCAACGCGCCCATCTATCAGCCGACCGCCGCCTATGGCCATTTCGGTCGCGAGGCGGATGGCGACCAGTTTACCTGGGAGCGGACGGACCTCGTCGAGAAGCTCAAGGCGGCGGTGGCGTAGCTTGGTGCGCGGGCCGGGAGGTGGTATCGTGCATGACATGGAACCGCCCTCCTGGCCCGTCGTCGAGCGCCTGCCCGGCCCGCCCCGCATCGTCTGCACGCCCGGTTGGTGTAGCGGCGAGCCGCGTATCGACGGGACGCGCGTCACTGTGGCCGCGATCCTTGGATGCTGGTTTGGCGGAGACCCGGCGGACGTTATCTATGACCAGTGTTACCCACGTATCCCGTACGGCTCAATCGAACTCGCGGAAGAATGGGCACGGGTGAATGGCGTACCTGAGGGGGTGGTTGATCGACCAATGCCTCTCGCCGGAACTGGCTGACCTTGCGGCAAGCCGTCTGGCGGAGGCGCGCCACGTCAACCATCGCGGGCTGAACAGCCGGCCGGATCCGGTGATTGCCCGCTGGTGCGTGGATCACGATTATGTGCTGGTCACGAACAACGGTCGCGATTTCCGTCGCATCTACGCCGGTCTGGAGCTGCACCCCGGGCTCGTCGTGATCCTGCCCACGGTGGACCTGACGATACAAACGCGATTGTTCGGGGAGGTCATGGACTGGGCAGAGACGCGGACCGACCTGGTTAATAAACTTGTCGAGATCGACGCCGCCGGCGTTATCACGATGTCAGATTGGCCGGCCTGAGCCTGCCTTCTTGTCGCCCCTTTTTCGACGATAAGTCTCTTCGCGGCGGACCTTGCGTCCCTTCGCCTGGCGACTAGTCTTGTCCCTGGGCAGCAGGGAACACAGCCAATGTTGAAAGCACGGATTCTTGCGGCGGCTCTGACAGTGACCGTCGCCGAAGTGGTGAGCGCCCGGACCCCGCCCGACCTGCCCGTCGATCAGGGCAAGTCCTACCGACACGAGCTGTCCGGCCTCGTCATCCCCGCCACGCTCGGCGGCCTGCCGCGAACCAGTGCGCGCGCGTTCGCGCCCGACCATCTCGACGAGGCGTTCAACTTCGCGACTCCCGATGTCGGCGAGGACATCACCGTGTTCGTGTTCCGCAACGTGTCGGGCTCGGTGCCCGTGTGGTTCGACCGGGTCACCTCCGCGATCGAGCATCGCGAAGTCTATGGCGACACCACGATCGCCGCCCCCGCCACCGCCTTCACGCCTCCGGGGCAGAGGACCGCCAGCGGGCTGATCGAGGTCTGGCGTCCGGGCAAGGGCCGCTATCGCAGCACGGGCATGGCGTTCATGCCGCTCGGCCCCCAATGGTATGTCGAACTGCGCTATTCGTCGGCGACCGTCACCCCGGCGGCGATGGACGCACGGCTGCGCGAGGTGATCGGAGCGATCGGCTGGCCGGGCAGGATCGAGTCTCAGCCCGCGGCCACGCCCGTCACCGACTGCACCACTCCGCTCGCGCTCACCGGTCGCGCATCGGCGATCGCGGCGGGTCAGCAGAGCTCCGCCAACATCCTGCTCGGCGCGATGGTGGCGAGCATGGCGGGCAAGCACTCGGCCAAGGACCCGCGCCAGCCCCCGCGCGCCTGGTGCCGCGACACGGGCAGCTATGGCCTGCCCGCCCAGCACGGCGTGTACCGCCCGATCGGCACGAGCGACCAGTACCTGCTCGCGTTCAACGACGCGGGGCGCGGTATCTGGGTCGCCCCCAACACGCTGGCCCTGACCGTCAATGGCGAGGCCGCCGCCAAGTCCGGCGCGACCGGCGGCGCGCCGGCGCTGACCTGGTCGATCGCGGTCGACGACATCGCGCAGACCATCGGCTTTGCCGACCGCGATCGACTGCCCCCGCCCGACCAGGCGGCGGCGATCGTCCGCTCGGAGCCTTACGCCAGCAAGACCTCGACCTGGGGCGACAAGCGCAACGTGACGATCAACAGCAGCGCGCTCAAATAGCCCGACCAGGCACCCAGCGGTCGAACGCCGCGCCGACCAGCGCTTCCGCCGCCCAGCCGATCGCCGCGCCGACCGCGAGGTCGCTGAGATAATGATTGCCCGCCACCGGCTGCGCGGCGACCGTGCCTAGCGCGACGAGCGTGGCCGGGATCGCCGCACCCTCGATCTCGTGCGCCGCCGCCCGCGCAACCGCGACCGCCCCCGCGGTGTGGCCGGAGGGAAAGGATTGAAGCGCATGGTCGTCGCTGTCCCCCGGCGCGAGCCGGTCGTCACCCGTCGCCAGCGCGTGCTTGGGGCGGGCGCGGTCTATGCTGTTCTTGAGCAGCGACTTGACCTGTATTGCGAGCGTGTGCGCCGCCGCCGCCCGCAGGCCCGCGCGCGTCAGGTCGCGCCGCCTGAGGACCAGCCCCAGCGCCGCCGTGCCGAGTGACAGCGTCAGCAGCGGCGGCTCATCCGCCAGCTCCGCCACCCTGGCCCATGCCTTGACCAGCGGCGCGTCGCGATGGCGCGCGGCCGCGTGGGTGGCGTTCTTGTCCGCCGTCAACGCCGCCGCGCCGACCTGTCTCGCTGTGTCCGTCATCCGGCCCTAACGCTCGGGCGCGGGTTCCGGCTACACGCGCGCGGATGAACGATCCCGCCACCATCCGCCGCCTCTATGGTCGCCGCCAAGGGCACAAGCTGCGGGCCGGACAGGCGAGCCTTGTCGACGAGCTGCTCCCGCGCGTAAGCGTCCCCACCACCGGCCCGCTTACCGCCGAAACGCTGTTCGGCGATGCCAAAGAGCGTGGGCGCCCGCTCGAGCTGGAGATCGGCTTCGGCGCGGGCGAGCACCTCGCGGCGCAGGCGGCGGCGCGCGCCGACATCGGCTTCATCGGTTGCGAGCCGTTCCTCAACGGCGTGGTCGGCGCGCTCGGGCACATCGAGGAGCAGTCGCTCGGCAATGTCCGCCTGCACATGGGCGACGCGCTCGACGTGCTTGAGCGACTGCCCGATGCGAGCCTGTCCCGCGTGTACCTGCTCCACCCCGATCCCTGGCCCAAGGCCCGCCACGCCAAGCGGCGGATGGTCAACCCCGGCCCGCTCGACCTCATCGCCGCGAAGCTGAAACCGGGAGCCGAGTTCCGCCTCGGCACCGACGACCCGACCTATTGCCGCTGGGCCACCATGGTGATGAACACACGCCGCGACTTCGCCTGGACCGCGCGCGCACCCGCCGACTTCCTCACCCGCCCCGCCGACTGGCCCGAGACGCGCTATGAGCGCAAGGCGCGGCGGCACGGGCATGAGGTGTGGTATTTCACCTATCGCCGGGTGTAGCCTCCGCGCAAGCAACAGGGAGGGCGACCAATGCGCTACGATGTCTCGGGCACGGTGATGCAGACCGTGTCGATCGACCTCGACCCCGGCGAGGTGCTGATCAGCCAGACACACGCGATGGCGTGGATGACCGATGGCGTGACCATGAACACGCATACCGGCGGCGGCCTCTTGGCGGGGCTGAAGCGCGCGATGACGGGGGGCAGCCTGTTCATCACCGAATACGGCACCGACCGGCGCGCGCAGATCGCGTTCGCGCCGCGCTTTCCGGGGCAGATCATCGCGGTGCCGCTCGCGCCCGGCCAGTCGCTGATCTGCCGCAAGGAGACGTTCCTCGTCGCCGAGCGATCGGTGTCGCTCGAGATCGCCTTCCAGCAGCGGTTCGGCGCGGGGCTGTTCGCGGGCGAGGGTTTTATCCTCCAGCGCGTGACCGGGCCGGGCACCGTATTCCTCGACCTGTCGGGCGAGGTGATCGAGAAGAGCTTGCGCCCCGGCGAGCGGCTGCGCGTCCATGCCGGGCATATCGGGATGCAGGAGCCGAGCGTCTCCACCGACATCCAGATGATCCGCGGTTTCCGCAACATGCTGTTCGGCGGCGAAGGGCTGTTCCTCGCGACGCTGACCGGGCCGGGCAAGATCTGGCTCCAGTCGATGCCGATCCTCAACCTCGCCGAGGAGATCGCGCGGCACTTGCCCGGGCGCGAGGCGGCGGACGCGAGCATGGGCGCGGGTGTCGGGCGCATGGTCGGTGGCGGCGCGGCGGGCGCGGCGATCGGGGGCCTGCTCGGCGGGTTGCTCGGGAACGAATGATGGGGGCCGTGCAGTTCTCCCCCGCGCTTTCCACCATCGCGCAGACGATCCAGCTGTCGCTGAGCCCCGTTTTCATGCTGGCGGGCATCGCGGCGGTGATGAACGTGATCGCCGGGCGGCTCGGGCGCGTGATCGACCGTGCGCGGGCGCTGGAGGAACTGCACAGCCGCATCACCGCCGCCGAGCACGCGCGGCATCTCTGGGAGCTGCGGCTGCTCGACCGGCGCATGAAGTTGACCAACGCGGCGCTGCTGCTCGCGGTGACCAGCGCGGCGGTGACCTGCATGACGGTGGGCATGATGTTCGTCGGCGAGCTCGCGAAGCTGCACCTCGGCCGTTACGTCGCGGCGGCGTTCGTGCTGGCGATGGCGTTGTTGATCTCGGCGCTGCTGTCGTTCCTTGCCGAGGTGCAGGTGTCGCTACGCGCCAACCGGGTGCCGAGGGAGTTGCTCCGCTCGCCCTAGCGCACCCCCTCCAGCCCCGTCCCGACATCCGCCGTTGGCAGATAGCGCGGTGCGACCCGCGCGTGCGCGCGCTGTTCATAGGCGTATCCCGCCCCCAGCACCGTCGCCTCGCCATAGGCGGTGGCGATGAACGACAGCCCGGCGGGCAGCCCGCGCACCAGCCCCATCGGCACCGTCAAATTGGGATAGCCCGCGATGGCAGGCAGATCGGACGAACTCGGCCCGCCATATTGGTCGCCGTACACGGGGTCGGACAGCCAAGCGGGGCCATAGGTCGGCTCGACCAGCAATGTCGCGTTCGCCTTCGCCAGCATCGCGTCGATGCCATCGCGCCCCGCTTGCCGCAGCGACTTGGCGCGCGCGGCGAGATAGTCGGGGTCGCGCAACCCCTTGGTCTTGGCCGCATCCTCGAACAGCTCCTGCCCGAAAAACGGCATCTCCGAAGCCGCATTCGCCTTGTCGAACGCGATTACCTGCGCCAGCGTGCGCGTCGTCACCTGCGGCGGCGTGGTCGCGAGATAGGCGTCGAGATCGGTCCTGAGCTCGGTCATCAGCACGGTGTTCTCGGCCTTGCCGGTGCCCTCGCTCTTGGGCGCCTCGACATCGACCAGCACCGCCCCCGCCTGGCGCAGCACGTCCAGCGCGCGCTCGTAGGTCGCCTTGACGTCGGGCGTCATCTCCGGGCGGAGCACCGCGACGCGCACCCCCGACAGCGCGCTCGTTGACAGCCCCGCCACATAGTCTCGCCGGTGCGCGTCCGCGCCTACCGTCGCCGGGTCGGCGGGGTCGCTGCCCATCATGGCCGTGAACATCTCCGCCACGTCGCGGACCGACCGCGCCATCGGGCCGGGGGTGTCCTGCGAGTGGCTGATCGGCACGACGCGCGTCCGGCTGACCATGCCCAGCGTCGGCTTCAGGCCCGCGAGCCCGTTGACCGACGACGGGCACACCACCGACCCGTCCGTCTCCGTCCCCACCGCCGCCGCCGCGAAGCTCGCCGCCGTCGCCGCGCCCGAGCCGGAGGAAGAGCCGCAAGCGGTCCGGTCGAGCGCGTACGGGTTGCGGACCAGCCCGCCGACCGCGCTCCACCCGCTCATCGCGCGCGACGAGCGGATGTTCGCCCATTCGGACAAGTTTGTCTTGCCGAGGATCACCGCCCCGGCCGCGCGCAACCGCGCCACCACCGGCGCGTCGCGGCGGGTGACGTTATCCTTGAGCGCGAGACTGCCCGCGGTGGTCGCAACCGGATCGAGCGTCTCGATATTGTCCTTGATCAGCACCGGCACGCCATGGAGCGGGCTGCGGACGTGACCCGCCTTGCGCTCCGCATCGAGCGCCTTTGCCTCCGCCAGCGCGTCCGGGTTGAGCGCGATCACTGCGCGCAACGTCGGCCCGCGACGGTCCATCGCCGCGATGCGCGCGAGGTAGGCGCGGGTGATGTCGACGCTGGTCGCCTGCCCGCCCGCCATCATCGCCCCGAGCTCGTCGATCGAGCGCTCCTCCACCGCGACCGTCCGCGCGGCGACGGGCAACGGCAACGCGGCGACGGCGAGCAGGCTGACGGCGAGCAGGTGGCGCATATGGGTCCCCTTCGTTTCCGCCGATCCTAGAACGGGACCGCGCGCGCGCAACCGGGTTCGGCGGCGGCGTGAACCCTTCCGCGCTAACCTTCGTTACTCGGCCATGGTGAAGCTGCTCGGTATCCTCGCCACGACCCTGTTGTTCGTCGTCGTGGCGCTGGGCCTGGCGATCACGATCGTGCCGCAGTTCCTGGACCGCATCTATTATCGCGGGCCCAGATCGGGCCATTTCGACGGGCAGCGCTTCTTCAACCCCGACGGCGACGCCGACACGACGACGCCGGTGCCGCACGGCAACCGCACGCGCTTCATCTGGAACCAGCTGACCGGCCGCGACGGTCGCCCCGCCTGGCCCGCCAAGGTCGACGTCATCCCGACCAAGCCGCCCGCCCGCGTCGAGGGTGACCGGCTGCTCGTCACCTGGATCGGCCACGCGACGGTGCTGATCCAGACGCAGGGGCTCAACATCCTCACCGACCCTGTATGGAGCGAGCGCACCGGCCCGTTCGGTCGCGGGCCCAAGCGTGTCGCCGAGCCCGGGGTGCGGCTCGAGGATCTGCCGAAGATCGACGTCGTGCTGGTCAGCCATAATCATTACGACCACATGGACCTGCCGACGCTGCGCCGCCTCGCCGCGCGCGATCGCCCGCGTATCGTCACCAGCCTCGGCAACGACGCGGTGATCGGCCTGCCGAACATCACCACGGCGGATTGGGGCGGCGCGGTTCCGATCAAGCCGGGCGTCGAGGTGGTCGTGGTGCGCGCGCATCATTGGGGCACGCGCTACACCACCGACCACAACCGCGCGCTTTGGTCGGGGTTCGTGCTCAAGCTGCCGAGCGGCGGCAACGTTTATTTCGCGGGCGATACCGGCATGGGCGACGGCAGATGGCCCGCCGAGGCGGCGGTGCACGGGCCCATCCGCCTCGCGCTCATCCCCATCGGCGCGTTCCGCTTCACCCCCGGCCAGATGGCGATCGGCGCGCATATCGGCCCCGTCGACGCCGTCGAGGTCTACCGCCGCACCGACGCGGCCCGCGCGATCCCGATCCACTGGGGCACGTTCCGGCTGAGCTACGAAGCGTGGGACACCCCGCCCAAGCTGCTTGGGGTGGCGATGCGGTGCACGGGGCAGCACGGGTTCGACGCGGTGCGGATCGGGGAGGCGGTGGAGGTGGCGCCCTATGCGCCGCCCGCGCCGGCGCCAGTGATGGTGCGTGAAGCAGTGTTGAAGTGCTTGGACACGCCTGAAGTGCGCGCGCTGAGGTAGCGCTCGCTTACGTTGGCTTGTGAAGTTGGAAAACTTCTGACCTACCCTGCGCTTTGCGCGGGAGGAGCAGGTGAGATTATCCGACAACACGGATAGCGGCGGGTTCAGCTTTCCGATCTGGCTACGGACGGGAAGGCTGATCCGCGTGGACGCGCGCTGGGGCGCGCGGGAAGTGAAGTTCAACCCCAATCACGACCCCGACACGGGGCGGTTCACCTTCGCGGACGGGGCCGGGGCAACCAAATCAGGGCAGCGTCCGAAGGCCGGGATCAAAGCACCGTCTTCTGACCCGAAGAACTCGGCGAACTACACGGTCTACAAGGTCAAGCCCGGCGATACGCTGACCAGCATCGCCGCTTCAGGCACCGGCGTGACAGCAACCGGATTGGAGTGGTTGAACGACAAATCAGATGACCGGCTTCAAGTCGGGGAGGAGATCAAGGTTCCGAACCAAGATTTCCTAGACCGGGGTAAAGCGGCATTCGACAAGTTCAACGCGCTTTCGCATTACATGAGCACGCATGGCGGGGCACTACCGCCCGACCCGGCACACCCGCCATCGCTCGTCGAGCAGGTTTTCGGGCCAGGAAGCAAGGTTGAAAAGGCCAATGGATACACCTTCGATATAGATCCAGAGGCGCGAACACGCCTCAGCTACGGACAGCTTACCAATGGACCTGTCGCGCCTCGCTCGAGAACGAACCGGCGTGCCGCCGGCGGCGACGATCGCCTCGATACTGATGATGGCGGCCATTTTATTGCCACCCGTTTCAACGGCCCAAACGCCGCGTTCAACCACTTCGCCCAGGACTCGAATGTCAACCGCGGGAAGTACCGAGCGCTCGAAGATGGCTGGGCATCGGACCTTCGTGCGGGGAAGCATGTGTCGGTCAGCATATCCGCCTCATACCCCGGCCGCTCCAAGCAGCCCAACAACATTTTCGTCGAATGGTCCGTCAGCGGACGCCGTTACCGGCGATCCTTCGCCAACTAATCAGGAGAGAACCAAGATGCTTGACCAAAAGTTCGATCTGCTTGGGCCCGCGCTTAACGACGTCGGACGCGAAGCGGTTCGGCTAACGGGTGGAGACCCGGATGGCATATTCCTCTACGTGGAGATCGGGGAAGGCTGGGTCGGACCAAGTCTGTTCAAAGAGCAGGGAATAACGCTTCGATATATTGATCCCCAGACTGCGGCCATCGATCGACTGATTATTGATGCCTGGTGTCTCGAGCCGGTCGACAAGCGCTGGACCAGCATGGCGATGACGATAAAGGGCGGCAGGTTTGCGGTCCAGTTCGACTATAATGATCTAGAACACAGTTCGGAGAGCATTGACGACCGCCGCCAGCGTATCCTTCACTCCCGCTTCGGCGAAAGACCGGTCATCTATCCGCCGCTTCGCGGCCCTGCGTGGGAGCTGAAGCCCCCCGGCTGACCCGCTCGCGCCAGCCCTCGCGCGCCGGGTGCGTTTGCCGCGGGGGCTGTGTCGCCTATATGTTCCTGATGGACATCGCCATCCGCACCAACCTCGCCGAGCCCGAGACCGGCGCCGATTTTGTTCCTCACCGCCCGCATCGGCCCGCCAAGGCAGAGGGCGGCAAGCCGTTCAAACTGGTTAGCGAATACACCCCTTCGGGCGACCAGCCGACCGCCATCGCCGAGCTCGTCGCCTCCGCGCGGGCGGGCGAGAAGGATCAGGTGC
Organism: uncultured Sphingomonadales bacterium; assembly: GCA_937863505.1. Lineage (GTDB taxonomy): Bacteria > Pseudomonadota > Alphaproteobacteria > Sphingomonadales > Sphingomonadaceae > Sphingomonas. Next base: position 2,542 of record CALMGC010000070.1, on the reverse strand, counting down.
TGCTCGGCGTCACCGGGTCGGGCAAGACGTTCACCATGGCCAAGGTGATCGAGGCGCTGCAGCGCCCCGCCCTCATCCTCGCGCCGAACAAGATCCTCGCCGCGCAGCTCTATGGCGAGTTCAAGTCGTTCTTCCCCGAGAACGCGGTCGAGTATTTCGTCAGCTATTACGATTACTACCAGCCCGAGGCGTATGTTCCCCGCTCTGACACATACATCGAGAAGGAATCCTCGGTGAACGAGGGCATCGACCGGATGCGCCATTCCGCAACCCGGTCGCTGCTCGAGCGCGACGACGTGATCATCGTCGCCTCGGTCTCGTGCCTCTACGGCATCGGCTCGGTCGAGACGTACAGCGCGATGATCTTCGACCTCAAGAAAGGCCAGTCGGTCGACCAGCGCGAGATCGTCCGCAAGCTGGTCGCGCTACAATACAAGCGCAACGATGCCGCATTCGCGCGCGGCAACTTCCGCGTAAAGGGCGACACGCTGGAAATCTTCCCGTCGCACTATGAGGACAGCGCCTGGCGCGTGTCGTTCTTCGGCGACGACATCGAGGAGATCGTCGAGTTCGACCCGCTCACCGGCAAGAAGCACGCCTCGCTCAACACGATCCGCATCTACGCCAACTCGCATTACGTCACCCCCGGCCCGACGATGAAGCAGGCGGGCGAGGCGATCCGCCACGAATTGAGTGAGCGACTGAAGGAACTCGAGGCTGAGGGCAAGCTGCTGGAGCATCAGCGGTTGGAGCAGCGAACCAACTTCGACCTGGAGATGATCGCCGCCACCGGCAGCTGCAACGGCATCGAGAACTACAGCCGCTTTCTCACCGGCCGCCTTCCCGGCGAGCCGCCGCCGACGCTGTTCGAATACCTGCCCGAGAACGCGCTGCTGTTCGTCGACGAATCGCACCAGACGGTGCCGCAGGTCGGCGCGATGGCGCGCGGCGACCACCGGCGCAAGATCACGCTGGCGGAGTATGGTTTCCGCCTGCCGAGCTGTATCGACAATCGCCCGCTACGCTTCAACGAATGGGACGCGATGCGCCCGCAGACCGTCAGCGTTTCCGCCACGCCGGGCGGATGGGAGATGGAGCAGACCGGCGGCGTGTTCGCAGAGCAGGTGATCCGCCCTACCGGGCTGATCGACCCGCCGATCGAGATCAAGCCGGTCGAGGAGCAGGTGCAGGACCTGATCGTCGAGTGCAAGCGCACCGCGGAGCGCGGCTATCGCACGCTCGTTACGACGCTGACCAAGCGGATGGCGGAAGACCTGACCGAATATATGCACGAGGCGGGGGTCAAGGTCCGCTACATGCATTCGGACGTCGAGACGCTGGAGCGCATCGAGCTGATCCGCGACCTCAGGCTCGGCGTGTATGACGTGCTGATCGGCATCAACCTGCTGCGCGAGGGGCTCGACATCCCCGAATGCGGGCTGGTCGCGATCCTCGACGCGGACAAGGAAGGGTTCCTGCGCTCGGAGACGTCGCTGATCCAGACGATCGGTCGCGCGGCGCGCAACGTCGACGGGCGCGTGATCCTCTATGCCGACCGCATCACCGGCTCGATGGAGCGGGCGATGAACGAGACATCGCGCCGCCGCGAAAAGCAGCACGCGTACAACCTCGAACACGACATCACGCCGACCACGATCCGCCGCAACATCGGCGACATCATCGCGCATGTCGCGAGCAAGGATCAGGTCACGGTCGAGATCGACGACGATCGCCCGCACATGGTCGGCCATAACCTGCGCGCGTATATCGAGGATCTGGAGAAGAAGATGCGCAAGGCGGCCTCGGACCTCGAGTTCGAGGAAGCGGGCCGGTTACGCGACGAGATCCGCTCGCTTGAGCAGGAGGAGTTGGGCCTGCCAGTCGAGCAGCAGAAAGCGCCGCTGATGGGCCGTAGCAACGAGGGCAAGGCCGGAACCCGCAAACTGCGCTATGGCAAGGAGCAGAAAATGCGGATGGGGGGACGCCGCCGCTAGGCCGGGCGGGTGAGCGCCGGGGCGTCCACCCCGGCGCTCTCGTCGCCTACCGCACGCGGCAGCCGCAGGTCGGCGCGCGGCGGTAGACCCGGCGGTGGTACACCCGGCGCGTGGCGGCGCGGGTGTAGGTGACGCTGTCCTCAAACACCTCGGTCGTGGTGGTCGTGACGACCGGTGCGCTCGCGACCGTGATCGTGGTCACGCCCGCGCCGGGGTAGTAATAGCCGCCGCCAGGAAAGCCGCGGGTTGTGACCACGGTGGTGCCGCCCCCGTTCGTGACCACCGGCGGCGGCGCATACGGGCCGTGCGCGCGGTAGAGCGGAACGGGATAGCCCGCGCCATAGCCGCTCTGCGGCGGTGGAGCATAGACCGGCGGCGGAGGAGGAGGTGCATAGGCCGACGGCGGCGCGTACCGACCGCGATCCGCGCTGCGGTCGATCGCATAGCCGGTCACGCCGCCGACGCCCGCGCCGATCAGCGCGCTGGTGCCGCGGTCGTGCCGCCCGGCGATCAGAGCACCCGCGCCCGCGCCGACCGCGCCTCCGACC
>CALMGC010000069.1:262-2776 GCA_937863505.1 uncultured Sphingomonadales bacterium | reverse complement strand
CAGGGGCTTGGGAGACGACGAACTCGACCACCGCGCGGTCGTTGAGGCCAGCGCCAGCGACCATCGTGTCCTCGACATGGTTGTCGAACGTATCGCCCGGCTCCAGCACCGCCGCCACGCCCCCCTGCGCCCAGGCCGTCGCGCCTTCGTTGATCGCCCCCTTGGCGAGCACGGTGACGCGGAAGCGGGTGGCGAGGTTGAGCGCGGCGGTGAGCCCGGCGGCACCGGAGCCGATGATGAGAATGTCGGATCGTGTCATCGGGCGAAGTACCGGAAACAGAAACGAAAGAACCTGACCTGTGCGAGGGGTGGATCAGGAAACGAGGCGGCCGGGGGCGGCAAGGCGGGGCTGCGCGTGTGCATGGGGCCATGTGGCATGACAAGGCGGTGTGGGACAGGGTGCCCGAACCGTTCGCGCCGGAATGGGCGGGGCGGCCCGGACAAAACCTCCAACCTGCCCGCGTCTTTTCGTGGTGCTCTCCCGCCCGGCGGCGCATCCGATGCTATCCACCCCGCTCACACGGGACCGGAACATGATCCGGTAGCGGCCGTCCGCGGCACCACATTGATGAACCCGCCTCGCGCCCCTGGTTCGTTATTGGTACTCGTCAGCAACCGCCTCCTGGAAACGATTATGTCCATCGGGTCGCCGGCCTGGCGGTCGGCGTGTTCGCCGGGCGCGATCGTCTCGCGGTTGGATGACAACGGCAAGGCGACCGGCAGGGGCTCAGCCCGCCTGACGCAAGCGGCGGTGCAGATAGTTCTCGTCGAAGCCGGCGATCTGCACCAGCTTGCCCGTGTCCATGATGGTGACGCTTCCGCGACCCAGCGCCATCGCCCCGGTCAGGCGCAGCTCCTTGAGCACGCGATTGATGTGCACCGCCGTCATGCCGAGCGCGTCGGCGAGCACCAGCTGCGACAAGGGCAGCGCGAAGTCGCCATCGTGCGTCAGGCCGATGTTGCGCGCGCGCAGATAAAGTTCGCAGACGAGATGCGCGACGCGCTCGATCGAGCTGCGCCGCCCCATGCTGACGATCCACGCGCGCATGATGCCTTCGTCGACGAGCTGCGCGGTGTACATCGCGCGCGCGATATTGGGGTGCTCGTCCATCATGGTCTGCATCTCGGCGCGGGTGACAGTGGCGACGCTGGCCGGGGTCACCGCCTGGATGCCGTGATCCATCTCCGCGAGCAGCTTGATGTGGAGGTCGCACGCATCGCCCGGCATCAGGAACGCCATGATCTGGCGCGTGCCGCTCGGCAGGATCTTGTAGCGGCAAATCCAGCCTTCCAACACCACGAACATCGGGCCGGGCTCGTCGCCTTCGCGGATCAGATCCTGGCGCGCGGCGTAGCGGCGCGGGCGCCCGGTCGCCAGCTCGATCGCGGCGACGTCGCCGACGCTCAGCTCGGCCAGCCCGCTTAACTTCTTCACGAACCGGTTGACCATGATCAACTTGTATCAACCAGAGCACACCTCCGCTATTGCTAAATAATACTGTCCATTGTTATTATAGGTTGTGGAATAAAGCCCTTTGACGCTGTAGCCGATCGCTATCGTCGACACGTCCATCACAGGCGCCGGCGGCCGAGAGCCCGCAAGCTTTCGCCTGTAACAAAGGCGCGTTCCATGTCCACCAACGACTATGATGCCGACCTGCGGCCGTTCAAGTTCGCAATTCCCGATCCGCATGGCCAGGCCGCGTTGCTGCTGGTCGAAAGCCTGATCCACGGCCTGCTGGAGCGCTCGATCATCGATGCCGACGCCGCGATCGAAATCATCGAAGCGGCGGACAGCGTTCAGGTGGAGGTCGCGGAGGCGGCGGACGGGGCGGGCGCGCCGATGTGGCGTTCGCACGCCTTGCTGTCCGTGATCGCGCAATCGTTCCAGCTCTACGGAGATCGCGGCGGCGGCGGACACCCGCCGTTGCGTTCGGTCTAGCGCGGCGCTATCCCGCGCCCCGCGTCAGCGACAGGAACACGTCCTCCAGATCCGCCTCCCGCGTCACCACGTCGACGATCCCCAGCCCGTCGCGTGTCACCGCCGCCAGCACCTCGCCCGCGTTCACGCGCGCCTTGTTGTAGGTGATCGACAGGACGCGGGCGCTCTTCAGCTCGATGCGCTCGAAGCAGACCGCGCTGGGGGCCTCGGCCAGGTCGCGGTCGACCGTCACCTCGACCAGCTTGTCCTGCGCGCGGCCCACCAGATCGCGGGTGGGCTCGTTCGCGACCAGCCGCCCGCCGTTGATGATGGCGATGCGGTCGCACAGCTGCTCGGCCTCCTCGAGATAGTGGGTGGTCAACACCACCGTCACGCCATCGCGGTTGAGCTCGCGGACATAGGACCAGAGCTGTTGTCGAAGCTCGATGTCGACGCCCGCGGTAGGCTCGTCGAGGACCAGCACGGGGGGCTGGTGGACCAGCGCCTTGGCGACCATCAGCCGCCGCTTCATGCCGCCGGACAGCGTGCGCGCGTACGCCCGCGCCTTGTCCTCCAGATGCACCGCGCGCAGC
>CALMGC010000069.1:0-252 GCA_937863505.1 uncultured Sphingomonadales bacterium | reverse complement strand
GCAGCTCCATCGAGCGGCGACGCGCCTTGGGAACGCCGTAGAGCCCGGCCTGGATCTCCAGCGTCTCGACGGGGGTGAAGAACGGGTCGAACAGGATCTCCTGATTGACGATGCCGATCGACGCCTTGGCGTTGCGCGGGTGCCGGTCGATGTCGAAGCCCCAGATGGCGGCGCGCCCGCCCGTCTTGTTGACCAGCCCGGCGAGGATGTTGATCAGCGTCGACTTGCCCGCGCCGTTGGGGCCGAGCAGCC
>CALMGC010000068.1 GCA_937863505.1 uncultured Sphingomonadales bacterium | reverse complement strand
CAACAAACCCCGCCAGAAGGAAGAACCGATGTTCACCGCCCAACAGATCAGACCGAATATGAAGGTAATCGACGCGGAAGGGCGAAAGGTCGGCATCGTGGAACACGTTCAGGACGACATCGTCGGTTTGACGCGCGAAGGCTTTGCCGACGATCTCCATCATTTCGTCCCGCTCGCCGCGGTGATGAGGATGGATGGCGACACGCTCGTGGTCGAGCATGGTCAAGCCACGACGGTGGAGGCGGTCGCCGGGGCGATACAATATGCCCGTCGCCACTCGACCGTGATCGCCGGCGGAGGTTCCATCTTCGGCACGAGCGGCTTCGGCACGGGCGACGGCGGTTCGGGCATCGGGCATTGACCTGCCAGCCTCCGTCATGGTGACTGGATGCGCGCCCGACCACGGCGGCCGCTTTGGTGGCCTGCAAACCAGCGACCGATGATGCCAACGCCGACCTGACCTGACCCGCCACGCTCGGCGGTGACGGCCACCGACGCCCAATCCACCATCTCGGCCGTCGTGTCCTCCTGACGGGTGAACCGGCCACGCGACTGAAGTTCGGCGAGCTTCGCCGCCATGTTCGTGCCGGCGACCGCCATCGCGGCGGCGCGCGCCTCGTTCTCCGCCGCGAAGGTCGAATCCGGCCAGAGATCACGCATCCAGCTGATATCGGCAGAACCAGGCATCGATTTGAGGACGGCGATCCTTGCGGCTACGGGCAAAGCCAGGGCTCCCTCTTGATGATCGACCCTCCCACCTTCTTCCCGCTTGCGCCGCCGTCTGAACCTGAACGGAAGACTAATCTATCGGCTACCCGGGACATTGATCCTGTAGAGCCGCACCGGCCATTCGCGGCTGCGATCGGCACCGACGAACACATCGGAGCGGTCCAGTTGCGGCACCGGTAGCCAGAGGCGATGCTGCGCGTCGAGGAACGGGGCGTCGACCCAGTGCAATCTCGGATCGTGGATAATGGTCTCTATCCGTCCATCCGGGGTGCGGCGACGCACTGCATCTGCGGCGAGATCGTTAAAGTAAAGAGTGCCGTCACTGTCCATGGCCGTGCCACCCACGGGCGGCAGGTCAGCCCAAGGCTCGACATGCTGGGCGAGCTCCTGCGGCGTCAGCGCCGGATCGTCCAGATAACGCGTCTCGATCCGCGACCATGGTCCCGAAAGCGGCGCGAAATAAAGCCAGCGTCCGTCGGGGCTGACCTCGAGCGGATCCACCTGGATGCGGAGCGGCTTGCCGTCCTTCTTCCGGATTACCCGACCCGAAAGAATGACGTCACGGTCCGGCGCGGCGACCGTCGAGCGGTCACCTTCCAGCACGCGGCGCAGGGATCCGGTGTCGACATCGAGCACGATCAGACCCGGCTTGCCGGAGTCGGTGAGATAGGCGTGGCGTCCGTTGAAGCGAATGTCATCGACATAGCTGCCGGGCTGCGCGATTGTCGGACCGAGCGGATACACACGCAGCACGCGATCGGACGCCAGATCGACCTCCACCAGCTTGGCGCCGCCGGGCAGCGGATCACCGCCGAAGGTAGCCGCGCCGGTGTCGACGATCCATAGATGCCCTTGGGCATCCAGGTGGATCGCGTTGACGTCGACAAACGCATGAGCCGGATCGGCACCTGGACGCCAGCCGTTCCAGGCGGCGTCAGGATAGGGGCGCACGACCGGGCCCTGTACCACTCCCACCGGCGGCCCCTTCGACCCGCTCCAACGCGGCCCGGACACGATGATGCGCTCCCGGTCGGAAACGACTCCATTCCAGACCATGGTCTCGCTCGACGCGACCTCGACGAGTTCGACTTTCGAAGACGCATCGGCGGGAGCCGCCATGGCGCCGAACGCACAAGCGGAGAGCAGGAGAGGCGCGAAAGCCCCAGCTGTTCCAGTGGGCGCGGCTTGATCGTGAGACCTGGATTCCATCTCGAACTCCTGACGTTTTGGGTTGACGCTACCGACTGGTCAGATTTTCTCGCGAGGGGCTTAGCAAGCCAACCGAGAGGATGCTCGAACCGAACGATAACGATTCGCCGGCGAGCGGGTCAAGCAAGTCGGTCGTGGAAACGACTTGGTGCATCGGGCTGAAGTCATCCTGCTTGTCGACCAGCGCGAGCTAACATTCCGATGCCGCCCGTACGCGGGTCGGATACTACCTAGCCGACAGCTGGATGATCGCGGTCGGTCGCCGGCGACCTCTCGGCACCGCTGCGTAGTTCCCGAGGGTGCGCGTGACCGGCGACGCGAGGTAGGCGGGCGTCCGGATCGCCAACCCTTTCGGGTTGCCCGGTCTGCTTTGCACCCTGCGCGAGAGGTCGGCACCATGATCGGAACACGCCCGACGCCGTCCCATGCCCTCGAGCCCGGTCCCGCCGGGCGGCATGTGGTGATCCTGAGCCACCCAGGACCTGACAGCTTCAACCACTCGGTTGCGCGCGCCTATTGCGATGCGGTGCGCGGAGCCGGGCAGGAGGCGGTGCTCCGCGATCTCTATGCGACCGGCTTCGATCCGGTGCTCAAGGCGGAAGAGCGGCCCGGGCCGGCGCAAGCTCATTTGCTGCCCGACGTCGCCGATGAGCTCGATGTGATCCGCGGCAGCGACGTGTTCGTGCTCGTTTACCCGATCTGGTTCGGCGGCCCGCCGGCGATGCTGAAAGGCTATGTCGACCGGGTGCTGGGAGCGGGCATCACGCCCCGGTCCGAGATGGATCGGACCCCGACGGGCTTGCTCGGCCGGAAAACGCTGCTCGGCTTCACCACCTCGGCGGCCAGTGCGATCTGGCTGGACGAGCAAGGTCAGCAATCGGCGCTGCAGACGGTGTTGGACCAATATCTCGCGCATGCGTTCGGCATGGGCGCGTCCCGGCATCTCCATTTTGGGCACGTCACCGAAGCGCTGACCGAACGCTTCGCCGAGCAGCATCTGCAGGGCGTGAGGGAGGCGGCCGAGCGCGCTTGCGCGGAGGTCGCGCGACACCAGACGCGCACGCCCGAACCCGTCTTGGCTTGACGATGGTGCGAGACGATCCGGGCCCGGTACTGGATCCCGACCTGCTTCGGCGCATGGATGCGTATTGGCGCGCGGCCAACTACCTGTCCGTCGGCCAGATCTACCTGCGCGACAACGCCCTGCTCGACCGGCCGCTGACGATCGCCGACGTCAAGCCGCGCCTGCTCGGCCACTGGGGAACGACGCCCGGGCTCAACTTCCTCTACGTCCACCTCAACCGCCTGATCACCCGGCACGGGCTCGACATGATCAACGTCATCGGCCCCGGCCACGGTGGGCCGGGGCTGGTCGCGAACACCTATCTCGAGGGATCCTACACCGAGCGCTACCCCGCGATCGAGCGGAGCCGGAGCGGAATGCATCGGTTGTTCCGCCAGTTCTCCTGGCCAGGCGGTATCCCCAGTCACGTCGCGCCGGAGACGCCCGGCTCGATCCATGAGGGCGGCGAGCTCGGCTATTCGCTCGTCCACGCCTATGGCGCGGCGTTCGACAACCAGGACCTCCTCGTCGCGTGCATCATCGGCGACGGCGAGGCGGAAACCGGCCCGCTCGCCGCAAGCTGGCATTCGAACAAGTTCCTCAACCCCGCGCGCGACGGCGCGGTGCTGCCGATCCTGCACCTGAACGGCTACAAGATCGCCAACCCGACCGTGCTCGCGCGCATGGAGCCTCGCGAGCTCGACGCGCTGCTGCGCGGCTATGGGCATGAGCCCGTGTTAGTGGAGGGTAGCGACCCCGCCGAGGTGCATCAGCGGCTCGCCGCCGCGCTCGACTGGGCACTTGCCCGCATCCAACGCATCCAGGCGGCGGCCAGAACGGGCGACGCTTCCCCCGAACGACCGCGCTGGCCAGCCATCGTCTTTCGCACGCCCAAGGGCTGGACCGGTCCGAAGTTCGTCGACGGCAAGCCGGTCGAGGGAACATGGCGCGCGCATCAGGTGCCGATCGCCAACTTCGACAATCCCGAGCACCTGCGCCAGCTCGAGACATGGATGCGAAGCTACCGACCCGAGGAACTGTTCGACGCGGCCGGCACGTTCCTCGACGACTATGCCTCGCTCGCGCCAACCGGGCATCGGCGGATGGGTTCGAACCCGCACGCCAACGGCGGCGAGTTGCTGGTGCCGCTGTCGCTGCCGGACTTCCACGCGCACGCCGTCGCGGTCGCCGCGCCCGGCGCCGTACGGGCGGAGGCGACCCGCATCCTTGGCGGCTATGTACGCGAGGTTATGCGGCTCAACCTCGCCTCGGCCAACTTCCGCCTGTTCGGCCCCGACGAGACCGCGTCCAACCGCCTCGACGACGTCTACGCGGTCACCGGAAAGGCCTGGATGGAGCGGATCGAGCCGATTGACGAGAATCTGTCGCCCGAGGGCCGCGTCATGGAAGTGCTCAGCGAGCATCTCTGCCAGGGCTGGCTGGAGGGCTACCTGCTGACCGGCCGCCACGGCCTGTTCTCGTGCTACGAGGCGTTTGTCCACATCGTCGATTCAATGCTCAACCAGCACGCCAAGTGGCTGAAGGTGACGAAGTCGATCCCGTGGCGAAGGCCGGTCGCCTCGCTCAATTACCTGCTCACCTCGCACGTCTGGCGACAGGACCATAATGGCCTGTCGCACCAGGATCCCGGGTTCATCGACCATGTCGCGAACAAGACCGCCGAGGTCGCGCGCATCTATCTGCCCCCCGACGCCAACTGCCTGCTGTCGGTCGCAGACCATTGTCTGCGCTCCCGCGGCTACGTCAACGTCATCATCGCGGGCAAGGAACCCGAATGGCAATGGCTGAACATGGAGGAGGCGGCGCGGCACTGCACGGTCGGGGCGGGTATCTGGCGCTGGGCGAGCGACGACGGCGATCCCGATGTGGTGATGGCCTGCGCGGGCGACGTGCCGACGCTGGAAACGCTGGCGGCTGTGACGATGCTGCGCGCCTATGTTCCCGACATCCGCATCCGGGTCGTCAACGTCGTCGACCTGATGGTGCTGCAGCCGCGCAGCGAGCATCCGCACGGCCTCGACGACCGCGAGTTCGACCCGATGTTCACGCGCGACAAGCCGGTGGTGTTTGCGTTCCACGGCTACCCGACGATGATCCACAAGCTCACCTACAGCCGCGTCAACCACGCCAATTTTCACGTGCGCGGCTACAAGCAGGAGGGCACGACGACCACGCCCTTCGACATGGTCGTGCTCAACGATCTCGACCGCTACCGCCTGGCGCTGGACGCCATCAGCCGGGTACCGCGATTGAAGGAGCGGGTCGCGCCCGAGACCGACCGCTATTGGACGACGATGGAGCGTCACAAACTCTACATCGCCGAGCACGGAGAGGACATGCCCGAAGTGCGCGACTGGCGATGGAGTCGGTGAGTGACGCCGGCGGGGTGATCGTGCTGGTGCTCAACAGCGGGTCGTCGTCGCTGAAATACGGCGTCTACCGCCCGACTGATGACCGGCCCGCCCTGCTCGCGGGCGGCACGATCGAGACGACCGATGACCACCGCGCGTCGCTGGATCATGTGATCGTCGAACTACATCGGTCAGGTGCGCCGGTTCCCACAATCGTCGGGCACCGCATCGTTCATGGCGGCGCGCACCGTCTCGTGCACTGCCTGGTCGACGACCCCGTGATGGCGGACCTGAACGCGGCCTGCGCGTTCGCGCCGCTGCACGGACCCGCCGCGCTGGCGCTGGTGCAAGCGGCGCGACGCCGCTTACCGCTCGTGCCGCAGGTCGCCTGCTTCGACACGGCGTTCCATGCGACCATGCCCGACATCGCGCGCGCCTTGCCGATCCCGCGCGAGTACGCGGCGGAGGGCATTCGGCGGTACGGGTTTCACGGCCTGTCCTGCCGGTCGATCGTGCGCCAGTTCGGCGACGCGGTCCCGTCGCGGCTGATCATTGCGCATCTGGGCGGCGGTGCCAGCGTCACGGCCGCGCGGGACGGCCACTCGGTCGACACCAGCATGGGCCTGACCCCGTCTGGTGGCGTCGTGATGTCGACGCGGACGGGCGACATCGATTCCGGACTTCTGCTTTACCTGCTCCGGGAGAAGCAGCTTGATGCCGCGACGCTGGCGGAAATGGTCGATCGGTCGTCGGGCATGGCCGGCATCTCCGGGCTGTCGGGCGACATGCGCCTTCTCCGCGCGGCGGCGGCGGACGGCGACGCCCCCGCAAAACTCGCGATCAGGGTGTTCGAGCGCTCGGTGAGCAAGAGCATAGCGGCGATGGCCACGTCGTTGGGCGGCGTCGACCTAGTCGTCCTGACCGGAGGCATCGGCGAGAACGACGCCGCGCTACGCAATGCAGTCGGGGCCGATCTGGCGTGGATCGCGGGTCTCGAAATCCGGACGATGCCGTCGCGCGAGGACGAGGAGATCGCGATCGCCGCCGCGGCGCTGGTCTGAGGTAGCCGAAGCCCGGCTCGTACGTGGTTTCCGAGGCCGGACACCTACTCCGTTGCCGCCTAGAGCGACTCTGAGCCAAGACGGATCGGCGAACGCGTCGCGCGACCCGGACGTCAGACGGCCCAAGCGGGACGATGTCATGCACGATGTCCACGGGGAGCGGCTGTACATGCAGCGTCGGGCCCAGATCTCCTCCCATGAGGCGCGCGCGGCGATCGAATGCTGCGCCCGCATCGTTCACGAGACGCTCGCCCGCCTCTACGGCGAAAGAGCGCGGGCGCTGCTGCGACCATCATCGCAGGAGACGCCGGCGACGATCGCGTTCTCATACGCGCCGCGAACCGTCCGAATGGCCGAGCCTTCATCCAGGCCGTCCCGTCATGCCGATCAGCCGCTTTGGTCCGCTAGGTTAGAGTAATGCGACATCTGAGCTCCGAGAGCACGAGATCGCATGGAGCGGCGGCATGAGCGCGACCGGGGGCGCGGCACCGACAGGCCCTCTTGCGGCCGGCACGGCGGTACCGGAATTTCACGCTCCACGTCACGCCCGACCAGACGCTCACGTTGCAGGAATTGCACGGAAAGCCGGTCGTCCTTGCCTTCTACCCCGCCGATTGGAGCCCGGTGTGCGGCGACCAGATGGCGCTCTACAACGAACTGCTCCCCGACTTCCACGCGTTCGGCGCGGTCGTGCTGGGTATCTCGGTCGACGGCGTCTGGTGCCGTCGCGCGTTTGCGGAGGCCAGGCACCTCCACTTCCCGCTACTTTCCGACTTCGAACCCAAGGGCGCGACGGCGCCTATCGCGAGGCCGACGGCGTCTGCGAACGGGCGCTGTTCGTGATCGACGCCCACGGCACGGTCGCGTGGAGCCAGTGCTCGCCGGTCGCGATCAATCCAGGCGCCGACGGCATCCTCGACGCTCTGCGCGCCCTCCCTGCATAGGATGCCCCGATGCCCCACCTGACGATCCCGGTATCATCGGCGGACCACGTCGAGGGCGAGGAATCTGCGCCGGTCACGCTGGTCGAATACGGCGACTACCAATGCCCAGGGTGCGGCGAGGCCCATCCGATCGTCAAGCGGCTCCAGCGCCACTTCGGACCGCGGCTCCGCTTCGTGTTCAGGAACTTCCCGCTGAACGAGGCGCATCCGCAGGCCGAGCGCGCCGCCGAGGCGGCCGAGTACGCCGGCGCGCATGGCGGGTTCTGGCCGATGCACGACGGGCTGTACGAGAACCAGGAGCGGCTTGGTGAGCCGCTCTACGCGAGGTTGGCGACCGGGCTCGGCCTGTCCGGAGACGACCTCGAGGCTGCGCTGACCGCCGGAACCTACCGCGGCCGCGTCCGCGCCGACTTCTCCGGCGGGGTCCGTAGCGGCGTGAACGGCACGCCGACCTTCTATATCAATGGCGCCAGGCACGACGCGTCGTTCGACTTCGCCACACTATCGGCAGCCTTGGCCGCCGCCGTGACCTAATCAGCGCCGAGTACGTTCCATGCCGAACACCTTCCGCGCGGCGAGCCGGCGATCGTTGGCATGAGCGCCTCGCCGGACCGGGCGGCTATCATTTGGCGTTCCAGTCCGCCCGTCCGTGCTTGACGGAGGTGGCGATGGCGGTGAGCAGCGAACCGTCGCCGATGGTCCGGCCCAGCACCTTGTCGCCCTGCATTTCGGCGTCGTGCATCAACGCGCTGCCGGGCTCGATGCCGTCGAGCAGGATGGCCCTGCCGCGCCATCCGGTCGCCCGCATCCGACGCAGGAGATCGATGCCGTCGACATCGCGGGAATGGACGTCGAGGACGATGCAGGGATATTCACGGGAACGTGGATCGGCGAGGAGCGCCGCGCAGGTCGCGTAGGAGCGCACGTCGTAGCGTTCCGAGCGAAGCATGATCTGGCGGTCGTGCCGGACGGTGGCGTCGCCATCGACCAGTGACACGCCGACGCCCTCTCCGGACGCGGACGCAATTGCATCGTTCATGTTCGCTCCTTGTCGCATCCGCCATCGCAGGAGATTGAGGCCGCGTCTGTACGTAGATGGCGAGGTCAGTCCGCGTCGCCGAGCCCCGCCGCGAACGCGATCCGCAGCACGTCCGACAGGCTGTGTGCGGACAGCTTCTCCATCAGCCGTGCGCGGTGGACCTCGACGGTGCGCGTGGCGATGCCGAGATCATAGGCGATCAGCTTGTTCGGTCGCCCCTGCACCATGCCGCCCAGCACCTCGCCTTCCCGCGCGGTCAGTGCCGCGAGCCGCACGACCGCGTCGGCGGCGGCGAGCTGCCCGCGCCCGGCGCGCGTCAGTTGGTCCAGCGCCGCCTCGATCGCCCCGAGCAGCGCCGCCCGTTCGAACGGCTTTTCCAGGAACTCGATCGCGCCCGCCTTGATGGCGCGCACCGCCAGCGTCACGTCGCCGTGGCCGGTCAGCATCACCACCGGCATCGCGATGCCCTGTTGCGCTAGTCTCGCCTGCACCTCCAGGCCGTCGAGCTCCGGCATCCGCACGTCGAGAAGGACGCATCCCGGCGTCTCGCGCGATACCGCCTTCAGGAACACAGCGCCCGCCGCATAGGTCTCGACCGCATAGCCCGCCTTGCGGAGCAGGAACCCGATCGACCGGCGGATCGCCTCGTCGTCGTCGACGACGTGGACCGTCCGGTTCGCCTCAAGCATCGGACGCACCGTCGGCCGCGAGGGGGACGCAGAAGTGGAACGCGGTGCCCCCCGCCGGCGCGGCCTCCGCCCAGATGCGTCCGCCATGCGCCTCGACGATGGTGCGGCAGATCGACAGGCCCAGCCCCATGCCGTCCTCCTTGGTCGTCGCGAACGCCTCGAACAGGTGATCGCGGACCTCGGGGTCGATGCCCGCGCCCGTGTCCGCGACCGTGACCCTCATCCACCCGTCGCGATCGCGCGCGGTCGCGATGGTCAGCTCCTTGCGGTCCGAACCGGCCATCGACTGGATCGCGTTGCGGATCAGGTTGACCAGCACCTGCTCGATCTGGACGCGGTCGACCATCACCCGGTCGCGACCGGCGGCGATCGTCATCGTGACGGTGACGCCCGCCTCGTGCGCGCCGAGCAGGCCGAGGCTGGTGGCTTCTTCCACCAGCGCGTCCAGGCGTTCGATGCGGAAACCCGTGTCGCCGCCACCGACGAACGCGCGCAGCCGCCGGACGATCGCGCCCGCGCGGCGCGCCTGCGCCGCCGCCAGGTCGAGCGCTTCCGCGATCTCCCGGAGCAGTTCCCCTTCGGGGTCGCCGATCATGGCCCGGGTCGCCTCGATGTAGTTGGCGATCGCGGTCAGCGGCTGGTTGATCTCGTGCGCCAGCGTGGAGGCCATGGTCCCCATCGCGCTGAGACGGGAAACGTGCACCAGTTCGGACTGGAGTTCCTGGACGCGCCGCTCGGTCTCCCGCCGCCGGGTCAGGTCGCGGATGAACCCGGTGAAGATGCGCTCGCCCGCAAGCGACGCCTCGCCGACCACCAGCTCGATGGGAAAGCTGCTGCCGTCCTTGCGCACCGCGGTCTCGAGCTGGACGGAGCCGATCGCGTACGCGCCGTCGCTGTCCAGGGTGGTTCGCAGCTGCCCATTCCGGTCCCGTCCGGAGGCGGCGGGCATCAGCATCGCGACGTTGCGCCCGACGACCTCGGCCTGCGCGTAGCCGAATATCTGTTCCGCGGCGCTGCTGAACGAGGACACCACGCCCGCCTCGTCCATCACGATCATCGCGTCGGGAACGGTGGCGAGGATCGACCGGAGATGCCGCTCGCGGCGCACCACGGCGACCTCGGCCGCTTTCTGGTCGGTGATGTCGCGGATCACCTTGCCGAAGCCACGCAGCGCGCCGGCGTCGTCGCGCAGCGCGGTGATGGTGACGTTCGCGAGGAACTCCGAGCCGTCCTTGCGCAGCCGCCAGCGCTCCTCCTCGATGCGGCCGAGGTCGCTGGCGCGCTCGAGGTCCGCCTTCGGTCGACCCGCCGCCTGATCCTCGGGCGTGTAGAAGATGGTGCAATCGCGACCGATGACCTCCGCCTCCGCCCACCCCTTGATCCGCTCGGCCCCGCGGTTCCAGATCGTCACCCGCCCCTGCGGGTCGAGCATGTAGATCGCGTAGGTGGTGGCGCCGTCGATCAGCAGGCTCAGCTCCTCCGCCATCGCCGCGTAGGGAAACGGAGCGGGTTCGCGGAGTGGTGGCGCGGAACTCATGGTGTCGAGGTGCCTGCTCGTTGAGGACATCGTCAGGGCATGACGATGTTCGCGTTCAGCGAAGGACTGACCCGGATCGCTCGCCTTCCACCTTGGACGAAAACGCCGACAGAAAGTTGATCCTGGTTACACCATGTGATGGACGAAGACGCCGGTGGTCTTTGAGACGACCATCATGCCAAGCCACTCCTTTGAAGTTTGCGACCTCGGATGATCACGGGGTCCCGATGGCGCCAGCTGCAAGGGCGGGCTTGACGCCAGGATTTGTGCGGTGGCGCTCGAAGCCGAGCGGACCGCAACGAGACAGGACCGTGGCAGCCCCTTGTCGCACCACCTCAGTATTTGCCGATGCTAACCGGCAGGCGAATGCCCGGCTAACTCCCATAGCATGGTCCATTCGCAGGAGATCGAGCGGCTGCTGCCCGACACGTCGATATACTTGGCCGAGATGGATCGTTCGGGCTTGAAATTCGACCTGCTCGGGCTGTTCGACGCCGACGTGCTGGGCTTGGCCTCGTGAGCGCTGCCCGCGAAAGCTACGATGTCGTCGTGGTCGGCGGCGGGTCTTCGGGCGCGCTGGTCGCGGGTCGGCTGGCGCGGGAGACGGATCTCGAGATGCTGCTGCTGGAAGCGGGGCATCGTGACTTGAACCCGCTGATCCACATCCCCGCCGGCTATTCCAAGCTGCTCGCCCATGACCTGTTCGTCTGGCCCTACCAGACGGAGGCGCAGGCGAGCCTCGACGGCAAGCCCCGCGCGCTCCAGCAGGGCAAGGGGCTGGGCGGGGGCAGCTCTGTCAACGCCATGGCCTATGTCCGCGGCCAGCCGCGCGACTATGACGCATGGCAGGAGGCCATTGGCGACACGGGTGCGTGGTCCTGGGCGGACATGCTGCCGCATTTAATCGCCATGGAGGGCAACGAGATCCTGGGCGCGCTGTGGCACGGCACGGACGGGCCGTTGCGGGTCTCGCCCGCCGCTGCGATCAATTCGCTCAATCAGGCTCTGATGAAGGCGTACCAGCAGCAGGGCCTGCCCTACAACGCCGACAGCAACGGTGCCGAGCAGCGCGGCGTCGGTCCCAATTGGCTGACGATCGGCGACCACCGCCGCTGCTCTTCCGCGGTCGCGTTCCTGAATCCCGCGCGCCCGCGGCGCAATCTGACGATCCGGACGGACGCGCTCGTGACCCGCGTGGTGATGGACGGCGATCGCGCGGTGGCGGTGGAATATAGTCGCAAGGGCAAGACGCACCGCGCCGCGACGGGCGAGGTGGTGATGTGCGCGGGCGCGCTCAACACGCCGAAGCTGCTGATGCTGTCCGGCATCGGCCCGGCGGCCGAACTGACCGAACACGGCATCGCCGTCGCGGTCAACGCGCCCGAGATGGGCCGCAATCTCCAGGACCACCCGCAGGTGTCGCTGATCGCCCGCGCCCGCCGCAACGGGGGCTATGCCAAGGCGGCGCGCGGGTTGCCGATGGTGCTGGCGGGGCTGGAATATCTGCTGACCCGCAACGGCCCCGCCGCGAGCTGCGGGATGGACACGGTGTCCTACTGCAACCCCGACGATCCGGACGGGCTGCGTTCGATCCGGTCTGGGCCGAGCTGAACAGACGGGCGGCGACGGTGCTGCTGCATCCGACCACGCCCGCGGGCGTGAAGGTGCTGCGGGGCCAGCCCAGCCCGATGGAGGATTATCCGGCCGACACGACCAAGGCGGCCTTCGACCTGGTCGTCTCGGGGCACATGCGGCGCTACCCCGATGTCCGCATCGTGCTTGTGCATGGCGGCGGCTTCCTGCCTTACGCGGCATCAAGGTTCGCGGAGCTATACTCGTCCATGAACCCCGGGCGGTCATCCGACGAACTGATGGGTGACATGCGCCGCTTCTATTTCGACACCGCTCTGGTTGCACCCAGCGGAATGCCGAGCCTTCTGGCGTTCGCCGACCTGGACCATATCGTCTTCGGTACGGATTACCCCTACGCACCGCCCCATGTCTCGAAGACTTTCACGACCAATCTGGACAACTACGCGTCACTGAGTTCCGAAGACAAGGATTTGATCAATCGCGGGGCCGCCACGCTTTTCGCGAGATCGGGTTCAGAGGAGCTACATAGACAGGGCTGATTGCAACCCGGGCTGCTCGGTAGAGGCGACGATCGGCCTGATACTCGCCGCAATAGGAGCATTGGAGTAACCGGCTACGGGCTCTGGTCATCTCGCTTCAAACATTCGCTAAAGGCCAGGCGGATGTCATTTGATGGTCAGGAAGTTCACCACGAGCCGGTTGACGTCGGCCGGGCACTCCTCGGGCAGCCAATGCCCGCAATTCGGCAGGATGTGACTGTCCGCGCCGACCGCGTATTCCTTGAGCTGGTCGGCGAGCACGGTCTTGAGCCCGCCCTCCCCGCCACCGCCGATCACGAGGATCGGCATGGTGAGCCTGGTCGCGAACAGCGGCTCATCGCGCCGCTCGGTCTCGTTGAGCGCGCGGTAATATTCCATCGCGGCATGGAGCGTCTGCGGCTTGGCATAGGACCGTGCGTACAGGCCCAGCAATTCCGGGGTGAAGACCGCCTTGTTGGTGGCGTGCTGCAGGATGAAGTGTCGGAAGAAGAGATATTGGTGCCCCGTGATCAGCGTTTCGGGCAGTTGCTCGCCGGCGGCGAAAAAGCTGAAATGCCACACCTCCGACTCGCCCTGCGGCGTGAAGGCGGGGAAGCTGTAAAGCGACCGGTCCGGGATCGGTGCCTCCATATAGACGAGGCGGCGGATACCCCGCTGATGCGCGACCGCCATCGGGTAGGTGTTCCAGATGCCGATATCGTGCGCGACGAGATCGAAGGGCGCGTCGGGGCTGAGGCTCTTGGCGAACCTGTACAGCGTCGCGGCGACGTCCTGCCCGGCATAGGAGCGGGGCGGACCCGACAGGCCGAGGCCGGGCAGCTCGACCGCGACGACATGGTGATCGCGCGCGAGCAGCGGCATTAGCTGATGCCATTCGTACCAGCTTTGCCCGAAGCCGTGGACGAGCAGCACGAGCGGGCCCTTGCCGCCTTCGACATAATGCAGCCGCACGCCGTCCACCGTCCGAAACGCGCCGGCGAACCCCGCGGGAATGGGAAACTCCTCGGTCGAGGCGGTCGGCGCGGGGGCAGGCGCGGAAGCGGCAGGTGCCGCGGCGAGCAGGGCCAAGGTGGCGACGATGGATTTCAGCATGAACGACTCTTTCAGGCGAGACCAACAGGCAACGAGTTCTGGCCTAATTGGTTCAAAGGTTCATCGGATCGGGAGCAACGCACATGACAGTGAGCGCGACCGTCGCCGAACCGAGGGCGAGAGCACGGGCTTGGGCGCTCAGGCTTCAGGAGGTGGAACTCGCCGACCCGCTGCTCGCCAGGGAGGTGCTGGTCCGCGTTGGTCGTGTGCGGCGTGTGCGGCGTGTGCGGCGTGTGTCGCACCGATCTCGACTGTGTCGATCCCCCGGAGGAAGCCGTCATGCCGGACCAGCTGAAGCCCGACGCGCCGAAACTTTGTTGTTGTTTCAGACGCTTCGTTTCCCGACATGGATGCGGGGCGGCACACAGCCGCCTGGCCGGTGAACGTCGGAGAATGTTTTGATGGCGAGGACGGGTCGTCCGCGCGGGTTCAGTCGAGACGAAGCAGTTGAGCGCGCCATGCACCTGTTTTGGGAGCATGGCTACGAAGCGACCTCGCTCGCGCAGCTGCGCGAGGCGATGGGTGGCATCTCGTCAGCCAGCTTCTATGCGGCCTTTCAGTCCAAGGAGGCGTTGTTTCGGGAGGCCGTCGCGCTCTACCGGGAGCAGCACGGTGCCTGTCTGGGCCCGCTGTTCGATCCCGCAGCGACCCCACGCGACGCGATCGAGCACGCGCTTCGCGGCTCGGTCGACATGCAGACCGACGGAGGTCATCCGCTCGGCTGCCTGGTCTGTTCGTCGGCCGCAAGTTGCTCGCCGGAAGCCGCCGAGGTGCGAGGGTTCGTCGCGGCGATCCGCCACGGTAATCACGTCGCCATCCGATCCTGCGTTGATCGCGCCGCGCAGGACGGATCACTCCCGTCGGGGCACGACAACGAAGCGCTCGCCGCCATGTTCAACGGCTTCCTCATGGGCATTTCCGCCCAGGCGAGGGATGGCGTCGCCCGCTCCACCCTGCAAGGCTCGGTGTCCGAAATCATGCGCCTATGGCCGGTCGGTGCCTAGCTGGCGCGTTCACGCATCCACATGGTGATGGCTCGGCGACGCCCTGCCAGGACGGTGCCGATTGCAGGATGGTAACGCAGGTGGACGCCTTCGCGGCCAAGCGAGACCGTTGTTCGGCCTATGCCAGCAGTCTCGATGGCGCCTTGCGAAACCGGCCTATGGCAGGGTCAGGATCGCACCTGTGACAATCGCGAAGATATGATCGGAGCGCCCAGCCAGTGCCGGCTGGTCGCTGACCCAAGCGAGCGCTCCGACCAGCGCGAACAGATCGGCGCCGTCGAGGTCGGGGCGCGCCTTGCCTTCGGTCTGGGCACGCAGGAGGAGGCGTGCACCGGCGGCCTTCATCGCGACGCAGGACGCATGAAGCGCGGAGCCCTCGTCCTCGATCGCCGCCACCATCGACCGGATCGCGCCGCTGTACCGGTGTGCGAGCGCGATCACCTCGCGAAGCCAGGACACCAATGCGGCGTCGCTGGGATCGTCCCGTTCGAGCTCGCTCGCCCTCTCGCCGAGCCCGTCGAAGCTGGCGCGGAGCAAGGCTTCCAGCAGCGCCTCGCGGGTGGGGAAGTGCCGGTACATGGTGCCAAGCCCCACGCCGGCCGTGCGCGCCACGTCACGCAGCGACGCGTCCGCGCCCCCGGTCGCCAGCAGGTCGCGGGCGATGCCGAGTATCTGGTCGTAGTTCTTTCTCGCATCGGCGCGCATGGCCCTCACCTTGATAATCGGGTCACCGCTCCGTATATTCGGGTCGGTGTTCCGTATTAACAGCGCAGCAGCCCCAAAGGAAGAAACGATGTCGGCAGAGACGATGAAGGCGGTGCGGCTGCACGCGTTCGGCGGCCCCGAGATGCTGCGCTATGAGGATGCGCCGCGTCCCCGCCTTGCTTCCTCGTGGTGGACGCGGTGGGCGGCCCCGAAACCGGCCGCTTCCTGCCGGCGATCAAGCGTGGCGAGGCCCTATTCCCTGTGTTCCCGCTCGGCTTCACCGGGCGGGATGAGGCCGAGCGGCTCGGCGTCACGGTGTCGGCGGTGCAGGTCCGCTCCAGCGGCACGCAGCTTGTGGAAGTCGGCCGGCTGCTCGACGACGGCGCCATCCGCGCCGTGATCGACAGCAGCTACAAGCTCGCCGACGCGGCCCAGGCGCATGAGCGCGCTGCCCGCGGTGGCATCCAGGGCAAGATCGTGCTGACGGTCTAGTGCGGGGGCTGGCCCACGTGCCAGAGCGGGTCGGAACTGCTGATCACCTCAGCATGCTCGACACCTTGGACCGCCGTCCCTCCAGGCCCGACCCAGTGAGTGCGGCAGGCGGTACGAGGCACTGGGCGCATGTCGCCGGGCCAGGCAATGACTTGTCCGACGAGGCGTCCGGCCAGCGCGAACCGGCAAACAAGCTGTTGCGCGTCGAATCTGCGGGTCGGCCATCACTTCATCTCTTCGGGCGTACCGAGCCAGGCACGGATCTCGTCATAGACGCGGGCGGCGGTGTTGGGCTGGTCGTCGCCGGGCAGGTTGGGGCCTACGCTCTTTCCGTCGCGGTGAAGATACCATGCCAAGCAGCGATAGGCCCGGCGGTAGCCGGTAAACTCGTCGAGCCGCACGTCCAGGCGCGTGCCGGGCACCGACGGCGCGAGCGTGTCGCGTTCGTAGATCGTCTCGAAACGGACGATCCGCCATTCGCCCTCGTCGAGACGACAGCGGTATTGCGAGCGGGCGTAGGAGATGAGGTCGGCCTCGACCCCGTCGACGTCGATGCGGAACTCGATCGCGATCGGCAGCTCGGCCCAGGCGCGGTCGCCATGGACCCGGACCGCGGGCGGGGAAAGCCGGTGCCGTCCCCACACCCCGTTCTTCGACGTGTCGATCGTTTGCTGCACGAAATCGGCGCCGCTGCCGGTGATCCAGCTGATGTCGACCATCGAGTCCGCGGCGTAGCAGGCGCGCATCTCGTCCCACCAGCCGCGGTCGCGGCTCTGCCGCTCGCGCAGCACCAACCGGGTCACGGCCTCGATCGCGGTCGTCATGGCAAGTCCTCCTGTGCGCCCGCTAGGGGTTCAACCGCCCGATGAGTTCGGGCAGCCGGTTGGCCCCGGTCAGCCCGCGCGCGGTCACGTCGTCAGCGTCGACGCCGGCGTCGGCCATCGCCGCGCGGAAGATCGCCATGTCCTCCGCCTCGACCTTGGACAGGTGCTCGACCGTATCCGGCGTCACCATCGTGTTCAGCAGCGTGAGCGCGCTGGACGTCGCGCTGCCGAGCTTGAGCGCCTCGACCAGCGCGTGAGGGGCGATGCCCGCGGGCCCGGCCATCGCCACCACCTCGGCGATGCTCGCCTGGTTCATAATCAGCAGCGTGTTGTTGAACAGCTTGGCGGTCTGTCCCGCGCCCGCGTCGCCCAGATGGACGATGTGCGCGGAAAAGGAGCGGAACACCGGCTCGCACCGCCCGAGCACCGCCTCAGGTCCGCCGACCAGCGTGGTCAGCGTCCGCGCCTCGCCCGCGGGTCGCCCGCCGCTGACCGGAGCGTCGAGCACATCGACGCCGGCCCGCGCGCACAGGTCGGTGAGCCGTCGCGCGTTCCCCGGCGTCCCCGTGCCATGATTCACGACCACCGCGCCGCGCCGGAGCCCGTCGAGCAACCCGCCTTTGACGACCTCGAACACATCGTCGTCATGGCTGACGCACAGGCCAGTGATGTCGCAGGCTGCGCCCAGCTCGCGCGTGGTCGCGTGCGCCGTGTGGGGCGTGTCCCCAAGCACGTCGAGCGAGCCCGGCGACCTCGCCCAGATGTGTAGCGGAAAGCCGGCCTCGGCGATGGCGACCGCCATCGGCAGGCCCTGGTCGCCCAGGCCGACGAAGCCGACCTTCAGCTTGCCGTTCTCCGATGGGCGTACCTCCGTCGCGGTCATGCCGGCGCTCCGCCGCTCAGCAGTAGGTGCTGGCCGCTGACATAGCCGGCCAGCGGACCCGCCAGATACTCAACCGCGTCGGAGACGTCGGTGACGGTCGCCATCCGGCCCATCGGATTGTACCGCTTGATATACTCGACCACCTGCGGTCGCGCCCCGCCGGTCGAGACGCCCGCGCCGTCCGTGGCTGTGGGAAGCACCGAATTGACGGTGACGCCGCGGTGTCCGATCTCCTTGGCGAGCACCTCGACCAAGAACTGCGCAGCGACCTTGCTCGCGCCGTATAGGCCGTGGCCCGGCGTCGGGAACCCGGTGGTGCTGGAGCCTAGGTAGATGATGCGCCCGGCGTCCGCGACGTGGCGGGCCGCCTGTTGAAGCGTGAACATCGCGCCTTTGGCGTTGACGCCGAACACCCGGTCGTAATCGGCTTCGGTGAAGTCGGCGACCGGCTGATCGACCACTTCCAGTCCCGCGTTGGCGACCACGATGTCGAGCCGTCCGAACCGCTCGATCGCCGCCGCGAACAACCGCTCGATATCGGCTGGCTTCGATACGTCGGCTTGGACGGCGAGCGCAGCACCACCCTTCGCCTCGATCGCGGCGACCGTCTCCCGCGCGGACTTCTCGCTGGACGAGTAGTTGACGACCACGCTCGCGCCCAGTCGCGCGAGCCGTTCGGTGAGCGCGCGGCCGATACCGCGCGCGCCCCCCGTGACGAGGGCGACCTTGCCGGAAAGATCGGTCATGTGCAGTCCCTCCTTAAGGATCGCCCGCCCCGCGGGCGGGCGACCCGACCACGGTGCGCTCAGAGGTTCATGCCGCCGGAGACCTCGATCCGCTGCGCCGTGACCCAGCGGTTGCCGTCCGAAAGCAACGACGCGATCATCGGCCCGATGTCGTCGGGCTCGCCGACGCGGCCGAGCGCGGTCATGCCGGCCACCATCTTGTTCACCTGCGGGTTGTCGCGCACCACGCCGCCGCTGAAGTCGGTCGCGATCGCGCCGGGCGCGACCGCGTTGACGGTGATGCCGCGCGGGCCGAACTCCCTGGCGAGGTAATGTGTCAGCACCTCGATCGCGCCCTTGAGCGAGGCGTAGGGGACCGTGTCCGGCGTCCAGAAGCGGGTGAGGCCGGTGGAGATGTTCACGATCCGCCCGCCGTCGTTCATCAGCGGCACGAGCTTCTGCGTGAGAAAGAACACGCCCTTGAAGTTGACGGCATAAACCTGGTCGAGCAGCGCTTCCGTCACCTGGGCAAAGGGGGTGTGGTCCGACATGCCCGCATTGTTGACGAGATAGTCGAACCGCTCGACGCCCCAGCCGTCCAGCACCGCGCGTACGTTTCCGACGAAATCGTCGAAGCTCCCCACATTAGCAGAGTCGAGCTGTAGCGCGACCGCTTCGGCTCCCGCCTCGCTTGCGGCCTTGGCGACCTTGTCGGCTTCTTCGCGGCCGGACCGGTAGGTGAAGATCGTGTTGACCCCGCGCCCGGCGAGCGCGAGCACGGTGTTGGCGCCGAGCCCGCGGCTGCCGCCGGTGACGATGGCGATCTTGTTCTGTTCGGGCATGGATAAACTCCTTTGGTGGTCCGCCACTTCCGCGACCACGGCGTCAATACCGATGCGTGATGCGCGACATACGGAAAGCCGTTGCGCGGCCCCCTCACTGTCGACTGCGTAAGGTAAGGCCGAGCGATAGTATTGGAAGAGTTCGCCATGACGCTTGACGCTCGTTCCAAGTGAATTGGAGTTGGTCCGATACCGATAAATCTCACCGAGTTATTGATACCAATCAGTTCTTCTATGAAATCCACGGCCTGCATGGGATGGCCAGTCAACGCGAACGCGAGCAGCGTCGGGCCGATCGGCCCGATGGTCAGCGCTGGCCCGGTCGGGACGCTATCAGTTTATCCTCGCGCGCGGCGCGTCCCGTTCCCGAAGCGCGGGCGTCCTCGACGCGCCCGAGGCCGACGACCCGGCAGCCGACATCGCTTGCGGGGGCGAAGCGCGTGATGTGCCGCTCCCGGTCGGCTGTCCGGCTGTGTCGCCCCGACCGGGGACGCGCGAGGCACCCGCCCGCGTCCTCGTCAACCGGTCGGGCATCCACCCGCCGCCGAGCGCCGCGGCGAGCGCGACCGCGTTGGACAGCTGCGCCTCGCGCGTGGTGATTGCGGCCAGTTCGGCGCCGTACAGGCTGCGCTGTGCGTCGAGCTGGTCGAGGAAGCTCGAATAGCCCTCGCCGTATCGCTCCCTGGCGAGGGCCAGCGACCGTTTCAGGACGGCCAGCTGGGCGAGCACGCGCGCGTTCTGCTCGGCGAGGTTGTCGGTCGCGGACAGCGAGGTCTCCACGTCCCGAAACGCCGCCAGCACGCTTCCGCGATAGGAGAACGCGGCCTGGTCCCTGGTCGCCGTCGCGCTTTCGAAGTTGGCGCGCAGCGCCCCTCCCTCGAACAGGGGCGCGAGCAGGCTGGCACCGACCGTCCAGATCGAGACCGGGTTGTAGTTGGCGAGGCTCACCCCCGTGGCGCCGACGTCGCCCGACAGGTTGAGCTGTGGCAGGAACTCGGCGCGGCGGGCGGCGATGGTCGAGTCGGCGGCGGCGAGGCGGTACTCCGCCGCGGCGATGTCCGGTCGCCGCCGCAGCAGCGCCGAGGGCATCGTCGCCGGCACGACGGGCAGCGTCAGGTCCCGCAGCGTCCGGTCGCGGGCGATCGCGGTCGGGAGAGCGCCCGTCAGCACGGACAGCGCATTCTCCTGCGCGCGGATCGACTGCGTCAGGGCCGGTATCTGCTGCGCGATCGCCTCATATTCGGATTGCGCCTGGGTGACCTCGAAGTCGGAAACGTAGCCGTCGTTCCGCTGGTCCTGCGTGAGCCTCAGCGTGTCGGCGCGCGACCGGAGCGTGTCGCGCGTGACGCGAAGCTGGGCGTCCAGCGACAGAAGCATCAGATACGCCTGCGCCGTGCTGGTGGCGACCGACAGGGCGACCGCGTCCCGCTCCGCCTGCGACGCCACATATTGGCGCCTTGCCGCCTGGGTGAGCGCGTGCAGCCGACCGAACAGGTCCACGGCCCATGTCGCGTCCAGCGTGCCGGTCAAGGCCGTCGCCGTCGGGAGGCCGACCCCCTTGCTGCGGACGAAGGATCCGGCGGCGCCCAGCGTGGGCAGCTGCGCGGAACGCGCCAGCCGCGCGGCCGCGCGCGCCTCGTCGACCGCCGCCACGGCGGTGAGCACGTCGGTGTTCCGCGCCAGCGCCTGCTCGACCAGCCCGTCGAGCACGGGGTCGCCGAACGCTCGCCACCATCGGGGGTCGATCTCGCCGACCCCGACCGGCGCGTCCCGCCAGCTGAGCGGGGGCGCCACCGACGCGGCGGGCGGCGCGGGCCTGATCGAGGGTACGCACCCCGACAACGCGATCAGCAACGCGAGCGCGTGAAGCGCCCGGCGCATCCGGGCGGTCATCGCCCGCCCTCCCCGGCGGTGTCGATATGCGCCACGACCGACATGCCGGGACGCATCCGGGCGGTCGCGGGGTCACGGACGTCGACGGCGATCTTGACGGGGATCCGCTGCACCACCTTGGTGAAGTTGCCGCTGGCGTTGTCGGGCTTCAGCACGCTGAACTGCGACCCGGTGGCCGGCGACAGCGCCACGACCCGGCCGCCGATGCGCACCCCGCCGAGCGCGTCGACCGAGACGGTCGCGGCCTGACCGACCCGCATGTGGTGGGTCTGCGTTTCCTTGTAGTTCGCGACCACCCACAGCTCACGCGGGACGAAATAGATCAGCTGGGAGCCCGCCGCGACATACTGGCCTTGGTTGACGTTCGTCGCGCCGACCTGGCCGTCCGCCGGCGCGTAGACCATCGTATAACCGAGGTTGATCTTCGCCTGCTCCAACGCCGCGCGGTTGCCCTCCACGGTGGCGGCCAGCCCCTGCCGCTGCACCAGCGCGGTCTTGATCGACTCGACCGCCACCTGGATCGACGCCTGCGCCATCCGGACGTTCGCGGTTGCGGTCCGGGCATCCGCAACCGCCTGGTCCCGGGCGCGGATCGAAATGGAGCCGCGCGACGCGAGGTCCGACAGCCGCGCCAGGTCGATGGAGGTGCGCTCCTGCTCCGCCTGTTTGGCTCCAAGATCGGCCTGCGCGGATAGGAGGTTCGCCCGATTGGTGTTGATCGTCTGCGCGGCGTTGGCGAGATTGGCCACCGATGAGTCGAGCGTGGCCATCGCCTGATCGACCTGCTGCTGATAGGTGCTCGGATCGAGGCGGACGAGCGGCTGCCCGCGCC
>CALMGC010000067.1 GCA_937863505.1 uncultured Sphingomonadales bacterium | reverse complement strand
CCTCCACCAGCAGCTCGATCGCGCGCTGGTCGCCGAACCCCGGCAGGACGTTGCCCGCGCCGGTCGGGTCGGGCCCGGCCATCAGCAACCCACCCGCCGCGACGAACGCCCGCTCCAGCGCCAAGTCGTTTGCCCATTGCACCGCGCCGCCTTCCTTGCGCGCCGCCGGTCGCGTGGCGGTCAGCGTCCGGAGATAGAGATAGTCCGTCCGCGCCTCCGGACTGAGAAGCGCGAGCTGGCGGGGCGGCAGGGTGTGGTAATCGGGGGAGGAACCCTCGAACACGGGCAGGGTCGAGGTGATGGCGACATGGTGTGCGACCAACGTCGCGATCAGCGCCCTGGCGTCGGCGCTGTCCGCCGTCATCGCGGTCACCGTCGGGTTGCCGTCGCTCTTGGGGCAGATATCGGGCGTCTTGCCCGGGTCGTTCTGCGTGTTGACCCAGAAGCCGTGCTCCAGATTGTCGATGCCGAGCATCGCCGCCTCGGGGTAGGTCACCGAGCAGAGATGACCCGTCAGCTTGATCCCGCGCGCGTGCGCCGCCGCGATCGCCGCTTTCAGCTCGGCGCGGGTGATGTTCATGTACGCCTTGAACGAGGTCGCGCCCTGGTCCGCCCAGAAGTTCACGGTCCGGGTCGCGTCGGCCGCGTCGGCGAGCTGGTGCATCTGCATGAACGGTGAGCCCGCGCCCTCCAGATAGGGCCCGGTCACGTCCATATGCGGCCCCGGCAGCGTCCCGGCGTCGATCAGCCGTTTCATGTTAAGGTCGGAATAGGGCTCGACGCTGCCCGTCGTCCGCAACGTGGTCACGCCCGCGGCGAGGTACAGGCGCGGGGAGCTGAACGTCATCTGCGGAACCACGAGCGGCGGCTCGCTATGCCCCGCCGAGTCGAGATTGGGGCGCGCGATATAGTATTGGTGATCATGCATGCCGACGATGCCGGGCAGCACCGTGTCTCCGCTCGCGTCGATTGTGAGATAGCCATTCGGGGCCGCGCCGGTCGTCACCGCCGCGATGCGCGCGCCGTCGATCAGCACGGTTCGGTCCTCCAGCGCGGGCGCGCCGGTGCCGTCGATCACGCGCGCATGGACCAGCGCGATCCGCCCGGCGGGCATCGCCACGAACGGCTTCACCGCGGGCCCCGGCTCGGCGGCGGGCGGCAGGATGCGCGCGGCCATGTCGACCTTGCCCGGCGGGGCCGCGCCCGTCAGCAACGCCGCAACTCCCAGCATCGTCCCGATCCGCTTCATAGCCCGGCCCTCCTATCGCCCGAAGGTGATGCCGCACTGGCGAGCGGTTGCCTAGCCCGGTCGCGTTCCCTAGTTGTTCACCCGTGAACGCCCCCGCCCAAACCCTGCAAGACCCGCCTTACCTCCGCGGCCTCAACCCGCCGCAGCGCGAGGCGGTGCTGACCACCGAGGGCCCCGTGCTGATGCTCGCCGGTGCGGGGACGGGGAAGACCGCCGCGCTCACCGCCCGGCTCGCGCACCTGCTCTACACGCGCAAGGCGTGGCCGTCGGAGATCCTGTCCGTCACGTTCACGAATAAGGCGGCGCGCGAGATGCGCGAGCGGGTCGGGCGGCTGGTCGGCGACGCGGTGGAGGGGATGCCCTGGCTCGGCACCTTCCACGCGATCGGCGCGAAGATGCTCCGCCGCCATGCCGAGCTGGTGGGCCTCCATTCCAACTTCACCATCCTCGACACCGACGACCAGTTGCGGCTGTTGAAGCAACTGATCCTTGCGGCCGACCTCGACGAGAAGCGCTTCCCCGCCCGGTCGCTCGCTGGCCTCATCGACGATTGGAAGAACCGCGGCCTCGTTCCCGCCGATATCGACGCGGGCGAGAGCGAGCGCTACGCCAACGGGCGCGGCGGCGAGCTGTATGAGCAATATCAGGCGCGGCTGAAGGCGCTCAACGCCTGCGACTTCGGCGACCTCTTGCTTCATATGCTGACGATCCTGAAGACACACCGCGACGTGCTGGAGCAGTATCAACAGCGCTTCCGCTACATCATGGTCGACGAGTATCAGGACACCAACAGCGTCCAGTATCTTTGGCTCCGCCTGCTCGCGCAACAACGGAAGAACATTGCCTGTGTCGGCGACGACGACCAGTCGATCTATTCCTGGCGCGGCGCGCAGGTGGAAAACATCCTCAAGTTCGAGCATGACTTCCCGGGTGCCAAGGTGATCCGGCTGGAGCAGAACTACCGCTCCACTCCGCACATCCTCGGCGCGGCGGGCGGCGTCATCGCCAACAACACCGGCCGCCTCGGCAAGCAGCTATGGACCGAGCTCGACGCGGGCGAGAAGGTACGCGTGCTCGGCGTGTGGGACGGGCCGGAGGAGGCGCGGCGCGTCGGCGACGAGATCGAGGCGGTGCGCCGCGACGATGGCAAGGCGCTCGACGACGTCGCCATCCTCGTCCGCGCGCAGCACCAGACGCGCGAGTTCGAGGACCGCTTCATCGCCATAGGAATGCCCTACCGCATCGTCGGCGGCTTCCGCTTCTATGAGCGCGCCGAAATCCGCGACGCGCTCGCGTACCTCCGCATCGTCAACCAGCCCGCCGACGACCTCGCGTTCGAGCGCATCGTCAACGTCCCCAAGCGGGGCCTCGGCGACAAGGCGTTGGCCAAGCTTCACCAGCTCGCGCGCCGTACCGGCGAGCCGCTGACCACCGCCGCCGCGCGCATCCTCGATACCGACGAGCTAACGCCGCAGGCGCGACGCGCGCTCGGCAACCTCGTCGGCGACATCCACCGCTGGCGCGACATGGCGCGCGACCTGCCCCACCCCGAACTCGCGCGCCAGCTGCTCGACGAGAGCGGCTATACCGCGATGTGGCAGGCGGAGAAGTCGGCGGAAGCGGCCGGGCGGCTGGAGAACCTGTCCGAGCTCGTCCGCGCGATGGAGGAATATGAGTCGCTCGGCGCATTCCTCGAGCATGTCAGCCTGGTAATGGACAATGAAGGCGGCCGGCAGGAGCCGCAAGTGACGATCATGACCATCCACGCCGCCAAGGGGCTGGAATACGACACGGTGTTCCTGGTCGGCTGGGAGGAAGGTTTATTCCCCTCGCAGCGCGCGATCGACGAGGGCGGCACGCGGTCGCTGGAGGAGGAGCGCCGCCTCGCCTATGTCGCGATCACGCGCGCGCGGCGGCGGGCGTACATCCTCCACGCCGCCAACCGCCGCATCTACGGCCAGTGGACGTCGAGCATCCCCTCGCGCTTCGTCGGCGAGCTGCCCCCCGAGCATGTCGACGCCGAAACCTCGATGACCGGCGGCGAGTCGCTATGGCGCGCCAACTGGAGCGAGCGCGCCGACCCCTTCGCCGACGTCTCGCGCGGCACCGGGCGGGGCCCCGGCTGGCAGCGCGCGGCGGGCACGCTCGACCCGAAAAAGCCCGGCGGCGACTGGGGCTCCCGCACGTTCAGCGCCACCCCCACCCGCGTGGTGGAGAGCCGCGCGCCCTCGGTCAGCCTCGGCAACAAGGGGCGCAGCGACGTGTCGGTCGGGACGCGCGTGTTCCACCAGAAGTTCGGGCATGGGGTGGTCGCGGAGATCGAGGGCAACAAGCTGGAGATCGACTTCGACGCCGCCGGGCGGAAGCGGGTGATGGATAGCTTCGTGACGGTGGGGTGAGTTTACACTTGAACGCTTGAGTTGAAATCGGTCGAGCATTCATAGATGCTGATGAGATCGCCCGAAGTCTTACTGGTGTTTAGTAGGGACCGGAATGACCTTAGTTGCGATGCTTCAAACTGAACTTGGTCCGGTGTTCCTATCCGACATGCTGGCTTCGGGAACTGAGACCAGGGGTGTTCACCCCGTGATGACACCTATCTCCTTTTTGCGTACAGGAAAGCCGCTCGAACTCGCATACAGCGGGTTCCCCGTCAGGAAGATTGCTATTCCCCGACGTAACATTTTGTTTGGTTTCGCAGGAGCCCTGAATTTCGGTCGTAAAGTCATCGAGTACCTAGAAGATATAGCAGATTTATCGATCACTCCACACTTTGACGAGCTTGTTCCTCATGCAGACTGGATCCAAGGCGAGTCTGGCGAAAACCAGTTCATACTCGCTCACTTCGACATTGAGCCACGACAGCTAAGCGTGTGGTGTGGGACTAACTTGCCGATTTCCTATGGCAATCTCGAAGGTTTAGCCATAGGTTCGGGTGCGGTTGACTTAGCTCAGTATCTCAATACTCAACATAATTAGATGTTTAGTAAAGGAGAGCAGGTTCTATCTGGTATAGAAATCATGTTGAATTGTGTTTCGAACTTTACAGCTGCCCAGCGTATCGCAGGGTCTGGTCTGATTGACGATCAGCGATACGGTGGAGGTTTTGAACTAGCCGTATTCGATGGAACGGGTTTCGAGCCGGTAGGTGAGATCGTCCATATCGTCGGCATTCTCCGTACGACCGAGGAGGGCATACGCTGGTTCGAGGCCTGACAACCGTCACTTACTATGAGCAAGGCTGTCCAGTTACTATCTCGACGAGCGGTCACACACACATGGTCTGTTCCGTACCGGATGCCCGGGGCAGGCGAGTTGTGGCCGATGAGCGCCTAATTAGCCCAGTTCTCATCGTAGCAAAGTTCACCACTGACGAGCTCATGTCGAAAAATGGAACAGCCTCGTCACGGGCTTTTTATAGCTCAAGCTATTTCAAACCAACGCAGTTCGAGATAACTATCGGGAGTGATTTGTCTGTCGACAGATTTATTGATCCTGAATTCGCTCACAGGATGATTCGCGACGCCGCCAATAATTTGGGACTCGATCCGGGTTTACCAATCGTACGTCACAACTAGCCTAGCTGAAAAACTTGATGGCGTTATGGCCTGTCACCTCACCCTCACGCCACCCGCTCCACCTCAATCTCCCGCGCCCGCTCGCGAGCGAGGTCATGCGCCGCCTGCATTCGCATCAGCGTGTCGGCTCGCACCCCGAACGCCTTCTCAAACCGGATCGCCCTCTCCGCCGACAGCCCCGCCCTGCCGCCGAGCAGATTGCTCATCGCCTGCCGCGTGACGTGCAGCTTCGCCGCGGCGTCCGTCACGCTCAACCCGTGCGGCTCGACCAGTTCGACGCGCAGCCAAGGGCCGGGATGGACCGCGAAGCTGGAATGAAGTTCGATCAGCATCACCTTCCCGTTCACGGCACCGACGCTTCGTCTCACATGCGATAAGTCTGTCCTACAACCCCCGCCCCGGCGCATAAGCTCGCAGATGAGCGCCACCGACAACCCCCTCGCCTTCACCCCCGTCCCGTCCGCCTCCGCGCGCCATGATGGGTGGACGCCCGAGCGGCAGCGCGGGTACATCGACGCGCTCGCCACCCTCGGCGTCGTGTCGGCGGCGGCGCGGGCGGTGGGGATGTCGCGCAAGTCGGCCTATGCCCTGCTGAAGCGCGCGGGCGCGGAGAGCGGGTTCGCGCGCGCCTGGGCGGCGGCGGTGGAGGAGGGCGGCGCACGGGCGCTCGACCTCGCGATCGGGCGCGCGCTCCACGGCACCGCCAAGCCGGTCTTCTATCGCGGGCGGCAGGTGGGCGAGGTGCGGCGCTACAACGACGCGCTGCTGCTCGCCGCGCTGCGCGCCACCGCGCGGCGGGAGGGCGGCACGCCGCCGGGTGTCGAGGACGAGCCGTGGCTCGGTTCGTCGCTGTAGTGCCTCCGCCCGCCGACGCGCCGCGAGCCCGTGGTGTGACCTTTATCACCTTCACCCCGCTTGCCATCGTGCTCCGCTTCCGCTCAACTCTGCGCTACCTACAGGAGCACTCCGCTTGCGTATCGTCCGCCTCGTCCCCGCCGCCCTTCTCGTCGCCGCAGCGCCTTCCGCGCCGCTGCGCCCCGGCCTGTGGCGGTTCACCAACACGCCGGGCGCGGCGACGCTAGACGGGCGGGCGCTGAGCGAGCTGCCCGTTTCGCCGCCGACCAGCGAGACGGTTTGCCTAACCCCCGCCGACGCCGACGCGCCCGCGCGCTGGCTCGCGCGCGACCTGCTGGGCGACTGCACCCTCACGAAGACCGGCATGATAGGCGGCGCGGTCGACATCGCGGGGGCCTGTCCCGCGTCCGACGAGGGGCGCGCGCCCGGCTCGCTTCGCCTCACCGGGCGCTACACCGCGACCAGCTACGACCTCCGCTTCGCGACGGACGCGCATGGCGAGAACGGCACCATGGGCTTCGCCGGCGCGATGACGGGCGCGCGCGTCGGGGACTGCCCGACCCCATAAGCTGTACGCCGCCCTGCGCCGCCGTTCAGGAACCATGCGGAGCGCCGCCGGTATAGCCACACAGGTCAGCGCAACGAAAAGGATCAGCCATGTCACGTCTTCGCCTCGCCCTGCTGGCGGCCAGCGCCGCCGTTTCGGTCGCCGCCCCCGCGCTCGCGCAGACCGGCGCGGAGGAGCAGCGCTTCCGCCAGGCGCAGCAGCGCTACGACCGCGAGACGCAGATCTATCGGCGCGAACAGGCGATCTACGACGCCGCGCGCCGGCGATCCGGGCGCGGATACGGCGGCGGCTATGGCGGGCAGGGCTATGGTGGCCAGGGCTATGGCGCGCCCGACGACCAGGCGGGCTATCGCGACGATCGCGGCTATGCGCCCAACCCCTACCCGCCGCAGGGCGGCTATCCGCAGCAAGGTTACCCCGCGCCGCAGCCCGGCTACGCGCCGCGCGATGGTGGCGACCGCGACGAGGGCTATGACCCGGCGCAGGACTATCGCCCCGGTGCCTATCAGGAGCGTGTGGTGACGACCGACGAGCGCGTCTACGCTGGCAATGACGGGCGCTATTACTGCAAGCGGTCGGATGGCACCACCGGGCTGATCGTCGGCGGCGTGGCGGGCGGGCTGCTCGGCAACGTCATCCAGGGCGGGCATTCGCGCGTGCTGGGGACGCTGCTCGGCGGCGGCGCGGGCGCGCTGGCGGGACGCGCGGTGGACCA
The DNA here is from genome assembly GCA_937863505.1 of uncultured Sphingomonadales bacterium. Classification (GTDB taxonomy): domain Bacteria; phylum Pseudomonadota; class Alphaproteobacteria; order Sphingomonadales; family Sphingomonadaceae; genus Sphingomonas. Next base: position 8,008 of record CALMGC010000067.1, on the reverse strand, counting down.
GAACAACAGCCAGGTCCGCTGCCGCTGAGGACCGGAGCCGGAGCGTAACCGCGCTCCGGCTCCGTCCGGACTACGCTTCCACCGCCAGCAGCGCCACATCCGCGTACTTCGCGTCGCGCGCGTTGAACAGCTCGCTGGCTGTGAACTTGCGCGGGGTGAGGCGAATCGCGCCGAGACCGGTCAGCTTGAAGGTGCCGATCTTCACTTCCTTGGGCGGGCGCCCGTCGCGCTCGAGCGTCAGCGCGTCGATGTGCAGGTCGCCATGCCGCGTGTAGAGGATGTGCGGCGCCAGCGTCACGTCCGCGCGGTTGTACGTGCCCGCGATCGCCTGTTGCTTGACGATCGCCTCGAGGACGACGGCGGGCGGGCCGCCGGGAGCATCGGTGGTGGAGCTGGACATGGTGGCACCCTATCGCGCTATGCTGCACAGCAGCAACGCCGAAGGTGCCCGAACTGTTCCGCATTGCAACAATGACTTGGCTTAAGTCTACCGGTGCGAGCGGGCGGCGGCTCGCGCCTGTCCGACGGCTGATACCGCCCGCGAGCCGGAACGGGCGGGCGCGACCTCGCCGCGCTCGCCCGTGACCGTCAGCGGAAGATCAGGAACAGGATGATGATGACCGGGATCGGAATGCCGATCAGCCACATCAATATGCCCTTGCCCATCGCGACTCTCCCTTCGGTTGTGGAGGCGTAACGATCGCGCCGCTACCCTGTTCCGCCGGAACCCGGACCGGGCCCGGCGGTTCACCGGCGCATGAGCGAAACGGCCGAGAAGAGCGACCCCGCCCTATGGGAGCAGGTCAAGGCGGAGGTGACCGCGGGCGCGAAGGGCGGCAAGGCCGGCCAATGGTCCGCGCGCAAGGCGCAGATGGCGGTGCACGAATACCAGCAGCGCGGCGGCGGCTATCTCGGCGCGCGCGATCCGCACAACTCGCTCCACGAATGGACGGAGGAGCATTGGCGCACCAAGTCGGGCGCGAAAAGCGGCGACACCGGCGAGCGCTACTTGCCCGAGGCGGCGATCAAGTCGCTGTCCGATGACGAGTACGCGCGCACCACCGCCGCAAAGCGAAAGGCGACCGCGGAGGGGCATCAGTTCGCGGCCCAGCCCGCCGACGTCGCGGCGAAGACCCGCCCGTTCCGCGACCACCGCACCCGCGCGGACCTGTACGCGGAAGCGACGAAGCGCGGGGTGGCGGGCCGAAGCCGGATGACCAAGGAGCAACTGCTCGCCGCCCTCTCGGGCTGACCCAGCTGCTAACCCAACTTAATTCCGCACTTAAATAAAGCGTCAACGCTCGGCGCGTTAGCCATCGGTGCGTGAGTACCTCCCCGTCCGCCCCCGCCCTCGACTCCACCGACCTCAAGGCGCTGCTTGGCCTTCGCGAAGGCGCCGACCCCGCGCAATGGGGGCGCATCCGCGCGTATCAGCTCCATGCCGGGCGCAAGCTCGCGCTGTTGCTGTTCGCGGCGAACCTGCTCGGCGCGGCTTCCACGGTGCTGCTGGTCGTCGGGCGGGTACCCGCGTGGCAGGCTTATGGCTGGGCGGTGTTGGTCTGCGCGGTATCGCTCGGCGTGGCGATGCGGCGGCTGGCGACGCATCATCGCGGCGACGGGTTCGCGAGCGTCCGCGACCTGCGCAACACCGTCGGCGAGGGCATCGCGCTGGCGGCGGTGTGGGGAGTCGTGCCGCTGTGCTTTTACCCGCTCATGCCGGTCGGTCCGACGAGTGGGCTGGGCGTGATCCTTGCCGTGCTGATGACCGCCGCCGCGCTGGCGATGGCGCCGTTCGCGCTGGCGACGCTCGCCTTTCTGCTCGGCGTCGGCGCGGCGACCGCGGTGCCGCTGATCAACAAGCATGACGGTGCCGCCGTGTTCGGCGTCGCCGTCTTCACCGGGATGCTGATGGCCGCGTGCATGACACGCGCCCGCTCGCTGGTGACGATCCGCGCCGCACAATTTGCGCTTGCCGAGCGCGACGCGACCGTCAGCCTGCTCTTGCGCGAGTTCGAGGACCAGAACGCCGACTGGCTGTGGGAGACCGATGCCGCGCGCCGTGTGGTCAAGGCGTCCCCGCGCTTCGCCTATGCTTGCGGGCTCGACCCCGTCGCGATCAACGGCCTGCCGTTCACTCAGGTGCTCGCCGGGCCGAGCTGGGAGAGCGGCGAGGTCGCGCCCGGGCTGCGGACGCTGGCCGAGAAGCTGAAGCTGCGCGAGAGCTTTCGCGACCTGCGGCTGCCCGTCACCGTCAACGGCGAGGAGCGCTGGTGGGAGATCGCCGCCTCGCCCCGTTTCGACGAGGCGGGCGCGTTCAGCGGCTTTCGCGGCGTCGGCTCGGACGTGACGGAGCAGCGCGCGACCGCGGACAAGATCAACCGGCTCGCCCGCTTCGACGCGCTGACCGGCCTGCCCAACCGCCTGTCGATCAACGAGGTGCTCGCGCGCGCGATGGCGGAGGCGGACAAATGGGGCAATCGCTGCGCGTTCATGATGATCGACCTCGACCGGTTCAAGGCGGTCAACGACACGCTCGGCCACCCGGTCGGCGACCGGCTGCTCGGCCGCGTGTCCGAGCGCCTGTCGCAGCTCGCGACGCAGAACGAGATCGTCGGGCGCCTCGGCGGTGACGAGTTCGCGGTGGTGGTCCGCGACGCGGGCGACTCGGACCGCGTCGAGCGGTTCGCGAAGCAGGTCGTCGAGGTGCTGTCGCGCGCCTATGAAGTCGACGCGCACACGCTGCACATCGGCGCGTCGGTCGGCGTCGCCACGGGTCCGCGCGACGGGCGCACCGCGGAGATGCTGATCCGCTCCGCCGATCTGGCGCTCTACCGGTCCAAGGACGTCGGCGGCGGCGCGGTCCACCATTACGAGCCGCAGCTCCATGTCGAGGCCGAGGAGCGGCGCGTGCTCGAGATGGCGCTGCGCCGCGCGCTCGAGCTCGGGCAGATGCACCTCAATTACCAGCCGGTGGTGGATGCGGGCACCGGCAACCTGCTCGGGTTCGAGGCGTTGCTGCGCTGGAACCACCCTGATTTCGGCAGCGTCTCGCCGGTCAAGTTCATCCCGCTGGCGGAGGAAGCGCGGCTGATCGCGCCGATCGGCGAGTGGGTGCTGCGGACCGCGTGCGCGGAGGCTGCGCGCTGGCCCGACACGATCCGCGTCGCGGTCAACGTGTCGCCCGACCAGCTCCACAATCCCGGCTTCGTGTCCACCGTCACCAGCGCGCTGGCGCAGAGCGGGCTGCCGCCCGAGCGGCTGGAGCTGGAGGTGACCGAAAGCGTGTTCATGCGCGAGGGCACGGGCGCGATCCAGGTGCTTGAACGCATCCTCGACATGGGCGTGAAGCTCAGCCTCGACGATTTCGGCACCGGCTATTCCTCGCTCGGCTACCTGTCGCGGACGCGGTTCAGCTCGATCAAGATCGACCGGAGCTTTGTGCAGGGCGCGAGCAAGGGCGTGCGCGAGGCGGTGGCGATCATCCGCGCGGTGGTGGCGCTGGCCAAGAGCCTCGGCATGGCGACCACGGCGGAGGGCGTCGAGACGGAGGCGGAGCATCTGATGGTGCAGGAACTGGGCTGCTCCAAGGTGCAGGGCTATTACTTCGGGCGGCCGTTGCCGGTGGGCGAGGCGCGGGCGCTGGCGAACCAGCGGCGGTGGACGGAAGCCGCATAGCCGGAGCGAGGCGCGCCCGCGCGCCGCTGCCCAAAGGGCACGCGAACGGTCGGCCGGCGGGTCGGCCGTCACCCGGCCGAACCCGTCCGACGTCACGGGATTTACTCCCGTGACGGCCCGCGCGAGAAGCCCCCCATGAACCGGCGTCTGCTTCCCCTTCTACTCATTGTGTCCACCTCGACCGCCTTGGCGGCCTGCTCCGAACAGCCCGAGCAAAATACATCGGCTGTCGTGGTCAACATTGCGCCCGCCGCCAGTCCGCGATGGGACACCGACAAGGTGCAGGTTACGGCAAAGAGTCCATCCGGCCTAATCGCGACGAGAAACGTGCCGCTGGCAGGGTTTAACTGCCGCGTCGGAGACACGGTCCGAGCGTCGGTTCGAGGCATCTCGCTAACACTCGATGATCGAGCTTGCACGAAATAACAGCACTATCCGACTTTTCTTTCCTCAACTACCCGCCGCGTAATCCATCGCGCGCAGGTCCTCCAGCAAGCCCGGCCCGGTCGGCTCCCATCCGAGTTGCGCGCGGGTCCAGGCGGAGGAGGCGGGCAGGTCCATGCCCGCGAACGCGCCGAACCAGCCGAAATGCTCCATAGCCTCCTCGGGCGAGAGCGATCTGGTCGGTATGCCCAGCCCGGCCGCGACCACCTCCGCGATCTTGCGCACGGCGATGCCCTCCTCCTGCACCGCGTTGTACCGCGCCCCCTTTACCCCCTTGCCGAGCACCAGCGCATAGAGCCGCGCCACGTCGGGCACCGCCGCGGCGGGCCAGCGGTTCGCGCCCTCGCCGACATAGGCGACGACGCCCTTGTGCCGCGCGACCTCGATATTGGGCGTCACGAAGCCCTGCTTGACCGTGTCGTGGACCTGCGGCAGCCGCACGACGCGCACGTCGACGCCGCGCTCCAGCGCCGCGCGGCCCGCCAGCTCGGAGGCGACGCGCGGGTTGGGGTTGCCCTCGTCGAACACGTCCTCCGTCGCCGGCCCGCCGCGCCGGGCGTCGCCGATGCCGGTCCCCGAGGTGATGATCAGCGGCCGGTCGGAACCGGCGAGCGCCTCCGCCATCGCCTCGATCACGCGCCGGTCCTTGTCGCAGTTCTCGACGAAGCGGCTGAAGTCGTGATCGAACGCGGTGTGGATCACCGCGTCCGCGCGCGCCGCGCCCGCGCGCAGGGTGGACGGGTCATTCAGGTCGGCGCGCACCGGCTCCACCCCCACAGCCGCCAGCGCCCGCTCCCCTGAGTCCGAGCGCGTCATCCCCAGCACCCGATGCCCCGCCGCGAGCAGCTCGGGCACGACGCGCGACCCGATGAACCCGGTCGCGCCGGTCAGAAACACCTGCATGGGAAAGCTCCTCGCTTGTTGTCCGGCGCGCTTCTTCGGCCTAATCTCGATCCTGTTAAAGTAGTGAGCTTATCCGGGTATAAGGCGTAACAGGATGGCGATGGCGGCTCGATCAGGCACGGCGCTCGGCGGTTTCCTGCGCGACCGGCGCGCGCGGCTCGACCCGGCGGCGTTCGGGTTCGGCGCGGAGCGGCGTCGCACGCCGGGCCTCCGCCGCGAGGAAGTGGCGCAGCGCGCGAACATCAGCCCCACCTGGTACACCTGGCTCGAACAGGGGCGCGGCGGCGCGCCGTCGGCGGACGTGCTCGACCGTATCGCCGCGGGGCTGATGCTGACGGAGCCGGAGCGCGAGCATCTGTTCGTGCTCGGATTGGGGCGCCCGCCCGAGCCGCGCTATCGCGGGCGCGACGAGGTGACGCCGCGGCTCCAGCGGGTGCTGGACGCGATGCCGGTCAGCCCCGCGATCATCAAAAACCCGACCTGGGACGTGGTGGCGTGGAACCGCGCCGCCGCCGTGCTGCTGACCGACTATGCGCTGCTCCCGCGCGAGGAGCGCAACATCCTGCGGCTGGTGTTCGCCGATTCGCGCATCAAGGCGGCGCAGGCGGACTGGCGGGCGGTGGCGCGGCATGTGGTGGCGGCGTTCCGCGCCGACGCGGTGCGCGCGGGCGCGGCGGCGGAGACCGCGGCGCTGGTCGACGAGCTGTCCGCGACCAGCGCGGAGTTCGCGGCCCTGTGGCGCGACGGCGATGTCGGCGGGCACTCCGAAGGCGTCAAGCGGCTGCACCATCCCGAGCTCGGGCTGGTCGAGCTCGATTATGCCGCGTTCGCGGTGGACGGGCGACCGGAGCTCGGAATGCTGGTCTACACTCCCGCCGACGCCGCCACCGCCGAGCGGATCGCGGCGCTGCTGACGAAGGGAAATGATCGTTAGTGTAGGCCGGTCACGGGCAAAGCCCGTGACGTCAGACGGGTTCGGCTGGCCGGCCTTGGCCGCCGCTGCGCGGTCGGCGCCTTGCGCCTCGGCCTGCGGCTTGGCAGGGGAGCTCGGACTCGAACCGAGGGCCTTCGGTTTTGGAGACCGACGCTCTAACCAACTGAGCTACACCCCTAGGCCGCAGCCCGTTTAGCGGCAAGGCGCTCAACGGGCAAGGCCAGCCAGCGTCGCTGAAGCGAGGTCTGACGTCACGGTGTTTAGCCCCGTGACGGCCCTTGCCCCGGAGCGTCACCGCCGCTAGATCGTGTTCAATCCGACAGCGACACCCGGACCCTCGCCGACCCTCTCACCGGGGCGCGGCGGCGGACCCGTGTCCGAACGAGGCGAAGCAATCGTGGCAAAGACAAGCCCCACCGAGTTCTTTAATCAGGTCAAGGCGGAGACCGCCAAGGTCATCTGGCCGACCCGGCGCGAGACGGTGATGACCGGCGTCATGGTGATGATCATGACGACGATCCTCGCCGTGTTCTTTCTCGCGGTGGACTCGTTCTTCGAGGGTGTCGTCCACGCGCTGCTCCGTCTCGCGCAATAACAGGGAAACAGGTCATGGCGCGCTGGTACATCATTCACGCCTATTCGGGGTTCGAGGGCAAGGTCCGCGACGCGATCATGTCGGAAGCGACCAGGCTCGGGCTCGACAGGCTGGTCGAGCAGATCGAGGTGCCGACCGAGACGGTGACCGAGGCGCGCCGCGGCAAGAAGATCGCGGTAGAGCGCAAGTTCATGCCCGGCTATGTGCTGGCCAAGCTCGACATGAACGACCAGGTCTATCACCTCGTCAAGAACACCCCCAAGGTAACGGGCTTCCTCGGCTCGATGGGCAAGCCGCAGGCGGTGAGCGACGCCGAAGCCGCGCGGATGCTCCACAGCAAGGAAGAAGCCGCCGCCGCGCCCAAGCAGAAGATCAAGGTCGATTACGAGATCGGCGACGCGGTCAAGGTGCTCGACGGCCCGTTCGCGAGTTTCAACGGCACGGTCGAAGGGCTGGACTTCGACAAGAGCAAGGTGAAGGTGAGCGTGTCGATCTTCGGACGCGCGACGCCGGTGGAGCTGGACTTCGAGCAAGTTGAGCGGAGCAAGTGAGGCGTAGCCTCACGTCCGCACGCTAATAGCGCAGCTATTTGCAAGACGGTGCCCGCCGGCCGGCGGGTCGCTTCAGCGAGCCCGTCCGACGTCACGGGATTTACTCCCGTGACGGCCCCGCCGGGTCCGCAAATCGCGACCAGTTCAACACCGCTTGATCGGCGGGCCGTTCGCGTAGTAAATTGACGGGACGTTCAACGTCCTTCAGCTTGGGCCGGTTTGTTGCAACCTTGGCCCGCCGATCGGTCTCAATCTGGAGACGATCCCGTTCGGCCCGAAGTCGTACCACGTCGGCTTCGGCGATGCCCTCGCGTTTGTCGCCGGGGTCGGTCAGTACGCCCTGCAGCAGCATGGCTCGCAATCTGGCAACCGTCGCACCTGTAAGCTTCGCCGCGTGTTTGATGTCGTACACACGACCGCTCGCCGACATCCACACCTTCTCCCTGGGCATCGGTTTCTCTCACATTGTCAGCAGCGATCGTTTGCGCTGCCCGACCCTCGCGAGCAAGCCACACGCTTGTAGCGTCGGTACGTTACCTCGACCAAGCGTCCCTCACTCCACGCATCGACACCCGCCTCCCACCCGCCTAGCGCCGCACGCGCGTGCCCTCCCTTCCCCGCCATTTCGCCGTCATCGCGCCTCCGACCCCGGGGCACCTCAACCCGCTGCTCGCACTGGGCACCGCGCTGATCGACCTCGGTCATCGTGTCACCGTTATCCACCTCGCCGAGGCGGAGCGGTTCGTGCGCGGCTCGACGGTCGGTTTCGCCGCGATCGAAGCGCCGGACACCGAGACGCCCCCCCTCGCTGTCTATCTCGACCAGCTCGCGCACGCGACCGGCCCGGCGGGCCTTCGCCGCATGATCCGCGCCGCCGCCGCGATGAGCGACCGGCTGCTCCACGGG
>CALMGC010000066.1 GCA_937863505.1 uncultured Sphingomonadales bacterium | reverse complement strand
GACCACCGCCAGCGCGTTTACGCCGCCATAGGTGACGAGGAGTCGCCCGTCGGGGAGCCGCGATAGGCTATTCGGGTTCACGCCTTTGCCCGGCAGCGCGCCGAGCGAGGCGGGGAGGCCGAGGCGCGGCTCGGCGACGAGCTGGTTGGCGGCGGTATCGACCATCGCCAGCCGGTCGGCATTGTCCTCCGTCGCGTACAGCCGCTTGGCCGTCGGATCGAACAGCAGCGCGGTCGGCTCGCCCAGCGTCGCGACCCGCGCCGCCACAATCACCCCCGTGCCGCCCACGCTCAGCGCGACGATCTGCCGGTCGCGCGGGGCGGAGACAAAGGCGTGGGTGGCGTCGGTCCAGACGATCGCGAACGGGTTCTCGCCTCCCGGCACACCCGACTGCGCCCGGTCGATCTTGCCGGGGCGCAGGTCCTGCTCGGCGATCACCCGCCCGGCGGCGAGGTCGAGCAAGCTGACCGAATCGTTGTAATAGTTCGCGACCAGCGCCCGCGCGCCGTCGGGGCTCACCGCGACGCCCGCCGCCTGCGGCTTGACGCCAGCGCCGTTGCCCGCCGCGTGGCCGAGCGTGATCGCGCCCGCCTCCGCGAACCCCGCGCCCGAGCGGCGATACACATGCACGACATCGTCCACCCCGCCACCGACCACGAAGCCGCTCGCATCGGGAAGCCACGCGACCCCGCCGAAGCTATTGGGGACGGACAGCGACTGTTCCAGCGTCGCGCCCTTCGCGTCGATCCGGTAGCGGAAGACGTACTGCCCCGATTGCGCGGGGACGATCTTGCCGTCGGGGCCGTTCAAGCGGTTGAACCCGCTGGTCAGCACCAGCATCTCGCTCCCGTCCGGGCTGACGGCGATCGCCGCCGCTCCGTCGGCGAGGTAGTCGGGATAGGGCCCGACATGCGCCACCAGCGGGTCGAACCGCGCGCCCGGCGCGGCGAGCGGGGTGAGATTCTGCCCGGTCGGCAGCGCCTGCGCCCCCGCGCGGCCTCCTGCCAACAGGCCCAGGGTCAGCGTCAGGGCGGGGAGGAAGCGCATGATGTCGTCCTTGGCGGGCGGAGCGCCCGGCTGAACTGTTCCGCTAGGCCCGGGAAAAGGCAATCCCGTGACAATGCCGGCCGCGCCGACACTCTTTCCCGATCGACGATTGCGGGCTAACCCATTTAAGCCGTTGCGGTTTCGGGCGACGGGTGGAGAGGGCATTGCCGGTAGACGGGGAACAGCTCTGGCGACCGGGCGGGGGTCGCGAGCGAAAGGCGGTGGCGCGCGCCGCGCCGTCGCGCCCGCTGCTCGACCGCGCGCGCGTGGGGCTCACCTTTACCCTGGTCGTGTTCGGGATGCTGGTCAGCGGCGGGCCGGGGCTCCTGTTCAACATAGCGGTGGAGGCGCTCGCGCTCCTGCTGATCGCGGTGCTGATCGTGCAGGGGCCCGCGCGCACCGTGTCGCTGCCCCTGCGGATATTGATCGGCGTGATCGTCGCCATCCCGCTGCTCCAGCTCGTCCCGCTACCCGCGTCGCTGTGGACCGAGCTGCCCGGACGCGAGCTGATCGTAGCGATCTATCGCGCGGCGTCCCTGCCGTCGCTGGCGCACCCGCTCAGCCTCGACCCCGACGCCACGCGGCGGAGCGCGCTGGCGTTGCTGCCGGGGCTGGCGCTGTTCTTCTCCGCCGCGCGCGCCCCGACGCGCGAGCGGGTCGCGCTGGCGGCGACCGTGCTCGCGCTCGCGTCGCTGAGCGCGGTGCTCGGCGTGTTCCAGTTCGCGGCGGGCACGGGCTATCTCTACGACACCGCCCATGCCGGTTGGGCGACGGGGCTGTTCAACAACCGCAACCAGAATGCGGACCTGATCCTCTCAGGCATCGCGCTCGCCGCGGGGCTGGGCCGGTGGAAGCTCCCGCGCGCGCGCCGCCTGCTGGTCGCGGCGGCGATGCCCGTGCTCGCCTTGTGCTGCCTCGCGACCGGATCGCGGATGGGCATCGCGATGCTGCCGTTCGTGCTGGCGGCGAGCCTCGCGCTGCTGTTCGTGGGTGGGGGTAGCGGCGGGCGCGCGTGGCCGTGGCTGCTCGCAGGCGCGGGCGCCGCGGTGCTGGCGTCGGCGGTGCCGTTCGTCCCCGCGCTGCAACCGGTGTTCGCGCGGTTCAGCGGCGGCGCGAGCCGCGATTCGCGCTTCGGCTATTGGGCGAACATCACGGCCGCGACCAGGCGCTATCTGCCGGTCGGGTCGGGCGTAGGCACGTTCGTTCCGGTCTATGCGACGGTCGAGGACCTCGACTCGGTTGTCGTTGAATATGTCAATCACGCGCATAACGAATATCTGGAGATCGCGCTGGAGACGGGAGTGGTCGGCCTGCTGGCGGTGCTCGGCTACCTCGTCCTGCTCGCGCGCGCGTCCTTCTCCGTGCTGGGGACGCGCGACTGGCCGCTGCGCTGCGCGTCCCTGGTGATCGTGCTGGTGATGCTGGCGCATTCGGCGATCGAGTATCCGTTGCGCAATTTCATCCTGCTGATCGTCTGGGCGCTCGGCAATGCATGGGTGATGACCGCGCCCGTCGATGCCACGGACGGGCGCGGTGAAAAAAGCCGTCGCGCTTACCTGGATTAGCGGTTAGTCCGGGCGGACCCAGCAGCGATGGAGTGTTTGTCGTGAAGCGTTCCGTTCCCGTCATCGCCTTGCTCTGCCTGGCCGGGTGCCAGTCGTTGCCCGAACTGCCGCGGGGACAGGCCGCTTATACGGCCGTGCCCGCCCGCGCCGCGGGCACCGCGCGCGATTACACGATCGGGCCGCTCGACTCGATCGGCGTGACCGTGTTCCAGGAGCCCGACCTGTCGATGAAGGAAGTCGCGGTCGATGCCTCGGGCGCGATCGTGCTGCCGCTGGCGGGCAAGCTCCAGGCGGGCGGCAAGACGCCGATCGAGCTCGCCGCCGAGATCAGCCAGAAGCTCAACCAGCGCTTCATCGTCGACCCGCAGGTGACGGTGCAGGTCGTCTCCTCCGCCAGCCAGCGCGTCACCGTGTCGGGCGCGGTGACGGACGCGGGGGTGTTCGAGATCAAGGGCTCCACCACCCTGCTCGACGCGATCGCGATGGCGAAGGGCGTGTCGCGCACCGCGCGGCTGAACGACGCGGTGGTGTTCCGCGAGGTCAACGGGCAGCGCACGGGCGCGATCTTCGACCTCACCCGCATCCAGCGCGGGCAGGCGGAGGACCCCGAGATCTTGGGCGGCGACACGGTCGTGATCGGCTCGTCCAGCCTCAAGGCCGCGTGGCGCGACTTCCTCGCAGCCGCGCCGCTGCTCAATATCGCGAGCGTCGCCGGCCGATGATCGCCGCCGCTCAGCCCGGGATGATCCCCTCGCCATGAACACGCATTTCGCGCCCGCCTTTGACGGTCCCGCGCCACGCGCCTTCCTCGCGGACGCGCCCGCCGTCACCAGCGACCCGACCGAGGGCATCCAGATCGACCTGCGCCATTTATGGGCGTCGATCTATCGCAATCGCTGGCTGATCCTCGCGATCATCGGCGCGGCGCTGGCGTTGGGCGTGGTCGCGACGGTGCTGGCGACCCGCGTCTACAGCGCGGCGGCGAGCGTCCAGATCGAGCAGCAGGCGAGCAAGGTCCTGTCGCAGGGCGACACCGAGCCCGCGTTGAGCGGGCAGGAGGCGGACCGCTTCCTCCAGACCCAGACCGACATCCTGCGCAGCCGCGCGCTGGCCTCGCGGGTCGCCGATGACCTCAAGCTGTGGACGGACGACCGGTTCGTGTTCCGCATGGGCGCGAAGCCGCGGATCGACGCCGTCAGCCGCCACGACCAGGTGGTCGAATTGCTGCTCGACAATCTCGGCGTCACCCTCCCGCGCAGCTCGCGCATCGTCACGGTCGCGTATAAGAGCCCCGACCCGCAGCTCGCCGCGCAGGTCGCGAACGCCTACGTCACCAACTTCATCACCCAGAACCTTCAGCGCCGCTTCGACGCGTCCTCCTATGCGCGCGGCTTTCTCGAGAACCAGCTCGGGCTCGCCAAGCAACGGCTCGAATCGTCCGAGCGCGCGGGCAACGCCTATGCGCGCGAGGCGGGGCTGCTCGACACCAGCGCGGGCACGGCGGTCGCGCCGGGCGGGCAGGGCCAGTCGCCCGGCGTCCGCTCGCTGACCGCCGCCAACCTCGTCCAGAGCAGCGACGCGCTGGTCCAGGCGCGGGTGCAGCGCACGGCCGCGGAAGGCCATTGGCGGCAGGTCTCGGCGCTGCCGGTGCTGAGCATCCCCGAGGTGCAGGCCAACCCGGCGGTGCAGTCGCTCTCGCAGCAGCGCGCGACGCTGCAGGCGACATATCAGCAGGAGTCGCTCCGCCACGGCAAGGACTATCCGACCATGCGCCAGGCGGCGGCGCAGATCGCCGCGCTCGACACGCAGATCGTCGGGCTCGCGAACAACATCCGCAACGGCATCCGCGGCCAGTACCAGGCGACGGTCGACCAGGAGAACAGCCTGACGGGGCAGGTCGGCTCGCTCAAGAGCCAGACCCAGGCCGAGCAGGACCGCAGCGTCCGCTACAACATCCTCAAGCGCGAGGCGGACACCAACCGTACGATGTACGACGCGCTGCTCCAGCGCTACAAGGAGGTCAGCGCCGAAGCGGGCGTCACCGCCAACAACATCTCCGTGCTCGACACCGCGCAGGTGCCGACCAAGCCGGTGTCGCCGCGGCCTGCGTTCAATATGCTGATCGCGCTGCTGCTGGGGCTGGTGGTATCGGGCGCGGTGGTGTTCGCGCGCGACCGGTTCGACGACGCGGTGCGCGCGCCGGACGAGGTGGAGACCAAGCTTGGGCTGCCGTTCCTCAACTCCATCCCGCGCCTGCCCGCGGGCACGTCCGCGCTGACCGCGCTGGAAGAGGTGCGGTCGAGCTTCGCCGAGGCCTATTACGCGCTGCGGACGTCGATCCGGCTGATCTCGCCCAACGGCCTCGTCTCGTCGGTGCTGATCACCAGCGGGCGCGAGAGCGAAGGCAAGTCGACCACCGCGCTCGCGACCGCGCGCAGCTTCGCGCAGATCGGCACGCGCGTGCTGCTGATCGACGGCGACATGCGCCGCCCGTCGCTCCACAATTACTTCCAGGTGAAGCGCTCGATCGGCTTTTCCGACCTGCTCGCGCGCCAGGCGACGCTGTCGGAGGTCGCGCAGCCGACCGAGTTCCCCAATCTCGACTTCATCAACGCCGGGCCGCTGCCGCCCAGCCCGACCGAGCTGTTGTCGGGCAACTCGCTCCGCGCCACGCTCGACGAGGCGCGCGGGCGCTATGACATGGTGGTGATCGACGGCCCGCCGGTGCTGGGGCTCGCCGACGCGGTGCTCTACGCCGACGCGGTGGAAGGCACCGTCTACGTCGTCGAAGCCGGACGCGCGCGCGGCGGGTCGGGCAAGGCGGCGGTGCGCCGTCTGTCCGGCAGCGGCGCCAAGCTCCTCGGCGCGGTGCTGACCAAGTTCGACCCGCGCCATTCGGGCTATGGCGAGGAATATGGCTATTATTACACCTATGGCCCGTCCTCCTCGCGCGACCGCTGACGCGTGGTGAGGACGCGCCGGAAACGGTCGGCGGCGAAGTCGGCGCGGCCTGATTATCGCCGGCTCGCGGTCGCGCTGCTGCTGGTCGCGGTCGTGGGATGGCAGATCGTCGTCGGGCTGGTCGCGCCGTTGCTGATGACCGCGGGGCGGTTCGACCTCGCCGCGCAGATCGCGCCCGACTCGGCGCTGGTCCGCTATCTGGTCGGGCGCGAGGCGCTGGCGCGGGGCGACTTCCGCGCGAGCAACGCGGCCTTTCGCGCCTCGCTCGCGCGCGCGCCGCTCGACCAGTCCGCGCTGACGATGCTCGCGATCGGCGAGCCGCCGCGCACCGCCGCGGTGATGAACCAGTCGGCCGCGCTCGGCTGGCGCGACATCGCCACCCAGCGCTGGCTGGCGGAAGCGGCGAGCGACCCCACGTTGTTCGCCACCCGCTACGACGCCTATGCGCGCCAGACCAACGAAGGCGAGACCGCGGGCGTGTTGCTCGACGACCGCATCGCCGACCCGCGGGTCCGCGCCGCGATCGTCACCCGGCTGGCGCTCGAGCCGGTATGGCGGGGGACCTATCTTTCGTCGCTGCCGCGCCCCGACCCCGCCTTGGTGAGCGCGCGGCTGGCGCTGTTCAGCGATCTGCGCCGCGCGGGCTCGCCGCCGACCGCGCGCAACCTGGCCGAGTTCGCCGCCCGGCTGCGGCATTTCGGCCTGGAAGCGGACGCCCGCGCCGTCGAAAGCGGCCGCTAGACCGGCAGCCCCGACATGGCCGCGAGGCGCGCGCGGCGCTCGGGCAGCGTGGCGCAATCCGCCATCGCCTTTTCGAACTCCACCACCTTGGCCTCGACTAGGAACGGGTACCAGAAGCCCTGCAGCGTATGGTAGATCAGCCCCTCCCGGCCATCCAGAAAGCCGAGCTTCGCGAGGTAGCGGTATAGCCATAAGGCGAACGGCCCGACGCCGAACGGCAGCCGGTTGTAGACACGCTGCTTGATCCAGCGCTTCGCCTTGGCCTGCCCCGACGTCTTCGCCTCGAGCACGCCCGCATCCTCGGCGGCGAGCCGGTGCCGCCCGATGAGCACGTCCACCGCCTCGCGCACGGCATAGGCATTGTGCTTGGCGGTGAAAAAGCCGAGGTCGTGGAGGTTGCGATCCTCGAAGACGCCGTGCAGCCGCTCGGTGCGCCCGCCCCAGACCACGATATGCTCGTCCATCCACCGGTCCTCGACGCGCCCCTGCCCGCGCCGGAACAGCCGCAGCAGCCAGAGCGGATAGCGTCCGCCATGCCGGATCCACCGGCCCATGAAGATATGCCGCCGCGCGAAGTTCACCCCCGCGACGTCGGGTCCATAGCCGGGCAGCGCGCGCGCGATCGCGGCGGCGAGGTCATCGCCGATCACCTCGTCCGCGTCGAGCCTGAGCACCCAGTCGGCGGTCAACCCGGCATGGTCCATCGCCCATTGGAACTGCCGGGCCTGCGTCACGAACGGGTTCTGGAGCACCCGCGCGCCGGCCGCGGCGGCGAGCTCGACGGTGCGGTCGTGTGAGAAGCTGTCCACCACCACGATCTCGGTCGCGAGCGCGCGGATGCTGTCGATCGCGCGGGTGATGTGGCGCTCTTCGTTGTAGGTCAGGATGACGACGGCGAGCGACGGCGCGGGCACGTGCTCCGAGGCGCGTTGCTGCATGTTCACCCCTTTGCCCGACCCGGCCCACGCCTATGGGTGAACGCGCCGGCGTTCAAGGCCGCGGGACGGCCGACCCCTCCCGCGGCCCGCCGGATCACAGCGGCGGCGGCAACCCGCGCGGATCGCGCGCGCGGTGCGGCGGGCGAGGTACGCGCTGCCGCCGTCGACCGGGTGCGTACGGTCGTCGCCGATCAGCTGGACCGCGTTGGTCGAGCCGGGATGGCCCGCATCGTTCCATGGCCCCGTGATCCACGGCATGCCGCTCGCGTCGCCCGCGATCGGCACTCACACGCTCGCCGGGTCGGCCCAGGCATCGAACGCCGCCTTGATCGCCGCCTCGATCGCGCCCGCCGTCCCGTCCTTGGGCCAGACGCCGAGCACGATCACGGGTGCGGTGGACCCGCCGCTGCAGATCGCGCGGAATGCGGCCAGCGCGGCGGCGGTGATCTCGGCGGGCGGGTGCGCGGCGCCGTTGCCCGAGCCCATGAACACCCAGACGTCGGGCGCGCGGGTCAGCGCCTCCGCGACCCGCTGACCGAAGGTGACACAGCCGCCGCCCGGGTTGACGTAGCCGGTGCCGCCGATCGCGAAGTCCCACAGGTCGGTCCAGCCGAGCGCGCCCGCGACGCGCTGCGCGACCGAGCCGCCAGCGATGAACGGCCCAAAACCCGACCCGGCCAGGATCGAGTCGCTGATGAACACCGCGCGCACGATCTGGCGCGGGTGCCCAAACCTGCCCGGTCGCCGCCACCCGCACATCGCGCAACGCCATGCCCGGGTCGCCGAGCTTCAGCCGGAACCGGCGCGCGCGCCGCTCCTGCCCGGGAAAGCCGATGTCTATGTAGTTCTCGCCGCCGCCCGGCATCACCGGCCCGCCCGGACTCCAGCGGCGGTCGTCGATCACCAGCTGCACGGGCCGCGAGCCGCCGAAGACGACGATGCTGACGTCGTTCTCGTCGGTCTCGAACTCCCACCCGACATGCTGGCCGACGACGCCGGGCCCGCAGTTGAGGGTTCTGAGACCCGGGAAGCCGCCATAGTCGAACACATAGCCGCCAAGCGGTCGCAGCGCGCCGGGGACGACCTCGCTCGCCGAGCCGATCACGCCGGTCGCGTTGGTCAACGGCGTGGCGGCGGTGGTGACCGAAACGCCGGGCGCGAGCGGGTCGACGGGCGTCGCTTGTGCCTCGCCCGCATGGGTCCACAGCACCGCGCCGTCGCTCACCGCCGCGCCGCTGGTATGCGAGCGCGGGCTGGGCGCGGCGGGCGACGTGCCGCCGTTCGCGGCGACGTACAGGTGACCGTTCGAGGTGACGACCCAACCGGTCTGGTACACGGTGCCGGGCGCGTAGGCCGGGGCGGGGGTCCAGCACGGCGACGCGAACGCGCGTGGCGGCGGAGGTGTCGGGCGACACCGCGGGCAGGATCGCGGCGGGCATCAGATCAGGCTCGCATAGCTGGCGACCGCGGTCGTGCGCTGCGCCACGATCGCGCGGACGGCGAAGGGCAGGATCGTCAGGCAGGTCGCGAGCGGCAACGTCGCCTCGCTCCCGTCGGCGAACCCGACCGCGACCTGCCCGGCGGCGATGGCGGTGACGAGCAACCCGCGCCCGGCGGCCTGCTCGACGCCGACCGTCATCGCGACGACGCCCGCATAGGCGCGATCGGGGACGGGCAACGGCTGCGTCGCCTCCACCGACAGGAGCGCGGAGCCGAACGCGATCGCCTGCCGGGTGACATAGGGGGCGGGGTGGGCGATGGTCGCCGGAACGGGATCGGTCATGGCTGCTCTTCGCGTCGATGAGCGACGCGCGGGAGCGTATAACCTATCCGGTTCGCTGCAGGGCAGCGGTTTCGCCGGTCAGCGGTTCGCGGTCACCTCGTGGAACTCCGCCTCGAGCGCGTCGGCGCTTTGTTCGATCTCGAACTGGGCGAGGAACGCCGCGCGCGCCGCCGCTCCCATCGCCCCGCGCTCCGCGTCGGGGAGCGCGAGAAAGCGGCAGAGCAGCCGCTCGATGCCTGCGGGCGTGTCCGGTTCGGCGAGTCCGGCCCCCGCATCGACCACCTCGCGCCAGATGTTGACCTTGTCCGTAAGGAGCACCGGTTTGGCGCAGGCCATCGCTTCGGCGACCACGATGCCGAAATTCTCCTGATGCGACGGCAGCACGAACGCGCAGCAGCCGTGGAATGCGCCCCATTTCGCCGCACCCGTCAGCATCCCGGGCCAGTGGATCCGGTCTGCAACGCCCAACGCTTCGGCCCGCCGCTCCAACGTCGCGCGCAACCCCTCCTGATCGGGGCCGGCGATGACCAGGTCGACGCCCGGACACTCGGCCGCCACGCGCGCGAAGGCCTCGACCAGCAGGTTGCACCCCTTCTTGCGGTGCAGCCGGCTTAGGAACAGCAGGAACGGTCGTTCGCCCAGCGCGGGCACCGTGGCGGCGAAGGCGGCGTCCTGCCCGGGCGCGGCGGCTGGCGCATCGGCGGTGCCGAACCGGATCACCCGCTCGCGGACGCGGTATGGGCGGAAGCTTTCGCGCGCGAGCAGCCGCTCCGCCTCGCAGGTGAAGTTCACCGCCGCCGCGCCACGCAGGAGCCGTCCTTCGCTCACCCACCACCAGAGCTGTTTGGCGGCGTGCTTGGCCGGATAGGTCCGCCGGAACCAGGGATCGAGCATCCCGTGCGTGTAGACGATGTACGGCACCCCGCCGCCGGGCAGCACGCGCGCGGCGATGTGGGTGGCGTAGTTCCACAGCCCGTCGACCACGATCACGTCATAGTCGCGCGCGTGCGCCCGCAGCCAGGCGAGCGCGCGTGGACTGTAGCGCAGCTTGCGCCGGACGCGCGCGAGCGGCCCGCCGCCGGTCGGCCGCGCCTCGCCCAGCGCATGGAC
>CALMGC010000065.1 GCA_937863505.1 uncultured Sphingomonadales bacterium | reverse complement strand
GCCCCAGCGCCGCGCCTTTGTCCGCCACAGCGCGATCCACAGCCCGCCGACGACCATCAGCGCAAAGGCGAGGTCGGGCGTGCTCGGGAGCACCGTCACCGCGCCGGGCTGGCGCGCCGTGACCCGCGCGATCCAGAGCAGCAGCGCGATCGACTTGCCCGCCGCCCACCAGGCGGGTGCCCCGAGGCCGATCGCGTCGAGCACCAGCGCCAGCGCCTCGGCGGGCATGATCACGAACGTCGACAGCGGGATCGCGACGATGTTGGCGAACGCGCCGTACAGCCCCGCGCGGTGGAAGTGGTACACCGCGATCGGCATCAGCGCGAACTCGAGCAGCAACCCGGTGGCGACCAGCGACACCAGTTCGCGCGCGATCTTGCGCCAGTGCGCCTCATCGCGCTTCATGAATACTGCCCTGATACGGGGATGCTCGTTGAACGCGACGATCGAGGCTACCGCCGCGAACGACAGCTGGAAACTCGGCCCCGCCAACGACTCGGGCCAGAGCAGCAGCACGACGGTCGCCCCGGCCGCGACCAGCCGCAACGTCACCGCCTCGCGCCCCAGCATCAGCGCCACGAGCACCAGCAGCGCGGCGACGCACGAGCGCACGGTCGGCACCTCCGCCCCGCTCAGCAGCGTATAGCCGATCGCCGCCGCCGCGCCCGCCCCCGCCGCGACCATCGGCAAGCGGAACCGGAGCGCGATCGGCGGGAACAACGCCAGCAGCCGCACCACGACCAGCATCGTTGCCGCCACCGCCGCGGTGATGTGCAGCCCGCTGATCGACAGTAGATGGGCCAGCCCCGCCCGCCGCATCGCGTCGGAGTCCTTCAACGAGATCGCGCCCACATCGCCCGTTACGAACGCCGCCGCGACGCCGCCGTCGCTGCCGGACAACTGCGCCTCGATGTGCCGGGTGAGCCTTGCGCGCAGCCCGTTCGACCCGTCGGGCACCGCGCGCAGCACCTTGATCGGCGGCGAGGCCCGCCCGGTCGCGCCGAGCCGACCGAACCAAGCGACCTGCGCGAAATCATAGCCGGTCGGCACGCCCGGCGCGTTGGGCGGCATCAACCGCGCGCCGAGCTCGACCGATGCGCCTACGCCCACTCCGGCGGGAAGGTCGGCGGTGGCGACATTGACGCGCACCGTCGGCGGCAGCGTCACGGGCAGCTTCGGTCGCGCCTTCGGGTTCGGGGGCGCTTGCCCGGGAGGGTCGGGGAGCAGCTTGGTCGGAGTCAGCCGCAGCCGGATCATGTCGCGCGCGGGCACCGGCTCGACCCGGTCGACCCGCGCCTGGAATCGCACGATCGCGGGGCGCGCGAGCACCGGATGCGCGACCCGCTCCGCCCGCCACCAAGCGAGCCCGACCCCGCTCGCCACCGCCACGCCCGCGACCGCCAAGGCAACCCCGGCCCGCCCGCCACGCCATCCCGCCGCGCCGAAGCACGCGACGGCCAGTCCCGCCAGCATCACCGCCCGCCATTCGTCCGCGCTCGGCAGCACGAACCAGGCAGTGACGCCCGCCCCCAGCATCACCGGCAGCCATAATGGCAGCTGGTCCCGCTCCGCCTCCAGCCACCGCTCGACGGCGTCGCGCATCGCGGTGAGCGCGGTTTGAAGCGACCTTGCCCGCGTGCTAGGGGCCGCCCCGGCTGCTGTGGCCATCCGTAATTCAGCTTGGGAGCGAGCGCGCTTGGGCGCAACCGATTCGATCAGCGCGCCCGTGGTGACGCGCTTCGCGCCCTCGCCGACAGGTTTCCTGCACATCGGCGGCGCGCGCACCGCGTTGTTCAACTGGCTGTATGCGCGGCACCATGGCGGCAAGTTCCTGCTCAGGATCGAGGACACCGACCGCGCGCGCTCGACCGAGCCGGCGATCGACGCGATCATCGACGGGCTGCGCTGGCTGTCGCTCGATTGGGACGGCGAGACCGTGATGCAGTTCGCGCGCGCCGCTCGCCATGCCGAGGTCGCCGCGCAGCTGCTCGCGAGCGGCAACGCGTACCGTTGCTACGCCACTCCCGAGGAACTCGCCGCCCTGCGCGACGAGCAGCGCGCGGCGGGGCGGCCGATCCGCTATGACGGGCGCTGGCGCGACCGGACCGATGCGCCCGAAGGCGCACCGTTCGTGGTCCGACTCAAGGCGCCCGAGGAAGGCGCGACCACGATCAGTGATCAAGTTCAGGGCAGCGTCACCGTCCAGAATGCGGAGATTGACGACTTCGTCCTGCTCCGTTCGGACGGTACGCCGACCTATATGCTCGCCGTGGTGGTCGACGATCACGACATGGGCGTGACCCATGTCATCCGCGGTGACGATCACCTCAACAACGCCTTCCGGCAGCTTCCGATCTATAAGGCGATGGGCTGGCCGGAACCGAGCTACGCGCACATTCCGCTGATCCACGGCAGCGACGGTGCGAAGCTGTCCAAGCGGCACGGCGCGCTCGGGGTTGATGCCTATCGCGACGAGCTCGGCATCCTGCCCGAGGCGCTGAACAACTACCTCCTCCGGCTCGGCTGGGGACATGGCGACGCGGAGATCATCAGCCGCGAGCAGGCGACGCAGTGGTTCGACCTCGCGGGCGTCGGCAAGAGCCCGTCGCGCTTCGACCTCAAGAAGCTGCAAAGCCTAAACGCGCATTACCTGCGCGAGGCGGACGACGCGCGGCTCGCCGCATTGGTCGCGCCCCGTCTCGGCCACGCGCTGACGGGCGAGGCGTTCGACCTGCTCACCCGCGCGATGGCGGTGCTCAAGGTGCGCGCGACCGATCTGGACGACCTCGCCGAGGGCGCGCGCTTCCTGTTCGCCGCTCGCCCGCTCGCGATCGACGCCGACGCCGGGCCGCTCTTTGCTGGAAACGCGCCGGAGCTGCTGGCCGCAGCGCATGCGACGCTTGACGCGGTCGAGCGTTGGGATACGACGACGCTCGATGGTGCAGTGCGGCAAACGGCAGAAGCGGCGGGCGTCAAGCTCGGCCAGGTCGCTCAGCCGCTCCGTGCCGCGTTGACGGGCCGCCGGACGTCGCCGGGCATCTTCGACGTGCTCGAGCTGCTCGGGCGCGAAGAAAGCCTGGGCCGGATCGCCGACCAGATGGTCGCCACAGGGGAAGGACAGATACGATGACGGACCCGATGCAGATCACCCTCGGCGACAAGCAGCTGAGCTACCCCGTCATGTCGGGCAGCGTCGGCCCGGACGTGGTCGATATCCGCAAATTATACGCGCAGACCGACGCGTTCACCTACGACCCCGGCTTCACCTCGACCGCGAGCTGCCAGTCGACGATCACCTATATCGACGGCGACCAGGGCGTGTTGCTCCACCGCGGCTATCCGATCGGCCAGCTTGCCGAACAGTCGAGCTTCATGGAGGTCGCCTACCTGCTCCTCAACGGCGAGCTGCCCACGGCGGACCAGTTCGAGGCGTTCAGCTACACCATCACCCGGCACACCATGGTACATGAACAGCTGGCGAGCTTCTTTTCCGGCTTCCGCCGCGACGCGCATCCGATGGCGATCATGTGCGGCGTTGTCGGCGCGCTGTCCGCGTTCTACCACGACTCGACCGACATCCACGATCCAAAGCAGCGCACCATCGCCAGCCACCGGCTGATCGCGAAAATGCCGACGATCGCGGCGATGGCGTATAAATACTCGGTCGGGCAGCCGTTCCTCTACCCCGCCAATTCGCTCAGCTATACCGGCAACTTCCTGCGGATGACGTTCGGCGTTCCCGCCGAGCCGTACGAGGTGAGCCCAGTGATCGAGCGCGCGCTCGACCGCATCTTCATCCTCCACGCCGATCACGAGCAGAACGCGTCGACCTCGACCGTGCGGCTGGCGGGCTCGTCGGGCGCGAACCCGTTCGCGTGCATGGCGGCGGGCATCGCCTGCCTGTGGGGCCCGGCGCATGGCGGCGCGAACGAGGCGGCGCTCAACATGCTGCACGAGATCGGTCGTCCCGAGCGCATCCCCGAGTTCCTCGCGCGCGCCAAGGACAAGAACGATCCATTCCGGCTGATGGGCTTCGGCCACCGTGTCTACAAGAACTACGACCCGCGCGCGACGGTGATGCAACAGACCGTGCGCGAGGTATTCAAGGAGATGAACGTCACCGACCCGGTGTTCGACGTCGCGTTGCAGCTGGAGGAGCTCGCGCTCAAGGACGATTACTTCGTCGAGAAGAAGCTGTTCCCGAATGTCGACTTCTATTCGGGGGTGATCTTGTCGGCGATGGGGTTCCCGACGTCGATGTTCACCGCGCTGTTCGCGCTCGCGCGCACGGTCGGCTGGGTCGCGCAGTGGAACGAGATGATCACCGACCCCGACC
>CALMGC010000064.1:452-3251 GCA_937863505.1 uncultured Sphingomonadales bacterium | reverse complement strand
GCGGCGCAGCGCGCGAGGTTGCCGGTTGTGGTGCCGTTCGCGCCGGGGGCGGTGCTGCCGGTCGCGGACGGGACGCTGACCGTGGCGTGGTCCGCGGGCGCCTCGCGTGTGCCGGTCGAGGAGAGCGGTCGGCTGTTGGTCGGTGGCCCGCTCGACGCGCTCTCGCGCCGCGTCGAGGCGTGGCTGCGCGCGCGGGCGCTCGCCCGGCTGAGCGCGGACACGGCGGACTATGCGGCGCGCGCGGGCGTGACGGTTGCGCGCGTCGCGATCGGCGATCCGCGCGGACGATGGGGCAGCTGCGCGGCGACCGGCGCGATCCGCTATTCGTGGCGGCTGATCTGCGCGCCCGTCCATGTCCGCCGTCAGGTTGCCGCGCACGAGGTCGCGCACCGTGTCCACATGCATCACGGCCCCGAGTTCCACGCGCTCGTCGCCGAGCTGTACGGCGCGGACCCGATGCGGGCCCGAGCGTGGTTGCGCGAGCACGGCGCGGCGCTGCACCGGATCGGCAAGGCGGCGTAGCGTCGGGCGATCGCGCCCCTAGAACTGGTCGGCCCCGCCATCCCCGTCCGTCGGTCGAGGCTGCTGGCGCTGCGGCGGAGGCTGGCGGCGGTCGCGACCGAGCGCGCGGTCGATGAAGTCCTGATCCAGCTGTTCGCGCGGGCGCGGCGGCGGGGCGGGGGTGTCATCGCTTCCGGGGTAGGCTGGCTGGCGGCGGTCGTCATAGCGCTGGTCGTCGGTGCGCGCGGGCTGGTCCTGCCCGCCATCGGTGCGCGGCGCATCGCCCTGTATCGGGTTGCCGTTCTCGTCGACATAGCCGCTGCTGTCGGGCTGCCCGTACACCTCGTCATCGGGTTCGATCTGCTGCTCGGGGAGCGTCACGGCGGTGTCGAATGCCTCCACCGGGCGCGAGGCGACCGCCTTGGACATATAGGCCGCCCAGGTTTGCGCCGGCGCGGTGCCGCCGTGGAGTCCGGGGATCGGCCTTGAGTCATCGCGTCCTATCCACACGCCCGTCGTCAGCCCGCTGGAAAAGCCCAGGAACCAGCCGTCCTTGTTCGACGTGGTCGTCCCGGTCTTGCCCGCGACCGGTCGCCCGATCTGCGCCGCCTTGCCCGTGCCGGTGTTGACCGCGGTCTGGAGCAGGTCGGTCATCTCCGCAGCGATATAAGGGGCGACGAGGACGTGGCTTCGGTCCACCTCATGCTCATAGATCACCTCGCCGTTGGCGGTGACGCGGGTGATGCCGTAAGGCGCGACCGCGATCCCCTTGCTCGCGACGCTGGCGAACGCGCGCGTCATGTCGATCAGCCGCACGTCGCTGGTGCCCAGCACCATCGAAGGATGCGTGTTGACGGGCGTGGTGATCCCGAACCGACGCGCCATGTCGGCGACGGTCGGAAAGCCCACCTGCTGCCCCAGCTTCGCCGCGATCGTGTTGAGCGAGTAGGCGAAGGCGGTGCGCAGCGTCACCGTGCCGCTGTTGTGGCGGGAGTCGTTGCGCGGGCTCCAGCCGTTGATCGTCACCGGCTCGTCGACCTCGGTGTCCTCGGGCTTCTTCCCCGCCTCCAGCGCGGCCAGGTAGACGAACAGCTTGAACGACGAGCCGGGCTGGCGCGTCGCCTGCGTCGCGCGGTTGTAGATGGAGGAAACATAGTCCGTCCCGCCCACCATCGCGCGCACCGCGCCGTCCCGGTCGAGGCTGACCAGCGCGCCCTGCGCGCCGCGCGGCACATGCGCGTTGATCGCCGCGTCGCCCGCGCGCTGCATCGACAGGTCGAGCGTGGTCCACACCTCCAGCGGCTTGTCCGGCTCGTCGATCAGCGTTTCGAGCTGCGGCAGCGCCCAGTCGGTGAAATAGCGCACACTGTTCTGCTTCTGCTCGGGCGTGAACGACACCGCGCCGATGTCCGCGTCTTCCGCCTGTGACGCGCTGATCTTGCCCGCGCGGCGCATCAGCTTGAGCACCACGCCCGCCCGCCCCTTGGCGGCGTCGAGGTCGGCGGAGGGCGAGTAATGCGACGGCGCCTTGACCAGCCCCGCGATCACCGCCGCCTCGCCGAGCGACAGATGCTCCGCGCCATGTCCAAAGAATTTTCGAGATGCGGCGTCGATGCCGTACGAGCCGCCGCCGAAATACACCTTGTTCAGGTATAGCTCGAGGATCTGATCTTTGGAGAATTTCCGCTCCATCGCCAGCGCTAGGATCGCCTCGCGGAACTTGCGCCCAAACCTCTTCTGGCTCGACAGGAAGATGTTGCGCGCGAGCTGCTGGGTGATGGTGGAGCCGCCCTGCGTCCAATGGCCGCGCTCAACGCGCACCTGCAGCGAGCGGGCGATGCCGATCGGGTCGACGCCCGGGTGCGCGTAGAAGCGGCGGTCCTCCGTCGCGACCTCCGCGTCCTGCATCACCTGCGGAATGCGCTCGATCGGCAGCCATTCGCCATAGCTCGGCCCGAGCGAGACGATCACCGTGCCGTCGGCGGCATGGACGCGGATCATCTGCCCGTTGGGCGAGGACTTGAGCTCGTCGAAGCTCGGCAGTTGCGACCGCGCGATATACACTGCGATTACCAGCGCGACCAAGCCGAGCACCGCCAGCACCGCTACGATCTTGGTGAAGAGCCAGAGGCGACGACGCCAGGGTGGAGTGGATCGGACGCGCGCGCGGGCCATGTAGCCTCGCGCGATACCCACTTAGGTTTAACGCGACAAGCCGCGCATCAGCCGTTCTCACGTCCGCGAAAGTCGAGGCTGGCCGAGTTGAGGCAATAACGCAGCCCGGTCGGCGGCGGGCCG
>CALMGC010000064.1:0-442 GCA_937863505.1 uncultured Sphingomonadales bacterium | reverse complement strand
CGCCGTGGCTGATACCGCAATGGTCGGTGACCCGGTCGCGCGCGAGCGGGCGCGTGAAGCTCGGCCAGCCGGTACCGGAATCGAACTTGTCCGCGCTGTCGAACAGCGGCGAGCGGCACGCGGCGCAATGGTACACGCCATCCGCCCGCGTGTCGGTGTAGCACCCGGTGAACGGGGTTTCCGTCACCGCCTCGCGCAGGACCCGGTATTGCGCGGGCGACAACCGCTTGCGCCATTCGGTCTCGGACAGGGTCAGCGGATGCGCCGGGGACATCACCAGCTGATGTGCGGGATGCGGGTCGCGGCGGCGACAACCTGAATCAGGCCGGGTGCGAAACGCGCCAGCGCCAGCGCGGGCGAGGCCAGCAAAGGGCGTTCGGCAAGGTCGCGCACTGCGCCCGCCATGCCGAGCGGACGGCGGAGATCGCGCGCAAGGCGACGC
>CALMGC010000063.1 GCA_937863505.1 uncultured Sphingomonadales bacterium | reverse complement strand
GACGTCGCGCGCGACATAGGGGAGGTCGGCATTCTTCTTGCCCCCGCGCGCGCAAGCCCCGAGCGGGAGCGCCAGCGCGGCGAGCGCGAGCAGGGTGACGGGACGGAACAGGGGCGTACGCATGCCAGTGTCTTTAGCGCCTCGCCGCGTCGACAACAACGCTTGGATCACGCAGGCGCGGCGCGCGTTTGCCAACGCGTACTTCATCGAGGGAGCCGACATGCCCGCCACCCTGCTTGCCACCAAGCGCGTCGAAAAACCCTGGGGCCGCGCGCACCTGTTTCCCGGTTTTCCCGACCCGCCTGAGGGGCACAAGATCGGCGAAGTGTGGTTCCAGCCCGCGGAGCCCGACAAGGCGGAGATGTTGATCAAATATCTGTTCCCCGGCGAGCGATTGAGCGTGCAGGACCATCCGTCGGACGAGCAGGCGCAGGCGCGGGGGCTCCCGCGCGGCAAGGACGAGTGCTGGACGATTCTGGAAGCGGAACCGGGCGCGACCATCGCGGTCGGGCCCAAGGCACCGATGACACAGGAGGAGCTGCGCGAGTCCGCCGAGCAGAACACGCTGGTCGACAAGCTCGACTGGAAGCCGGTCAAGGCGGGTGACTTTCTCTATTGCCCGGCGGGCACGATCCACGCGATCGGCGGGGGCATCACTTGTATCGAGGTGCAGCAGAACTCGGACACCACCTATCGGCTATACGACTATGGCAGCGACCGCGAGCTGCACCTCAAGGATGGCGTCGAGGTCGCGCATCTGGAGCCCTATGTGCCGCCGCCCGCCCCGGGGCGGGTGGGCGACGACCGCACGATCTTGGCCGAGGGGCCGCGCTTCGTGCTCGAACGCTGGCCGGGCGGCGAGCGGCGGGTGACGCTGCCCAAGGGCAAAACCGGCTGGCTGGTGCCGATCCGCGGCGAGGGCGTGGTCGCCGGCGTCGCCTGGCAGGCGGGCGAATGCGTGACGATCGAGGGAGAAGAGCTGCTCCACGCCAGCCCGGACGCTGACCTGCTGTTCGCGTATACGGGGACGGCGCGGATGTGAGGTAGAAAGAGGAGGACTCACGCAAAGACGCAAAGCCGCTAAGAGGTTGTCCGCCGCGTCGGCGGCTTTCAACCCACCCAGCTCGAAATAGCTGCGCGCTACCGCGCGCGATCCCGGTTCTGCGCATTTGTGCAAACTTACCTTCTCGTATCTTTGCGTCTTTGCGTGAGTCCTCCTTCTTCCGGTTGTCTTCGCCATAGACCTAGGCTCACCGGGCACAGGTGCGTCATAATCGTTGCCTAACGTCTCCGCGCTATCTTGGCGCGATGCTGCGCGTCCTGACCCTCTCCACGCTGTTCCCCGACATTTCGCGCGCAAACTTCGGCGTGTTCGTCGAGCGGCAGACGTTGGGGCTCGCGGCGCATCCGGGAGTTGAGCTTAGGGTCGTGGCCCCGGTCGGTCTGCCGCCCTGGCCGTTGACACGGCACGCGCGCTATCGCGACCTCGCCCGGCTGCCCCGGCGGGAAGTGTGGAAAGGCCTTGAGGTCCTGCGCCCACGCTTCCTCGCGCTCCCCATGACGCAGGGGCGGTTCCACACGGCGGCGCTCGCGCGCGCGCTGTCGCCGGTGCTCGACGAAGTGCGGCGCGTGTTTTTGTTTGACGTGATCGACGCGTCGTTCTTCTTCCCCGATGGCCCGGCGGCGGTGGCGCTTGGACGGCGCTACGGCGTGCCGGTGTCGATCAAGGCGCGCGGGGCGGACGTTCACCACTGGGGTCGCGCGCGCGCCACCGCGGGGCAGGTGCTGCGCGCCGCGCGCGCCGCCGACGGGTTGCTAGCGGTGTCGGCGGCGATGCGGGGCGACATGGTCGCACTCGGGATACTGGCGGAGCGCATCCGCGTGCACCATACCGGCGTCGACCTCGACCGGTTCGCGCCAGGCGATCAGGCGGCGTTAAAGCGCGAGCTGGGCATTGCGGGGCCGCTGGTCGTGTCGCTGGGCGCGCTGATCCCGCGCAAGGGGCATGACATCGTGATCGAGGCGATGGCGCGCGTGCCGGATGCGACGCTGCTGATCGCGGGGGAGGGGGCGGAGCGGGGTCGATTGGAAACACTCGCGCGACCGCTCGGTGACCGCGTGCGGCTGCTCGGGAGCGTACCGCATGACGAGCTCCCGCGTCTGCTCGCTGCCGCCGACGTGCTGGCGCTCGCCTCGTCGAGCGAGGGGCTGGCGAATGCCTGGGTGGAGGCGTTGGCGTGCGGCGTGCCGGTGGTGATCACCGACGCGGGCGGCGCGCACGACGTGGTGACCGCGCCGGAAGCGGGCAGGGTGGTCGCGCGGACGCCCGAGGCGTTTGCGGAGGCGATCGCGGCGCTGCTGGCAAACCCGCCCGACCCGGCGGCGGTGCGGCGATCGGCGGAGCGCTTCACCTGGGCGGCGAACACGGCGGGGTTATATGCGCATCTGGCGGGGCTGGTCGCCCGGCGACGGGCGCCGTAGCCTCACCCCAGCGGATACAGCGCGGCCGCGATCGCCCGGCCCTCGCTCCTCAGCACGCCCCAGGCGCGGGCGGCGGCGCGGCTGTCCATCGGCTCGATGCCGACCCCCGCCGCCTCCAGCGCCGCCACCAGCGCGCGCGGCGGGCGGGCGAGCGTCGCGCCGGTGCCGAGGATGATGAACTCCGGCACGGGCTGGAGCAGCATCTCGATTGCGGCGAGGTCGAGCTCGGCCAGGGGCGGCGGCGTCCAGGGCGTCGCTTCTTCCACCGTCAGCAACAGCGCGGCGAACACGCTGTCCGCCACCCGGAAACCGCCGGGACCGAGTCCGGTCACGATCGGACCCCCGACGGACCGGTCGCGTTGCATGTTCATGCCGGTCGGCATCAGGCGCGCGGGCCCACCCGCTCGGCCCCGCTCGCCGGCGTTACCCGCGCCGCCTTGGGTTCGGCGCGCAGGCCCAGCGTGATCAGCAGCGACGACGACACATAGATCGACGAATAAGTGCCCACGATCACGCCCAGGATCATAGCGGCGGTGAAGCCGCGCAGCACATGCCCACCGAACAACAGCAGCGCCACCAGCGCGAGCAGGATCGTCAGCGACGTCATCACCGTCCGCGGCAGCGTCTCGTTGACCGACAAGTCGATGATCTCGCGCATGTCCATCTTGCGATAGCGACGCATGTTCTCGCGGATACGGTCGTCGATGACGATCTTGTCGTTGATCGAATAGC
>CALMGC010000062.1 GCA_937863505.1 uncultured Sphingomonadales bacterium | reverse complement strand
ACGCGCCGCGCGAACGCCGCCGCCGCCATCCACCCGGCGACCCCGTCCCCGACCACGGCGACCGTGCGGATCGGCCCGTCGCTCACGCCGCGGCACCGATGGTCGAGAGATAGGCCGCGTGATCGGGCATGGTCGCCACCGCCCGGGCCGTCTCGCCGCGCAACTGCGCGAGCGCCTTGCCCAGCGCCGCGCCGGACGGAAGCTCGGCGCGCTGGTCATAGCCGCGCGGCACGATGCCCTGGCCGAGATAGACCGCGATCCAGCTCGGCTCCAGAAACGCGCCCTCGCGATACGTCATCACCCGGCCGCGCCGACGGAACAGGTCGATCTTCTCCGCCAGCGTGTCGGGCACCTCCATCGTCCTGACGTGATCCCAGAACGGTGAGTCGTCGCGGGTCGTCGCGTGGTAATGCAGGATCAGGAAATCGCGGACCCGGTCATACTCGACGCCCAGCACGCGATTGAACTCGTCCCGGTCGATGTCGGTGATCGCGCCTTGCGGGAACAGCTCGATCAACGCGGTGATCGCGGTCTGGATGAGGTAGATGCTGGTCGATTCGAGCGGCTCGAGAAACCCGCCAGCCAGCCCGATGCCCACGACGTTGCGGACCCACGCCCGGCTGCGCCGCCCGGCGGTGAATCGGAGGAACCGCGGCTCCGCCTGCGGTTCGCCCTCGATCGCGCCGAGCAACGCTTCGGTCGCAGCCCCGTCGTCAATGTAGCGCGACGCATAGACATAGCCGTTGCCGACGCGATGCTGGAGCGGGATGCGCCAGCGCCATCCCGCCGCCATCGCCGTCGCGGTCGTATAGGGCGCGATCGGCCCGCTCGCCGCCGCGCACGGCACGGCGACCGCGCGGTCGCACGGCAGCCAGCGGGACCAGTCCTCATACGCTTCGCCCAGCGTCTGGCCCAGCAACAGCGCACGAAAGCCCGAACAGTCGACGAACAGGTCGCCCTCGACCACCGTTCCGTCGGCCAGCGTGACCGCGGTCACGTCGCCGCTGAACGGATCGCGCGACACGTCCACGACCCGGCCCTCGGTGCGGGTCACGCCCCCTCGTTCGGCGCGCGCGCGCAGGAACGGCGCATAGCGGGTCGCGTCGAATTGATAGGCATAACCATAGGTGGAGAGCAACGACCGGTCCTCGCTCGGCGGCGCGAACTTGCCGTGCCGCGCCGCGACGATCGGCAAGGAGAACGCCTCGATATCGGCGAGGCCGCCGGCCCGGTTGAGATAATGGTGGAAGCCCACCTCGTCGGTATCCTGCCCAAAGGCCCCGAACGGGTGGATGTAGCTGTCCCCACGTCGCCCCCAGTCGCGGAACTCGATGCCGAGTTTGAAGGTGGCGCCCGTCGCCGCCATGAACTCGGCCTCGTCGATGCCGATGCGCGCGTTGAACGCGCGGATGTGCGGCAGGGTCGCCTCGCCGACGCCGACGATGCCGATCTCCTCCGACTCGATCAGGTGCGTCTCGGCGATGCGCGGTCCGAGCAGCGCGGCGAGCGCCGCCGCGGTCATCCACCCGGCGGTTCCGCCGCCGACGACCACGACCTTCAACGGCACCGAGCCGCCCGCAACCGCCTGTCGCTCATGCCTTCCTCTCCCTCGCCTTGCTCGTTGGGGCAACTGTGGCCAAAGCGCAACATACTAACAGAAATCAAAAGGTTTAATGGGGAAGGGTGGCTCATTTGGGTTGTCACGAGCAGGCGAGGCTGATGTAACGAACCCTGCCCGGCGGTGCCGGATCGAAGCTGGCGCCAAGAGAAGCCCAGCGCAGGAGAGGGGTTTCAATGTCGTCTTCGCTCGCTCGCCGGAGCAACACCGTTGCTCGCATGTTCGGCGTCGGTTCCTCGGCGTTTGCGCTGGCGGTCAGCGGCCAGGCGCTGGCACAGACGACGAGCGCGGACAGCGCACCCGCCAACGCCGCTCCGCAAGCCGCCGACCAGTCGACACCCGGGCCCGATGCCGCGCCCGACATCGTCGTCACCGGCATCCGCGCGAGCATCGCCAATTCGCAGAACATCAAGCGCAACGCGGACACGGTGGTCGATGCCATCACCGCCGAGGACATCGGCGCGCTGCCGGACCGTTCGGTGACGGAAGCCCTCCAGCGCGTACCGGGCGTGTCGATCTCCCGCTTCGCGGGCGCGACGGACCCCGACCATTTCTCCGTCGAAGGGTCGGGGATCGTGATCCGCGGGCTCAACTATGTCCGCTCGGAGTTCAACAGTCGCGACACGTTCTCGACCAATGGCGGACGCGCACTGAATTTCCAGGACGTCTCGCCGGAATTGCTGGGGTCGGTCGAGGTCTACAAGAACATGACCGCCGACCAGATCGAGGGCGGCATCGCGGGCACGGTGAACCTCAACACGCGCAAGCCGTTCGACAGCAAGGGGTCCGTCCTCTACATCTCGGCGGACATGAACTACAGCGACCTGATCGCTCGCGGCAGCCCGTCGGTATCGGCGCTTTACAGCCGCAACTTCGAGACCGGTATCGGCAAGTTCGGCATCCTCGTCGGCGGGTCCTATTCGCAGCTGTTCAGCCGGGCGGACGGGATCCAGGTCACCAATTTCCAGCAGCGGTTCAACGGCAGCCGCGACGTCAGCGGGAACGGTATGCCGGTGACCGATACCTTCCCCGGTCTGGCACCGGGACAGGTGGTCTATGCGCCGGTCGGCGCGGGTATCCGCGAACAGGAATTCAACCGCGAGCGCGTCGGTGCGGCGGCCGCGCTGCAATACCAGACCAACGACGAGTCCCTGCTCGCGACCCTGCAATTCGTGCGCACGGACGCGCGCGAGACATGGGGCGAGCACACGTTCGAGACCAACCCGGACGCGGTGGACCGGGCGACGTTCCCGGCGGCGGGGACGAACTACACGTTCGGCCCCAACGGGGTCTTCCAGTCAGGCGATATCACCTACAACCGCTTCTACACCCCGCCGGGGGGCGAGCAGTTCGGCATGGAAACGCAGCTTTCCAACCGCGGCGTTCAGACCCGCGCGGTGACCGACGATTTCGGCGGCAACATCAAGTGGAAGGCGACCAATCGGCTGTCGCTCGACTTCGATGGCCAGTATGTCCATTCGACCGACCGGCAGACGGATTTCGCCGTCTACGGGTCGACCTTCGCCAATGTCGATCTCGATCTGACGGGCGATATTCCGAAAGTGGAGTTCGTGCGCCCGTCCGGCACCGGATCGAACGCCGGCTATTTCGCGAACCCGGCCAACGAGTTCTACCGCGCGGCGCTGGATCACTTCGAACAGAATGACGGCCATGAATGGTCGTTTCGCGGCGATGCCACTTATGATGTCGGCGATGGTTTCTTCAAGCGCGTGAAGGTCGGGGCGCGTTACGCGGATCGCGACCAGACGGTGCGGTATTCGCTGTACAATTGGGGCGTGCTTTCGGAAGTCTGGGCAGGATCGGGCCCGGTCCACTTCTCCGACACGTCGGCGGCGACCTACGGCCAATTCAGTTTCGACAACATCTTTCGCGGCAACGGGCCGACCGGCACGGTCGCCAATTACATCAACGGCAACCCCGCCACCGATTATGCGGCGATCGCCGCGCAGGCGCAGGCGGTCAACGCGCAGTGGGTGGCGATGGGCGGCATTCCCGGCTTTATGCCGGCGGCGCAGCGGCCGGGCGTGGTGCCGGGCACCAACTTCCTCCCGTCCGAGATCTACGGCAATTCCGAGGTGACGAAAGCCGCCTATGCACGGCTTGACTTCGGGACCGAGGGCGGCGGCTTCCTCGGCGGGCTGAGGCTTTCGGGCAATATCGGCCTGCGCTATGTGCAGACGCTGGACAAGGCGAGCGGCTTCTTCACCTTTCCCACGCGTACCCAGTTGATCGGTTCGGCGGCGTCCGTTGCCATATTCTGCGCGGACCCGAAACAGACCAGCCCGTTCTGCGCGGTGCCCGCGGCGCAGCAGGCCAGCTACCTGACGTTCTCGAATGGCGCGGCGTTCAACCAGACCACGCGCAATTCATTCGACCACTGGCTGCCGAGTTTCAACGTCAAGGTCGGCGTGACTCCTACGCTGCTCACGCGCTTCGCCTATTCAAAGGCGATCTCGCGTCCCGACTTCGGGCAATTGCAGAGCACGACGCAGGTCCAGCCGGACTTCGGTGTGTCCCCGTTCAACCTGACCGCGGGCGCGCGCAACTCCAACCCGAACCTGAGGCCGGTCGAAGCCAACCAGTTCGACCTGTCGGTCGAATGGTACTTCGCCAAGGTCGGCTCGTTGACCGGCGCGCTGTTCTACAAGGATCTGACGAACGTCATCGTCTCCGGCGTCACCCAGTCGCAGCAGGTCTCGAACAACGGCGTCACCGAGAACGTCCTGTTCGTCGGTCCGCAGAACGCTCCGGGACACAGCAAGGTAAAAGGCTTCGAGGTTTCCTACCAGCAAGGCTTTACGTTCCTGCCGGGGCTGCTGTCGGGGTTCGGAATCCAGGCGAACTACACCTATGTCGACCCGTCGAAGATCCCCAATGGGCTGGGCGGCGTGGCGGACGCCGGTACGACGTCCGTCAATATCGGCGCCCTGCCGCTGGCGGGCCTGTCACGGCACACGGCCAACGCCGAGGTGTTCTATGAGAGGGGCAGCGTCTCGTTGCGTGCCGCCTATAACTGGCGGTCCAAATATCTGCTGACGGTTCGTGACGAAATCCTGCCGTTCCTGCCGATCTATTCCGACTCTTATGGTCAGCTCGACGGCACGGCGTTGCTGACGATCAACGATCGCTTCAAGATCGGTGTGCAAGGCGTCAACCTGCTCAACTCGGTGACGAAGACGCTGTCGGTCATCAACGCCGACGGATTGCTGGCGCCGCGCAGCTATTTCGTCAACGACCGGCGCTTCACGCTCACCACGCGCATGAAGTTCTGATCGACGGCGGGTGCTCGTGTTTCGATCTTGCGCGGTTGCGGCGCTGGCCGCGGGGCTGATGGCGGGCGGGGCGGTGGCGGACGAGCCGCCGCCTTCGCCGATCCACGCGGACCAGGTCGGGTTCGAGCCTGTCGGCACCAAGGTCTTCGTCGTGGGCGTCGACCGAGGTGCGACACTGCGTTGGTCGCTGCGCGACTCGGCGGGCTCGGTCGTGACCGCCGGACAGGCACCACCTGCGCGTGCCGCACCGCAGGCCGGTGGCGCCGTCACGACGATCACGATCAACCGTGTCCTCGCGCCCGGCAGCTACACGCTCGACGTGGCCGGCGTCGGCACCAAGCCTTTCACAGTGTCGCCCCGGCCATTCCGGCCGCTGTTCCGGGATGCGATGTCCTTCTTTTACCAGCAACGCGCAGGGGTCGCGATCAAGTCGGCCTTCGTGCCCCGCGCCGACCTCAGCCGTCCCGCAGGTCACCCCGACGAGACCGCCAGCTGCTTCAGCGGGACCGATACGCGCGGCGTGCGCTGGCCCGGATGCGCGCACTCGGTGCGGGTCGCCGGCGGCTGGTACGACGCAGGCGATCGCGGCAAATACGTCGTCAACGGCGCGATCAGCGTGTGGACGCTGCTCGACGCCTATGAGCGCGCGGCGGGGAAAGGCCGCGACCTGATGGGCGACGATGCGCTCAGCCTTCCGGAAGCGGGCAACGGCGTTCCCGACCTGCTCGACGAAGCGCGTTGGGAAGTCGAGTGGATGTTGCGGATGCAATTGCCGCCCGGAGCCCAAGCCGCGGTTCTCGCCGCCGACGGCGGGCAGGTCCGCTGGATCGACGGCGCGGGCCTCGTCTACAACAAGGTCGCGGACACGGTCTGGGCGAAGTTGCCGTTGCGGGTGGAGGACGACCACGGCGTCCGCGCGCTCTATCCGCCATCGACCGCGGCGACGCTCGATTTCGCCGCCGTCACCGCGCAGGCGGCGCGGGTCTGGCGCGGCATCGACCCGACCTTCGCGGATCGCTGCCTCCTCGCGGCGCGGCGCGCCTTCGCGGCGGCGACCGAGCATCCGGACCTGTTCGCCGACGATCGCTTCACCGGGAGCGGCGGCTATGGCGACCGCGACGTTCGCGACGAGCGGTTCTGGGCCGCGACCGAGCTTGCGATCACGGCGGGTGACCAGGCCGCGCTCGATGCGATGGTCCACTCGCCCTATGCCAAGGCGAAAGCGGTGCCGGCGCCCGGCTGGAACATGGTCGCGGGCGCCGCGACGGTTTCGGCGCTCGAGGTGCCCAATCGCCTGCCGCGCGCGTTCCTCGCCGATCAACGGCGCACCCTGCTGAGCTCGGCGGCGCGCCTGGTCGCGGAGGACGCGGTCCAGCCTTATTCGATCCCGGCGCCCCCGACGCCCCCGACATGGGGGTCGAACGGCGCGCTGCTTGACAATGCGATCCTGCTCGGGGCCGCGTTCGACGTGTCCGGCGAGCCGGTCTTTCGTTCGGGGAGCGTCGATGCGATCGACTATGTGCTCGGGCGCAATCCCTTGGATCGGTCTTTCGTGACGGGCTACGGCACTCGCCCGATGCGGCACCCGCATCACCGTTTCTGGGCCAACAGCCTCGACCCGTCTTTCCCCGCGCCACCGCCGGGCGTCCTCTCGGGCGGCCCGAACAGCACGGTCATGACCGACCCCGTCGCACGGGCGATGGCGGGGCGATGCCTGCCGCAGCTCTGCTGGACCGACGACGCGCGCGCCTATACGCAGAACGAGGTGGCGCTGAACTGGAACGCGCCGCTCGTCTGGGTGGCCGCCTTTCTGGACAGCACCCGGGTACGCTGACTACCGCGCCGACATCGCCGCGAGTTCGCCGCTCTTGCGCGCCTCGCGCCCGTACACGGCCTCGAACAGCGGCGCCGCCATCGCCGTGGTGACGATCGCCATCAGCACCAGCATCGCGAACAGCGGCGGGCCGATGATGCCTTTCTGCAAGCCGATGTTGATGATGATCAGTTCCATCAGGCCGCGGGAGTTCATCAGCGCGCCGATGCCGAGCGCGGTGCGGTTGCTCTCCCCCAGCAGGCGCGCGGCGAGGTAACACGCGCCGCCCTTCGCCACGATCGACGCCGCGAGGATTCCCCCCGCGATCAGCAGCAGCGATGCGGAGTTCACCACCCCCATGCGCGTGTTCAACCCGGAATAGGTGAAGAACATCGGCAGCAGCAGGACGGTCGCCAGCGGCTCCGCCTTGCGCCTGATCTCGTTGGCGAACAGCCCGCGCGGCATGACGACGCCGATGATGAATCCGCCGAAGATCGCATGGATGCCAATCAAGTCCATCAGAAAAGCGGACGTGCAGAAAGCGGCGAGGACAAGCCCCAGCACGGCCTGGTCCATCACGCCGTCCCGCTCGACCCGGGCCGCGAGCGGGGCGAACAATCTCGGGCCGAGCGCGAGGACCAGCGCGACCCAGAGCAATCCGCCGCCGATCGCTAGGACAGCCAGCCCCGCGCCGCCGCCGAACGTCGCCAACACGATCGCCAGCACGCACCACGAGCACGCGTCGTCGAACGCTCCCGCGGTCAGCGACAGCGTTCCCACCGCGCTGTCCGCCAGGCCCCGCTCGTTGATGATACGGGCAAGCATCGGAAAGGCGGTGAGAGCGATGCAGGCGCCCATGAACAGCGTGGCGTCGATCGTCGAGATGCCGGTCGCGAACAGGCCGGGGACGGTGAGAAGCGCCGGCGTCACCAGCGCCGCGACCGCGAACGGGGCGGCGATGCCGGCCAGCGATATGCCCGCCGCGGCTCTTGCCCTGGCCCTGAACAGGTCGACGCGCAGCGTGGTCCCGACAAGGAACATATAGAGCCCGACGCCGAGCTGCGCCCCGGCGTACAGCACGCTCCGCGTTTCCTGCGGAAACACCGCGTCCTGCAAGCCGGGCCAGAACAGGCCGAGCAGCGACGGTCCGAGCACGACGCCGGCGATCATCTCGCCGACCACCTGTGGTTGCGCGAGGAACCGCTTTCCCAGCCAGCCGAAGACCCGGCACGCGAGGAGGATCACCGCCAGTTGCAGGAAGAAGTGAACGGAGACGTCGCCGGGCGTATAGCTTTTCGCCGCCGGAGCGACGGCCGGGCCGTGCGCCGCGAGAAGACCGCCCGCCACCGATCGAAGGCTCGCGACGACGTCCTGCATTCGCTCTCCTCTGGCACCGGCGGGTCCCGGGTTGTCATAATCACTTGGCTTAGTAAGTGACTAAAAAAATGACGGGAAGAAAACCGATGCAACAGTCCGGCGTGAAGAGGGGCGCGTTGATCGCGGTCACCGCCCTGTTCCTGGCCTGGGGCTTAATCACCTCGCTCATCGACCCGTTGGTCGCCGCGGTGAAAGGGGTGTTCGCGCTGCGCGACGTCGAAGCGCAGCTTTCCGCCTCGGCCTTTTTCATCGCCTACGGCCTCGTCTCGCTTCCCGCGGCAACGCTTGTCGCGCGGGTGCGACCGCTGCGCTCCATCCTGATCGCGCTGGCGATGATGGTCGCCGGGTGCCTGATCATGCTCGCCGCCGCGAACCTCGCGGTCTATCTCCTCGTGTTGCTCGGCCTGTTCGTGCTGGCGAGCGGTATCACGATCCTGCAAGTCGCCGCCAACCCGCTCGCCGCCGCCATGGGCGACCCCGCGCGCAGCCATTTGCGCCTGACCGCGGTCCAGGCGTTCAACTCGATCGGGACGTTCGTAGGCCCCTATGTCGGCGCGACGTTGTTCCTGAAGGGGCTGGAGATCAAGGGCGGCGCGGGCGTCGATGTCGCGACGCGGGCCCATGCGCTGGGCGGGATCAACAGCGCGTTCTTCTGGATCGCCGGGCTGATCGTGCTGCTGTGGCTGGCGCTGTTCGCCGCGCGCCGCCCGATCGAGGCGGCGAGCCCCGTGCGATCGGGCGCGCCGGTCGGCATCGCTCACCTGCTCCGGGACGCGATGGCCTCGCGCTGGACGCTGATCGGCGGTGCCGCGATCTTCGCCTATGTCGGTGCCGAGGTCTCCATCGGCACGCAGATGGCGCTGTTCCTGCACAGCGACGCGGTATGGGGCGCGTCGCCAGCACCCGCGCATGTCGCGCCGCTCCGCCGGTTCCTCCAGCTGCGTTCGACGGCCGGCGTCTCGCTCCAGGAGGCCGGTCGCGCGGTCTCGCTCTACTGGGGCGGGGCCATGATCGGTCGCATCGCGGGCGCCGTGCTGCTCACCCATGTCAAGGCGGCGCGCCTGCTGGTGGCGGCAACCGCCGTCGCCATCGGGCTGTGCGGCTACGTCTTCCTGATCGGGGGGGCGAGCGCGGGCTTCGTCGCGCTCGCGATCGGACTGTTCAACTCGGTCATGTTCCCGATCATCTTCGCGCTGACGCTGGAGCGCGCGACCGCACGGGCCGAGGCCAGCTCGGGCTTTCTGTGTACGGCGATCGTCGGTGGCGCGTTCGTTCCGCTGCTGGTCGGCACGGTTTCCGGTTCGCTAGGCTATGTCGCCGCCTTTGGCGTGCCGCTGGTCTGCTACACCGGCCTGCTGATCTTCGCGCTTGCCGCGCTTTTCACGCCTGCACGGACTGGTCGGTCCGGGCCGGCGGTCGCATCGCATTGACGGCGAGCATCACCCGACAGCCAGGCCGCAGCTCTTCCTCCAGCGGACCACCCCCCTCAGACCTGCGATGATCTCGACGGCCATGCTCCATCTCGGGGTCAGGCATTGGCGACGACCACGGCGCGCGTGTTGAGGTAGTTCTCGAGCGCTTCCGGCCCGCCCTCGGTGCCGTAACCGGAATCCTTGATGCCGCCGAACGGCAGCTCCGCCGAGGGTGCGGCGGGGGTGTTGATCCACAGCATCCCGACCTCGACGCGGCGGGTCAGCAGATCGGCGTTGGCCAGCGATCGGGTGAACGCATAGCCCGCGAGCCCGAACGACAGCCGGTTTGCCTCCGCGATCGCCTCCTCCAGATGCTCGAAGCCGCGGATGCCCGCCACCGGCCCGAACGGCTCGTCGTTGAACAGCCGCGCCTCGATCGGCACGTCGGTGAGCACGGTCGGTGCCCAGAAATGGCCTGCGTCGCCGATCCGCTCCCCGCCGGTCAGCACGGTGGCGCCCTTGCGGACCGCGTCCTCGTGCAGCTCCGCCATCGCGGCGAGCCGACGCGGGTTGGCCAGCGGCCCCATCTTCGTGCCCTCGGCCAAGCCGTCGCCGACCTTCACCGCGCGCGCCGCCTCCGCCAGGGCCTCCCCGAACCGCTCCTTCATGCTGTTGTGGACGAGGAAGCGCGTCGGTGAGATGCAGACCTGCCCGGCGTTGCGGAACTTGGCGGCCCCGGCGCTTCGCACCGCCAGCGCGAGGTCGGCGTCCTCGCAGACGATCACCGGCGCATGGCCGCCCAACTCCATCGACACACGCTTCATGTGCCTGCCCGCTTGCGCTGCGAGCAGCTTGCCGACCGGGGTCGATCCGGTGAAGGTGATCTTGCGGATGATCGGGCTGGCGATCAGATAATCGGAGATCTCCGCCGGGTCGCCATAGACGAGGCCCAGCACGCCTTCGGGCAATCCGGCGTCCTGAAACGCGCGGATCAGCGCCGCCGGGCTCGCGGGCGTCTCCTCGGGCGCCTTAACGATCAGCGAGCAGCCCGATGCCAGACCCGCCGCGATCTTGCGGACGATCTGGTTCACCGGGAAGTTCCACGGCGTGAACGCCGCGACGGGTCCGACCGGGTCCTTGAGGACCATCTGGCGCGTCGAGAGCGTGGTCCGGTGCGGGACCAGCCGACCATAGACGCGCAGGCCTTCATCGGCGAACCAATCGATGATGTCGGCGCCGTTCAGCACCTCCGCCTTCGCCTCCGCGAGCGGCTTGCCTTGCTCCTGCGTGATCAGCGAGGCGATGTCGCCGGCCCGCTCGCGCAGCAGGGCCGCGGCGCGCCGCATGACCTTGCCGCGCGCGGCGGGCGTCTGGTCCCGCCACAACTCGAAGCCGCGCCGCGCCGCCTCAAGCGCGCGGTCGAGGTCGGCGCGCCCGGCATGGGCCACCCGGCCGATCTCGCGCTCCGTCGC
>CALMGC010000061.1 GCA_937863505.1 uncultured Sphingomonadales bacterium | reverse complement strand
CGGCATGGCGGAGCTCCAGCGCGAGGCGCGCCGCATCGCCGCCGCCGCGACGCTGTCGGAGACGCCCGTACGCCGCTGGGGCCACGCATTCGACTCGCTCGCGCTCCACCCGGTCGCGGGGCCGCTGATGCTCGCCGCGATTCTGTTCGTGATGTTCCAGGCGGTGTTCGCGGCGGGGGAGGCGCCCGCCGACGGCATCGCCGCCGCGTTCGACGCGGTCGGGCGCTGGGTGAGTGGCGTGCTGCCCCCGTCGGTGCTCCGCTC
The DNA here is from genome assembly GCA_937863505.1 of uncultured Sphingomonadales bacterium. GTDB lineage: Bacteria > Pseudomonadota > Alphaproteobacteria > Sphingomonadales > Sphingomonadaceae > Sphingomonas. Next base: position 4,783 of record CALMGC010000061.1, on the reverse strand, counting down.
GCTGCTAACCGACGGCATCATCGCGGGCGTCGGCGCGGTGGTGAAGTTCCTGCCGCAGATCCTGATCCTGTTCTTCTTCATCCTGCTGCTCGAGGCGTCGGGGTACATGGTCCGCGCCGCGTTCCTGATGGACCGGCTGATGGCAAGCGTCGGCCTGTCGGGGCGCGCGTTCATCCCGCTCTTGTCGAGCTTCGCCTGCGCGGTGCCGGGCATCATGTCGACGCGGACGATCGAGGACGAGAAGGACCGGCTGACCACCATCCTGATCGCGCCGCTGATGACCTGTTCGGCGCGGCTGCCGGTCTACACGCTGGTGATCGCCGCGTTCATCCCCGACCGGCGCGTCGTGCCGCTGGTGGGGTTGCAGGGGCTGGTGATGTTCGGGCTGTACCTGCTCGGTGTCGTCGGCGCGTTCGCCGTCGCGCTGGTGCTCCGGCGCACCGTCACCAAGGGCGCGTCGTCGGGCTTCATGATGGAGATGCCCAAATACCAGATGCCGCGGCTGCGCGATCTCGTGTTCGGGCTGTGGAGCCGCGCGGCGATCTTCCTCAAGCGCGCGGGGACGACCATCGCCTTCACCACCGTGGTGCTGTGGGCGATGCTGAGCTTTCCCAAGCCGCCTGCGGGCAGCCCGGAGTCGCCGGTCAACTATTCGGTCGCCGGGCGGATCGCGAATGGCATCGCGCCGGTGCTGAAGCCGATCGGGTTCAACCGCGACATCGCGCTGGCGCTGATCCCCGCGGTGGCCGCGCGCGAGGTGGCGGTGGCGGCGATCGGCACGGTCTACGCGGTCGATCACCCCGACGCGGGCGCGGACAACCGGGCGATGCTCACCAGCCTGCGCCGTCGCTGGAGCCTGCCCACCGCGCTCGCGTTCCTGATGTGGTTCGTGTGGGCGCCGCAGTGCATTTCGACCATCGCGGTGACCAGGCGCGAGACGAATGGGTGGAAATGGCCCTTGGTACAGATCGGGTATATGCTAACGCTCGCCTATGTCGCCTCGGGGGCGACCTATTGGGCGGCGGTCGCCCTCGGGCTTTAGGAGCGGGTTGAGCATGGCGGGCAGCGTCAACAAGGTGATCCTGGTCGGCAATCTGGGCAAGGACCCGGAGGCGAAGTCGTTCCAGAACGGCGGCAAGGTCGTGAACCTGCGCATCGCCACCTCCGAATCGTGGAAGGACCGCGCCTCGGGCGAGCGCAAGGAAAAGACCGAATGGCACCAGGTCGCGATCTTCGACGAGCGGATCGGCGAGACGGCGGAGAAGTTCCTGCGCAAGGGCTCTAAGGTCTATATCGAGGGCCAGATCCAGACCCGCAAATGGCAGGACCAGTCGGGGGCGGACCGCTACACGACCGAGGTGGTGGTGCCGCGCTTCGGCGGGGTGATGACGATGCTCGACGGCCCCGGTGGCGGTCAGGGCGGCGGCGGTGGCGGTGGTCGCGGCGGTGACGATTATAGCGGCGGGTCGGGCGGCTATGGCGGCGGCTCGTCGAGTGGCGGTCGTGGCGGCGGCGGGTTCGGCGGCGGCTCTTCGGGCGGCGGTCGCGGCAGCATCGCCGACGACCTCGACGACGACGTCCCGTTCTAGGGATCGGGGCGATTTTACGCGCCATCGCCACGCCGATGCGCTAGGCGGGTCGTCGGAGCATCCGCTTCGCGAGGACCGCCGCCATGGCCAAGAGCCAGCAGAAATCGAACAAGGAAACGCGCAAGCCCAAGGCGGCCAAGCCGCCCAAGCAGAACGCGTCCAACCCTTCCACCAAGGGCAAGCCCGCCGAGGACGCGTCATCGACGCGCTGACCGCCCCGCGCCTGCGGGAGACTCAGCCGTGAACCAGCGCAACATCTTCGAGCGCGCGTTCGAGCTCGCGCGCGACGGGCAGCATCAGTCGATGGACGACATCCGCCGCAAGCTGAAGGCGGAGAAGTTCGACGCGGTCGACGGGCACATGGCGGGCCCGACGATCGCCCGGCAGCTCAAGGCGGCGATCAAGGGCACGGCGGGTTAGCCCCACCGCTCCTTGAGCGCCAGCATGGTCAGCGCCGCCGCCGCCGCCTCGCCGCCCTTGTTCTTTCGCGCCGGGTCGGCGCGTTCGAGCGCCTGCGCCTCGTTCTCGACGGTGAGGATGCCGTTGCCGAGCGCGACGCCGTCCATCGACAGCGCCATCAGCCCGCGCGCGCTCTCGCCCGCGACGATCTCGAAATGGTAGGTCTCGCCGCGGATCACGACGCCGAGCGCGACGAACGCGTCGTAGCGCCCCGTCTCCGCCGTCAGCGCCACCGCGCCCGGCACCTCCAGCGCGCCGGGAACGGTGACCGTCTCGTGACTGTGCCCCGCCGCCTCGATGGCCCGGCGCGCGCCGGCGAGGAGCAGGTCGTTGAGATGCTCGTAGAAGCGCGCTTCGACGATCAGGACGCGGCTCAAGATACTTCCTCCGGGATCGGGCGCTCGCCGACGATGTTGATACCCCAGCCTTCGAGCCCGACCAGATTGCGGTGCGCAGTGGTGAGCAGCACCATGTCATGAATGCCGAGATCGGCGAGGATTTGCGCGCCGACGCCATAGCTCCGCAAATCCATCTCCGGCTCGCCCGCGCCGCCGGGCGTCTCGACCAGCGCGCTGGCGGCACCGGGGCGCAGCAGCACGATCAGCCCCGCGCCGACATGGCCGATCTCCTCCATCGCGCGCTGGAGGATGCGCTTGCGCGCGCCCGGCTGCCCCAGCACGTCGTCGAGCAGCGACAGCGAATGCACGCGCACCAGCGTCGGCTCATCGGCGACGACGCGGCCTTTTTGCAGCACAAGCTGCTCCGCCCCGTCGAGCTTGTTGCGGTACACCAGCACCTTCCACTCGCCGCCGTAGTCGGAGGTGAACACGCGCTCGCCGACACGCTCGACGAAATGGTCATGGCGGCGGCGATAGGCGATGAGGTCGCGGATGGTGCCGATCTTAAGATGGTGGAGCTGCGCATAGGCGACGAGGTCGTCGAGCCGCGCCATGCTGCCGTCCTCGTTCATGATCTCGCAGATCACGCCCGAGGGGTTGAGCCCCGCCAGCCGCGCGACGTCCACCGCCGCTTCGGTATGACCTGCGCGGACCAGCACGCCGCCGGGCTGCGCGATAAGCGGAAACACATGGCCGGGGGTGACGATCTCCGCGCGATCCTTGCTGGCGTCGATCGCCACCGCGATCGTGCGCGCGCGGTCGGCGGCGGAGATTCCGGTGGTGACGCCGTCGCGCGCCTCGATCGAGACGGTGAACGCGGTCTCGTGCCGGGTGCCGTTGCTGCGGCTCATCAGCTCGAGCCCGAGCTGCTCGACCCGCGCCTTGGTCATGGCGAGGCAGATCAGCCCGCGCCCGTGCCGGGCCATGAAGTTGATCGCGTCGGGCGTCGCCATCTGCGCGGGGATGACGAGGTCGCCCTCATTCTCGCGATCCTCGTCGTCGACCAGGATGAACATCCGCCCGTTGCGCGCCTCGTCGATGATCTCTTCGGGGCTCGACAGAAACCCATGACGCAGGCGCGCGAGTTCAACGGGTTTACCTGCCACGATAGGCCTCCATGCGTTGCAGATAGCGCGCGAGCACGTCGATCTCGAGATTGACCGCGTGGCCGGGTTCGAGGAGCCCAAGCGTCGTCACCGCTTGGGTATGCGGGATGAGATTGATCGAGAAGCGCGTGCCCCCACCCATATCGGCGCCCTCGTCCGCCACCTCGTTGACGGTGAGCGACACGCCGTCGATCGTCACCGAGCCCTTGGGGGCGAGGAACGGCGCGAGGTCGCTGGGCACACGGAACGTGATGCGGCGCGAATCGCCCTCGGGCGTGACGTCGAGGATCTCGGCGACGCCGTCGACATGGCCGGTGACGATATGGCCGCCGAGCTCGTCGCCCAGCTTCATCGCGCGTTCGAGGTTGAGCCGCTTGCCCTCGGTCCATTGCCCTTGCGCGGTGCGGCGGAGCGTCTCGCCCGACACGTCGACCGCGAACCATCCCTCCCCCTTGTCGACCACGGTCAGGCACACGCCCGAACAGGCGATCGACGCGCCGAGGTCGACGGTGGCGGTGTCATAGGCGGTCTCGATCACCGCGCGCGTGTCGCCGCGCGGCTCGATGCGCCGGATCGCGCCCACGTCGGAGATGATGCCGGTGAACATGGATTCCCTCGCTACGCCCGGAGGCGCTCGTAGACTTCGAGCCGGTCGCTGCCAAGCGCGCGGGCGTCGGTGAGGTGCCAGCGGCCATGCGCGTCGGCAAGGCTGGCCAGCCCGATGTCGCGGAGCGCGGGTACGCCGCCGCCGATCAGGATCGGCGCGCGGTAGAGGAGCAGCCGGTCGACGAGGTCGGCGGCGAGGAACGCGGCGGCGGTCTGCGCGCCGCCCTCGACGAGGAGGTGGTCGGTGCGGGGGAGGGCGGCGATGGCGGCAGGTGAAGAAATGACGGTGATGTCGCCCGGAAACATCCCGTCAACACGCGAAGAGAGCACCACCTGCGTCGGTGCCCTGTTGTCCAGCCCCGGCAACTGCACGTCGAGCCGGGGCCTGTCCGCCTCCCACGTCCCGCGCCCGACCAGGATCGCCTCGCACCGGCTGCGCTCGAGATGTGCGTGCGCCCGCGCCTCCGGGCCGGTGATCCAGCGGCTCTCTCCCGAGGCGAGCGCGATGGCCCCGTCGAGCGAGGTGGCGAGCTTGAGCGTGACATGCGGCCTGCTCAGCGCCCGCCGGATGAGGAACCCCGCCATGCTCCGCCGCGCCTCGTCCGCGCGCGTGCCGACGCTGACC
>CALMGC010000060.1 GCA_937863505.1 uncultured Sphingomonadales bacterium | reverse complement strand
CGCAGGAACCACGCGCACAGCATCGGCGTGGTGGTGAGCGACAGCACCAGGCTGATCATCACCGACACGCACAGCGTCACCGAGAACTCGCGGAACAGTCGCCCGACGATACCGCCGAGGAACAGGAGCGGGATGAACACCGCCACCAGGCTGACCGAGATCGACAGCACGGTGAACCCCACCTCGCGCGCGCCGAGCAGCGCCGCATCGAAGCGGTTCATCCCTGCTTCCAGATGCCGGGTGGTGTTCTCCAGCACCACGATCGCGTCGTCGACGACGAACCCGGTCGCGACCGTGATCGCCATCAAGGACAGGTTGTTGAGGCTGTAGCCGAGCAGGTACATGACCCCGAACGTGCCGAGCAGCGACACCACCGTCGCGATCGCGGGGATGGTCGTCGAGCGGACGTCGCGCAGGAACGCGAACACCACCAGCACAACCAAGGCGAGCGCGATCAGCACGGTGATCTCGATCTCGCGGATCGAGGCGCGGATCGAGTTGGTCCGGTCGATCGCGACCTCCGCCTGCACATCGGCGGGAATCAGCGCGCGCAGGGACGGCAGCTCGCGGTTGATCGCGTCGACCATCTGGATGAGGTTCGCGCCCGGTTGCTGGGTGATGTTGACCACCACCGCGTGCTCGCCGTTGAACAGGCCGAGCGTGCGGGTGTCCGCGACGCTGTCGCTGACGGTGGCGATGTCGCCCAGCCGCACCGCCGCGCCGTTGCGCCAGGCTATGACCAGCGGGCGATAGTCGGCCGCGACCCGCCCAGCGGCGTCTGTGTAGATCTGCCACCCGCGCCCGCCCGTGCCTTGCAGCACGCCCTTGGGCCGGTTGGCGTTCGCCGCCTCGATCGCGGCGCGCACGTCCTCCATCGCGATGCCGTCGCTGTTGAGGAGGTACGGGTTGACGTCCACCCGCACGGCGGGGAGCGACCCGCCGCCAAGCTCGACATCGCCGACGCCGGGTATTTGCAACAGCCGCTGCTGGACGATGTTCGACACCGCGTCATAGATCTGCCCGGCGCTGCGGGTGCGCGAGGTGAGCGCGATCACCACCACCGGCTGGTTGGCGGGGTTGACCTTGCGATAAGTCGGGTTCTGGCGGAGCGTCGCGGGCAGGTCGACCCGGCTCGCGTTGATCGCCGCCTGCACCTCGCGCGCGGCGCCGTCGATGTTCTTCGACGTGTCGAATTGCATGGTGATCCGCGTCGCACCGAGCGAGCTCGACGAGGTCAGCTCGTTGACGCCGGAGATGGTGCCGAGCCGCCGCTCGAGCGGGGTCGCGATGCTTTGCGCCATCACCTCGGGGCTCGCGCCCGCGAGGTTCGCCTGGACCGAGATGACGGGGAAGTCGACCTGCGGCAGCGGCGCGACCGGCAAGCCGAAGAACCCGGCGATGCCCGCCATCGCCAGCCCGATCGTCAGCAGGATCGTGCCGATCGGCCGCCGGATGAACGGCGCGGAGAGATTCACGCGCGCGCCTCCGGCCCGATGTCCGGAGACGCCTTGACTCCCCAGCCGCGCCGCGCCAGCCGCTGCTGCGCGCGGTCGAAATACAGGTACACGACCGGCGTGGTGAACACCGTCAGCAGCTGGCTGACGAGCAGGCCGCCGAAGATCGCGATGCCGAGTGGGCGGCGCAGCTCCGCGCCCTCGCCCGCGCCGAGCATCAGCGGCACCGCCGCGAACAGCGCGGCGAGCGTCGTCATCAGGATCGGGCGGAACCGCAGCACCGCCGCGCGGCGGATCGCGGCGACCGGCTCCAGCCCCTCATCACGCTCGGCGGCGATCGCGAAGTCGATCATCATGATCGCGTTCTTCTTCACGATGCCGATCAGCAGCACGATGCCGATGATGCCGATGATGTCGAGGTCATGCCCCGTTACCCACAGCGCCAGCAACGCCCCCACCGCCGCCGAGGGCAAGGTGGAGAGGATCGTCAGCGGGTGGATGAAGCTCTCATATAGCACCCCCAGCACGATATAGACGCAGATCACCGCCGCGAGGATCAGCCATAGCTGGTTGCTGAGCGAGTTCCCGAATGCCCCCGCCGCGCCGAGAAAGGTCGTCGTCACCCCACGCTTGAGGTGGAGGTCGCCCAGCGCCCGCTCGATCGCCGCGGTCGCGGTTCCCAGCGAGACGCCGGGCGCGGTATCGAAGTTGACGGTCGCGGCGGGGAACTGCCCGACATGGTTGACCGCCAACGGCGAGCGGCCCTCGCTGATCCGCGCGATCGCGTTCAGCGGCGTCGCGCCGCCCTGCGCCTGTAGATGCAGCAGCCCCAGCGAGGCGGGGTCGGTCACCAGCCCGGGCGCGGCCTCGAGGATCACGCGATACTGCGCGGTCTCGGTGAAGATGGTGGACACGATCCGCTGCCCGAAGGCGGAATAGAGCGTGTCGTCGACGCTCGACGCGGTGATGCCCAGCCGCGCGGCGGTGTCGCGGTCGATGCTGACCTGCGCCGACGGCCCGGTCGCGCCCGCGTCGGTGGAGATATTGCGGACCTCGCCCGCCCCGCGCAGGGCGGCGACGATCCGCCCGGCCTCCGCGCTCACGTCGGCGGTGTTCGAGCCCTGCACCGACAGACGGTATTGCGTCGGCCCGCTCTCGGCGTCGATCGTCAGGTCCTGCGTCGGCTGGAGATAGAGGGTGGTGCCGGGGATACGCTCGACCGATTGCTTGAGCCGGTCGATCACCGCGCCTTGCGCGCCGTGCCCGGACTCCAGGTTGATGAGCATCGTGCCCGAGTTGAGCGACGCGTTGTTCGATCCGTCCACGCCGACGAACGCGGACAGCGACGCGACCGCGGGGTCGCTCAGCACGCGCCGCGCCGCTTCCCCCTGCAACGCGGCCATCCGGTCATAGCTGACGCCGTTCACCGCGATCAGCCGCGCCTGGAGCTGCCCCGTGTCCTGCGTCGGGAACAGCCCCTTGGGGATGACGAGGTAGAGCAGCACCGTCGCGGCCAAGGTCGCCACTGCGACCGTCATCGTCGCCGCCCGCCGCGCGAGCACGAAGTCGAGCCCGTGCTCATAGCGCCGCTCCACCCACCCGAACGCCGCCGCGGACCGCTCGGCCACCCGGCTCGGGCGCTCCTGATCGGGGCGTCGGAGCCAGCGCGCGGACAGCATCGGCGTCATCGTCAGCGATACAACCGCCGAGATCAGGATCGTCACCGCCAGCGTCACCGCGAACTCGCGAAACAACCGCCCGACGATGTCGCCCATGAACAACAGCGGGATCAGCACCGCAATGAGGCTGACCGTCAATGAGATGATCGTGAAGCCGATCTCGCCCGCGCCCTTCAACGCCGCCGCGAACGGCTGCATCCCGTCCTCGATGTGCCGCTGGATGTTCTCGATCATCACGATCGCGTCGTCGACCACGAACCCGGTCGCGATCGTCAGCGCCATCAGCGACAGGTTATCGAGGCTGTAATCGAGCAGGTACATCACCCCGAACGTGCCGACGAGGCTGATCGGCACCGCCAGCCCCGCGACCAGCGTCGCTCTCCCTGAGTGGAGGAAGAAGAAGATCACCAGCACAACCAGGATCACCGCCAGCACCAGCTCGCCCTCGACATCGTGGACCGACGCGCGGATGCCGGTGGTGCGGTCCGCGAGCACGACCGCGTTCAGCCCCGCGGGCAGGCTTTTCAGCAGCGTCGGCAACTGGTGCTTGATCGCGTCGGCGGTGGCGATGACGTTTGCGCCCGGCTGGCGTTGGACGTTGAGGATGATCGCGGGGGTGCGGTTTGCGAGCGCGCCGAGTTGCGCGTTTTCCGCCGCCTCCGCCACGTCCGCCACCGCGCCCAGCCGCACGGGCGCGCCGTTCTGGTAGGTGATGATTAGCTGGCGGTAATCGTCGGGGGTCTCCAGCTGGTCGTTGGCGTTGATCTGGTAGGCGCGGTTCGGGCCATCGAAACTGCCCTTGGCGCTGTTCGCGTTGCTGTTGGCGATCGCGGTCCTGATCTGCGCGAGGCTGAGCCCATAGCTCGCCAGCGCCTGCGTGTTCGCGCGGATGCGGATCGCGGGTTTCTGCCCGCCCGCCAGCCCGACGAGGCCAACGCCGGAGATCTGCGCGATCTTCTGCGCCAGCCGCGTGTCGACCAGCGACTGCACCTGCGTGAGCGGCATCGTCCGCGAGGTCACCGCCAGCGTCATGATCGGCGCGTCGGCGGGGTTGACCTTGGCATAGACCGGCGGCGCGGGCAGGTCGGCGGGGAGCAGCGCCTGGCTCGCGTTGATCGCCGCCTGCACCTCCTGCTCGGCGACGTCCAAGCCCATCGACAGGCCGAACTGGAGCGTCACCACCGACGCGCCGGACGAGCTGGTCGACGCCATCCGCGTCAGCCCCGGCATTTGCCCGAACTGGCGTTCGAGCGGCGCGGTGACGGTCTGGCTCATCACCTCCGGGCTGCCGCCGGGATAGAGCGTGGTCACCTGGATCGTCGGGTAATCGACCTCGGGCAAGGCGGACAGCGACAGTATGCGAAAGCCGACCAGCCCCGCCAAGAGTATCGCGACCATGAACAGCGCTGTCGCGACCGGCCGCAGGATGAAAAGGCGGGACGGACCCATTGCTTGCGCGTCAGCCGCCCTGCCCGGCGGACCCGCCGCCACCGCCACCCGCGC
>CALMGC010000059.1 GCA_937863505.1 uncultured Sphingomonadales bacterium | reverse complement strand
TGGCGCGCCGCCGAGGCTTCCTCGATCATCGCCTTGGGCCAGCCCGCCGCGACCGCGCGCGCCATCCCGCCCTCGCGCTGCACCCGCTCGATGATCGCCCAGGCCTCGTCGACCAGGCTCTGCGTCAGGCTTTCGACATAATAGCTGCCGCCCAGCGGATCGACGACGTGCGTCATGCCCGTCTCTTCCTGCAGCACGATCTGCGTGTTGCGCGCGATGCGGGCGGAGAAGTCGGTGGGGAGCGCGATCGCCTCGTCGAGCGCGTTGGTGTGGAGCGACTGCGTGCCCCCCAGCATCGCCGCCATCGCCTCGATCGTGGTGCGGATGACGTTGTTGTACGGGTCCTGCTCGGTCAGTGACACGCCCGACGTCTGGCAGTGGGTGCGAAGCATCTTGGAGCGCTCATCCTTCGCGCCCAATTGCGTCATCGCGCGATGCCACAACACCCGCGCCGCGCGCAGCTTCGCCACTTCCATGAAGAAGTTCATGCCGATCGCGAAGAAAAAGGACAGCCTTCCTGCGAACTTGTCGATATCGAGCCCCGACGCGACGCCTTGCTTCACATATTCCATGCCGTCGGCGATGGTGAAGGCCAGCTCCTGCAGCTGCGTCGCGCCCGCCTCCTGCATATGGTAGCCGGAAATGGAGATGCTGTTGAACTTGGGCATCTGGCTGGCGGTATAGCCGAAGATGTCGGCGATGATCCGCATGGAAGGGTCAGGCGGGTAGATATAGGTGTTGCGGACCATGAACTCCTTGAGGATGTCGTTCTGGATGGTCCCGTCGAGCTTGGCGCGGGGCACGCCCTGTTCCTCGCCCGCAACGATGAAAAAGGCGAGGATGGGGATCACCGCACCGTTCATGGTCATGCTGACCGACATCTGATCGAGCGGAATGCCGTCGAACAGGATCTTCATATCCTCGACGGTGTCGATCGCGACGCCTGCCTTGCCGACATCGCCGGTGACGCGCGGGTGGTCGCTGTCATAGCCGCGATGCGTCGCGAGATCGAACGCGACCGACAGCCCCTTCTGCCCGGCGGCGAGATTGCGGCGGTAGAACGCGTTGCTCTCCTCCGCGGTCGAGAAGCCTGCATATTGGCGAATCGTCCACGGTCGCCCGGCATACATCGACGCGCGGACGCCCCGCGTGAACGGCGCGAAGCCGGGCAGGCCGGGGTCGGTGGTGACGTCCTCCGCCGTGTAGAGCGGCTTGACCGCGATCCCCTCCGGTGTGTGCCAGGTAAGGTCCTTGCCCTTTACCTCCTTCGCCGCGGCGCTTTCCCAGGCGGCGAGCGTCGGATGCGCCATCGCGGGCGCGGGCGCGCCGCTCTCGCGCGGCGGAACGCCCGGGTCCTCGCCCGGCGCGGCGAGGGACGGGTCAACATTGGTGTGATCGGCCATGCCGTGCTCCTAGACCGATCGGGATGGGCTTGTCGAAGGGGTCAATGCCCGGAGAACGCCGGAAGGCGTTTCCCGAGAAACGCGCGGCCACCTTCCTCCGAATCCGCGCTGCCGCGCGCCGCCCGCTGCGCCTCCGCCTCCGCCTGCATGGCCGTGGCGTAGTCCGTCTCGAGCGCGTGGGTTAGCCCCCGCCGCATCAGCCCCAGCGCCACCGTCGGCCCGCGCGCGAGCCGCTCCGCCAGCGCGAACGCTTCGGTGTCGAGCGCATCGTCCGCGACGACGCGATGGATCATGCCCCAATCCAGTGCCTTTGCGGCGGGGACACGCTCTCCGAGCATGGTCATCTCCGCCGCCCGCGCGCGCCCGATCAGTCGAGGGAGCATCCACGACGCGCCGCCGTCAGGGACGAGGCCGATATTGACGAACGCTTGCAGAAAATACGCCGTCTCGCTCGCGACGCAGAAATCGGCGGCGAGCGCGAGCGAACAGCCAATGCCCGCCGCCGGGCCCCGCACCGCGCTGACGATCGGAACCGGCAGGTCCGCAATGGCGGCGAGCGTGGGGTTGTAGCGCTTCGTCAGCGCCTCGAACGTCGCCTCGCCCGGATTGTCCGCCCCGAGCGCGCCACCGCCCACATCCGCGCCCGAGCAGAATGCTCGCCCCGCCCCCGCAATCAGTACCGCGCGCGCGCCGTCGAGCGCGGCCATTGCTTCGCGTAGCTCGACAAACATCGCGGGCGGCGCGGCGTTGAGCCGCCCGGGCCGGTTGAGCGTCAGCACGAGCACGTCGCCGCGCCGTTCGGAGAGGATGTGAGCGTAGCTCATGCGTGGTCACCGCGCGGCGTTTCCATCAGCTCGACCAAGAGCCCGCCCATGTCGCGTGGGTGGATGAACACAATCGGCGTCCCATGCGCGCCGATGCGCGGTTCGCCGAGCACGGTCGCGCCCTTCGCCTTGAGGTCGGCGACCGCCACGCCGATGTCGGGCACCTCGAAGCAAAGGTGATGCTGCCCGCCTGCGGGGTTCTTGCGCAGGAACCCAGCGATCGGCGAGGTCTCGTCATAGGGTTCGATCAGCTCGACCTGCGTGTTCGGCGCATCGACGAAGCACACGCGCACTCCCTGCGCGGGCAGGTCGAACGGTTCCCCGATCGCGTGGGCACCGAGCAGGGTGCGGTAGGTCTCGACGGACCGCTCGATAGAGGGCGTCGCTACGCCGACATGGTTGAGGCGGCCTAGGGTCATCCTTCAATCCTCGGAAGCGGTTTGGCACCGGACCGCATCTCCTCGATGGTCTCAAGTCTGATCAGCCGCCGGTCAACCTGAATGATCGTGCCAATCACCTGCTCGACTTTCCTGTTTGTGGCGTAAAGCTCTAAATTGAGTTGCTCCACCTTGCTTCGGAGCAGGACGACCGACTCGATCGTCTTCATCGCATCACCAAGCCAGCTCATGCGAGAAGTCCTGCCTCACGCAACCTCTGGTCTATGTCGGCGCGAAGCCGTTGCTGCCCGGCGATGGCGCGGTCCAGCGCTTCGTGCATTGCCGGAAGTGCGTGATCAAGTTCTTGTATTAACAGCTTGAAACGCTCCTCTTCGCCCAGCTCACCTTCGGCGACGTAGCGCGTCGTCGCCTCACGGACGACGTGACCGACTGACATACGATTGGTGGCAGCGAACGCATCCAGCGCCGCCTTATGGTCGGGCGTGGTCAGAAAAGTCACGCGTTCGGTCTGCATGGGTCGGCTCCTTCACATAACCTTATAATGTGTAGTCAAGCCGCTCACAACGGGATGTTGTCATGCTTCTTCCACGGGTTTTCCAAGTGCTTGCCACGTAGCTTCCGCAACCCCAGCGCGACGCGTCGCCGGGTCGAGTGCGGCTGGATCACCTCGTCGATAAAGCCCTTGCTCGCCGCCACGAACGGGTTGGCGAAGCGCGCCTCATACTCCGCCGTGCGCTCGGCAATCTCCTCGGGGGTGCGCCCACGGAAGATGATCTCCACCGCGCCCTTTGCGCCCATCACCGCGATCTCCGCGGTCGGCCAGGCATAGTTGAGGTCGCCGCGCAGGTGCTTGCTCGCCATCACGTCATACGCGCCGCCATAGGCCTTGCGCGTGATCACGGTGATCTTGGGCACGGTCGCCTCGGCATAGGCGAACAGCAGCTTGGCGCCATGCTTGATGATGCCGTTATGCTCCTGCGCGGTGCCGGGGAGGAACCCCGGCACATCGACGAACGTCACGATCGGGATCTCGAACGCGTCGCAGAAGCGCACGAACCGCGCCGCCTTCTTGGCCGAGTTGATGTCGAGCACGCCCGCGAGCACAGTCGGCTGGTTGGCGACGAAGCCGACCGTGCGCCCCTCGACGCGCCCGAAACCGGTGATGATGTTGGCCGCATGCGCGGGCTGCACCTCGAAGAAGTCGCCCTCATCGACCGTCTTCCGGATCAGCTCGTGCATGTCGTAGGGCTGGCTGGCGCTGGCGGGGATGAGCGTGTCGAGGCTCTCCTCCACCCGGTCCCACGGGTCCGCCGTCGGCCGTTCGGGCACGCCCTCGCGGTTCGACGCGGGCAGAAAACCGATGAAGTCGCGCGCCGCCAGCAGCGCCTCGATGTCGTTCTCCAGCGCGAGGTCGGCGACGCTGGTCTTGGTGGTGTGCGTCACCGCACCGCCGAGCTGTTCCTGCGTCACGACCTCGTTAGTCACCGTCTTGACCACGTCGGGGCCGGTCACGAACATGTAGGACGAGTCCTTTACCATGAAGATGAAGTCGGTCATCGCCGGGCTGTAAACCGCGCCGCCCGCGCACGGGCCCATGATTAGGCTGAGCTGCGGCACCACGCCCGAGGCGAGCACGTTGCGCTGGAACACCTCGGCGTAGCCGCCGAGCGACGCCACGCCCTCCTGAATGCGCGCGCCGCCGGAGTCGTTGAGCCCGATCACCGGCGCGCCGACCTTCATCGCCATGTCCATGATCTTGCAGATCTTGCCCGCGTGCCGCTCCGACAGCGAGCCGCCGAACACGGTGAAGTCCTGGCTGAACACGAACACCAGCCGTCCGTTGATCGTCCCCGATCCGGTGACGACGCCGTCCCCCGGGATCATCTGCTCGGCCATGCCGAAGTCGACCGCGTTGTGCTCGACAAACATGTCGAGCTCCTCGAACGACCCCTCGTCGAGCAGCACGTCCAGCCGCTCGCGCGCGGTAAGCTTGCCCTTGGCGTGCTGGGCGGCGACGCGCTTTTCACCTCCGCCCGCCCGGGCGGCGGTGCGGCGGCGGTCGAGTTCGGCTAGGGTCGAGGACATGGCGGCTCCCGGTTGCGCCGGGCGTCTTCGGACAGAACGCGCGGGGACGCAACCGGGGTCGCCCTGTTGCGACCGTCACGGGACCAAATCCCGTGACGTCGGACGGGTTCGCTTAGGCGACCCGCGGGGCACCCCGCAAAGTACTACTTTGCGGGGACCCCGACGCCGGCGGGCCTGCGGCGTCTCGGAGCTAAGACAACTCAGCTCCGTGCGCCTTAGGCGGGCACCGCCGCCGCGGTCGCGGGTTCGGCCTTGCGCGCGGCGAGGCGGCGATAGGCGGCGAGCACCTGGCCGACCACCTGGTCCATATTGTAGTAGCGATAGGTGGCGAGCCGCCCGACAAAGCTCACATTCGCTTCCGCGATCGCCAGCGCCTCATAGCGTTTGAACAGCCGCTGATTCTCCTCGCGCGGGATCGGGTAATAAGGGTCGCCCTCCGCGCGCGGGAACTCGTAGGTGATGCTCGTCTTCGGGTTCACCTGCCCGGTGAGATACTTGTATTCGGTGATGCGCGTGTACGGCGTCGCCTCATCGGGATAGTTCACCACCGCGACCGGCTGAAACACCTCCCGGTCGTGCGTCTCGTGCTGGAAGTGCAGGCTGCGATAGGGCAGCTTGCCGAAGCGGTGGCCGAAATACTCGTCGATCGGGCCGGTATAGACGGTGTGGTCGACGCGCACATCCTTCATCACGTCGGCGGCGTCGACGCCGGTCTGGACGGTGATATTGGGATGGTCGAGCATGTTCTCGAACATCGCGGTGAAGCCGTGAAGCGGCATCGCCTGATAGGTGTCGGTGAAATAACGGTCGTCGGTGCTGGTCCGCGTCGGCACGCGTGCCGTCACCGCCTTGTCGAGCTCGCTCGGATCGAGCCCCCATTGCTTGCGGGTATAGCCCTGGAAGAAGGTCTCGTAGAGCTCGCGTCCGACCGCGGAGACGACCACGTCGCGCGAGGTGCGGATGTCCGCCACCGGCTCCGCGCGGCTGGCGAGGAACGCCGCCGCCTGCTCGTCGCTGGTCAGGTCCAGCCCGTAGAGCTTGTTCAGCGTCGTGCGGTTGATCGGCATCGGCACCAGCTGGCCGCGCACGTCCGCAAGCACGCGATGCTCGTACTGCCGCCACTTGGTGAAGCGCGAGAGGTAATCGAACACCTCCGCCGAGTTGGTGTGGAAGATGTGCGGGCCGTATTGGTGAATCAGCACGCCCGCAGCATTGAGATGGTCGAACGCATTGCCCGCGATATGACGGCGGCGGTCGATCACCAGCGTTCGCTTGCCCGAGCCCGCGGCGAGCCGCTCGGCGAATACGGAGCCCGCAAAGCCCGCGCCGACCACCAACGCATCGTAATGCGGGCGGCTCGAGCGAAGCGCGGGCGCGCGCCCGGCGTTCTTGGGCGTGTCGTTGGCGACGGTGCCCGCCGGGCGGCGGCGCGCTTCGGTGGCGCGCGCGATTTCGGTCTTCATGGCGGTATAGGTCCTGTCCCAGCTTTGGTTGGCGAGCAGCCGGTCGGCCGCGTCGCGCCACGCGCCCGTGCGGGGCATGGCCAGCGCCGCTTCGCACGCGGCGATGAAGGCGGGCGCGTCGGCGGCGATGCGGACCGCGTCAATGTCGCCATAATGGCGGATGACATCGGTGATCGGCGTCGACACCACCGGGCAGCCGCCCGCGAGATATTCGGGCGTCTTGGTGGGCGAGATGAACCGCGTCGCCTCGTTGATCGCGAAGGGCATCAGCGCGACGTTCCAGCCCGAGAGATACGCGGGCAGCTCCGCATAGTCCTTGCCGCCGAGCCAGTGGATATTGGCGCGGCGGGGCAGGGTGGCAGGGTCGATCTTCATCACCGGCCCGATCATCACCAGCGACCAGTCGGGCCGCGCCGCCGCGACCGCATCGATCAGCCCGAGGTCGAGCCGTTCGTCGATCACGCCGTAGAAGCCGAGCCTCGGCGCGGGGATCGCGGCCTGGTCCGCCGGGTCCGCGACGCCCGCGCGGGCGGTCGCGAAATGGGCGACGTCGACGGCGGAGGGGAAGGGGTGGACGTTGGGGTGGCTGCCGCGCTTCGCCTCGTAAAGGCTGTAGCCGCCGGTGAACACGGCGTCGGCGCGCGCGAGCAGCTGCTTCTCGCGCGAAACCAGCTCGGGGTCCGCGCCCTTGAACGCGGCCAGTTCGTCCATGCAGTCATAGACCACCGCCGAGGCGGCGAGGTGGCGCGCGAAGCCCCACATCATCGGCGTGTAGAACCACAGCAGCGGGTCGCCGCTCATCCGGGTGGTGGCGACGAAATGGTCGAGCAGGTCGCGCAACGCCGCTTCCTCGCGCGCGCGGTCCCACCCGGCAGGGATTTGCGGGCGCAGCGCGACGACGTTCGCGCCGGCGTGGGGGAACACTTCGAGGAAAGGTTGCGGATAGTCGGTCGGCTGCGCCTCTTCCCAGAAGAACACCCGCCGGTCGGCGGCGAAGCGGCGCATCAGATGCTGCGGGCGCTGGGTGACGAAATCCCAGCGCAGGTGCGAGAAACAGATCAGCGGCGGGACGGAATCGGTGCCGGACAGCGTCGGGGAAAAGCCTGATCCGTGCACCTGTGACTCCTTGCTGAACAAATTTGCCATGCGCGAACGATTGGCGAGCGCCTTTCGATCCTTTACGCGGCGAGCGAACCTATGTCGTTGCTTTGCAGCAATCGCTGGCCCGTCAAGGTCGGACGACCGGGACCAAGCCTGACTTGCGCGAAATCGCGTCGATTGCGATGATCTATATTGGTTTGGCAAAAGGAGCAAGGCATTGAGATTGGGGCGGGGTAGGGTGGTCGGCGGCGTGCTGGGGCTGCTCGCGGCGGCCTGCTCACCGCTGCGCGCGTTCAATGCGGTCGTGCCCAAGGACGGCGGCGTGCGGCTGGTCGCGCGCGACGCGGCGTTCGGCCCAGACCCGCGCCAGCGCCTCGACGTCTACGCCCCGCAGGGGGCGAGCGGGGCGCTGCCGGTCATCGTGTTCTACTACGGCGGCTCGTGGAACTCGGGCACGAAGCGCGGCTATGCGTTCGTCGGGCGGGCGCTGGCCGCGCGCGGGTTCGTGGTGGCGGTGCCCGACTATCGGCTGGTGCCGCGGGTGCGCTTCCCCGCGTTCCTGCAGGACAACGCCGCTGCGGTGCGCTGGGTACGCGTCCACGCGGCGGAGGTCGGCGGCGACCCCGATCGGTTGGTGCTCGCCGGCCATTCGGCGGGCGCGTACAACGCCGCGATGCTGGCGACCGACCCGAGATGGCTTGGCGCGGACCGGCGCTATGTGCGCGGGTGGATCGGGCTGGCGGGACCGTACGATTTCATCCTCGACGGGCCGGTGACGCGCGCGACGTTCGGCGATGCGCCCGACCCGAAGCTGACGCAGCCGGTGACGTTCGCGGGCGCGGGGGACCCGCCTGCGTTGCTGGCGACGGGCGACAAGGACACGCTGGTCCAGCCGCGCAACAGCGACGCGCTCGCCGCGCGGCTGACGGCGGCGGGGGTGCGGGTGGAGCGGCGGCGCTATCCGGGGGTGGGCCATGTCGGGCTCCTCACCGCGGTGGCCAAGCCGTTCCGGGGCCGCGCGCCGGTGCTGGCGGACATGGCGGCGTTCGCGCACGAGGTGACGCGCTAGGCGCAAACAAAAAAGGCGACCCCGTAGGATCGCCCTTATTTGGTGCAGTCAAACTGCTTGTTAACAGCCAGCCTGCGATTTCTGAACGGTCTTGAGATGCCCAATCCGGCGTGGCTCGTCAAGCGGGTAATCGCATCCGCATTGGAGATTTCGGGCAGCTGATATGGCGCAAGTTTCCGCTTTCGTTCCGCCTCGCGCGAGGGCACAACCCAGCTTGGGGCCGCTCGGCGGCGCGGGAGACGGGGCGATAATGGCAAAGCGGCGGCTGGGGCTCGACATGGGCACGAATAGCATCGGCTGGTGCCTGACCGACTATGACGACGATCACACGTCGGGGACGAGGATCGTCGACATCGGCGTCCGCATCTTCTCGAATGGGCGTGAGCCACCCAAGAACGGGGGTGAAGGTCTGCCACTCGCCGCTGCTCGTCGCTTGGCCCGCGGGATGAGGCGTCGGCGGGATCGTTACATCGGGCGGCGGTCGGCGTTCATGGACGCGCTGGTCGAGCACAAGCTGATGCCCGCCGACGCGGACGAGGCGAAGCTGCTCGCCGACCTCGACCCGTACAAGCTGCGCGCCGAGGCGCTGGAGCGTCGGCTCGAGCCGTACGAGATCGGCCGCGCGCTGTTCCACCTCAACCAGCGGCGCGGATTCAAGTCGAACCGCAAGGCGGAGCGCAAGAGCAGCGACAACAAGGACGGGGTTGTCGAGGCAGGGCGTAAGTCGCTCGATGCGGCGATGAAAGCGGCCAAAGCCGAAACTTTGGGAGCGTTCCTGGCCAAGCGTCTTGAAGACGGAAGCGCCGCTCGCGTTCGTATGAATGGGGAAAGTCAAGTTTACGACTTTTATCCCCAGCGGAGCCATTATGAGTACGAGTTCCGCCGCATTTGGGAGGAGCAGGCGAAGCATCATCGCGGTATGATGACCAGCAGCGCGCGCACATGGGACGAGTTGAAGGAGTGGGCAGGGCGCGATCAAAGCACCACGCCTGACGAGGCGCGAGATGCCCTTTACCGTGCGCTCTTTTTCCAGCGCCCGCTCAAAGAGCAGGAGGTAGGCTTATGCAGTTACGCTGGACTTGGCAGCGTCGGTGCTGACGAAAAGCGTCTGCCGAAATGGCACCCGCTTTTTCAGCAGCGCCGACTTTACGAGGAGGTCAATCACCTCAAGGTTGTTTCTCCTGGGCAGGTCGATCGTGATCTGACGCGAGACGAGCGAGACCGCTTGATACGAGTGTTAAAGGTGACAAAAGAACCAACCTTCGCCACGTTGACGAAGGAACTGTGCCTACAGTCGGGTGAGCGCTTCAACAAGGACTCCGAGACTCGTAAAACGCTGCTCGGCGACGTGGTCTATGCGACGATGGCTCACAAGAAGTTATTCGGAAATGCGTGGCCGAACATGCCGCTTGATAGCCAGCTTGCGGTGATCGATCGCTTACTCAACGAGGAGTCCCCCGAAAAGCTTCATGAGTACCTCCGGGTTGAACATAGTTTGACCGAGGGGCAAATTGCTCAAGCCGAGATTGCCTCTCGTTCTCTGCCGGAGGGTTACGGTCGGTTAGGCTTGACGGCTACGCGGGCGGTGATCACCGAGCTTGAACGGTACTTGGACGAGGACGGGCGAGTTATCACCGCTGACAAGGCCGTGAAACGAGGACTGACGCAGCACCATTCCGACCGGCGCGATGGGGTCGATTACAGCAAGGGCCTCCCCTACTACGGCGAGATACTCTCCAATCAAATCGCGCCCGCGCCGCTGGCTCATGACGAGCAGGAAAAGCGCTTTGGCAAGATCACCAACCCCACCGTCCATATCGGGCTCCGCCAGCTCGAGAAGCTCGTCAACGCGGTCATCAAGGTCCATGGTCGCCCCGACGAGATCGTCGTCGAGCTCGCCCGCGAACTGAAGCTCAACGACAAGGATAAGGAAGAGCATAACACGCGCATCCGCCGCGACACGGCGGCGGCGATCGCGCGCGGGGAGAAGCTGGCGCAGGAAGGCTTCGCCGATAACGGCGCGAACCGGATGCTGATGCGGATGTGGGAGGAGCTCAATCCGGCTAATACCCTCGACCGCCGCTGCCCTTATTGCGGCGAGCCGATCGGCATCCGACTGCTGTTCGACGCGCAGGGCGGGGCGGATATCGACCACATCATCCCGTACTCACGCTCGCTCGACGACAGCGCGGGCAACAAGGTCGTCGCGCACCGCGGCTGCAACCGCGCCAAGGCTAACAAGACGCCATGGGAGAAATGGGGCGGCACCGATCGCTGGGATACGATCACCGCCCAGGTCGCCCGGCTGCACAAGAGCAAGCAATGGCGGTTCGGTCCTGACGCGATGGCGCGGGTGGAAAAGGACGGCGGCTTTATCGCCCGCCAGCTTACGGACACGCAGTACCTGTCGCGGATGGCGCGGACGTATTTGTCCAGCCTTTACGCCGACAAGGACGAGGGCAGCGTCTACGTCGTCCCCGGCCGGATGACCGCGATGCTGCGCCGGCTATGGGGGCTCAACAGCCTGCTTCCCGATCACAACTTCGTCGACAACAAGCATAGCGACGCGCCCAAGAACCGGCTCGACCACCGCCACCACGCGATCGACGCGGCGGTGACGGCGGTGACGACGCGCGGGTTGCTCAACGAGATCGCGCGCACGGCGGGGCAGGCGGAGGACCGCGACCTCGACCGGCTGTTCGAGGGCTTAGACCAGCCTTGGCCGAACTTCCGCGAAGACCTGCGTGACAAGCTCGCCGCCGTGATCGTCAGTCACAAGCCAGATCACGGTCGCAAGGGTATGCCCAAGCCGGGTCACGACACCACCGCCGGACGGCTTCACAACGACACCGCGTACGGTTTCACCGGCGAGGTGGCCCCGGACGGCAAGACGCCGATCGTCGTTCACCGCGTGCCGCTGATGAGCCTCAAACCGGGAGACCTCTCCAATCCGGATCGGATTCCCGACCCGCTGCTCCGAGACGCGCTCCACCGCGCAACCGATGGGCTGACCGGCAAGGAATATGAGCGAGCGCTGGCCCGCTTCCGCGACGAACACCCCGATTACAAGGGCATCCGCCGGGTCCGCGTCCGCGAACCGCTCAACGTCATTCCGGTCCGCGACAAGAGCGGACGGGCGTACAAGGCGTACAAGGGGGACTCGAATGCGCGGTTCGACGTGTGGCGGCTGCCCGATGGCAAGTGGGTGTCGGACATTGTCTCGATGTTCGACGCGCACCAGCCCGACCAGACAGGTCGCCGTCCGCACCCGGCGGCGAAGAAGGTGCTGAGCCTGCGCCAGAACGACATGCTGGCGGTCGAGCGGGACGGCGGCCCTCGCGAACTTGTCAGAGTCGTTAAGTTCTCGAGGATAGGTACGATGCAGCTCGCGACAGCAAATGAGGCCGGCCCGCTTAAGGCCCGTGATGCTTCCCCGCAGGACACGGATCCGTTCCGCTATATCAATACCTCTACTGGCGGGCTGAGAAACGTCAAAGCCCGTCAAGTCCGGATTGATCCATTGGGGAGAGTGTTCGACCCCGGCCCGCGCTGACAGGCCGCCCAAGCCCGCCTAACTTCGCACGTGGGGGTGACGCGTTGGACCGCATCGTCGACATCGCGACCGATGGGTCCAGCTTGTCGGTATATCGCGGCTTTCTGATCGTTTCGCGTGAGCGCGAGGAAGTTGGGCGGGTCGCGTTCGACGACATCGCGGCGGTGATCGTCCATGCGCATGGCGTCAACTGGACGGGCAACGTCGTCGCCGCGCTGGCCGAGCGCGGCGCGCCGATCGTGTTCTGCGCGTCCAACCATTCGCCCGTCGCCGTCACGCTTCCGCTCGCTGGCCACCATGCGCAGGGCGCGAAGATGCGCGCGCAATGGGAAGCGGGGCGGCCGCTCGCCAAGCAGCTCTGGCGGCGCGTGGTGGTCGCGAAGATCGCGATGCAGGGCTCGTTGCTGTCCGCGCGCGGCGCGGCGGAGGCGGGCGCATTCGACCTGCTCGCCCGCCGCGTCCGCTCGGGCGACCCCGACAACATCGAGGCGCAGGCCGCGCGCCGCTATTGGCCCGCGCTGATGGGGGCCGACTTCCGCCGCGACCGCGACTCGGGCGGCGCGAACGCCCTGCTCAACTATGGCTATGCGGTGATGCGCGCGACCGTCGCCCGCGCCGTGGTCGCGGCCGGGCTTCACCCGACGATCGGCATCCACCACGCCAATCGCGGCAACGCCTTCGCGCTCGCCGACGATCTGGTCGAGCCGTTCCGCCCATTGGTCGATGCGCTGGTGCTGGCGATGCTCGGCCAGGGCGCGGACGCGCTCGACCCGCCGCTCAAGCGCCGATTCGCACGGCTGATCGCGTTCGATCTGCGAGTCGGTGGCGAGACCTCGCCCGTGTCGGTTGCGGCGGCGCGACTCGCCCAATCGCTCTCGCGCAGCTTCGAGTCGGGCACGCCGGAGCTCGCCTTGTTCGACCCGCCGACCGCGTTCGAGTGGAGCGCGCTCGCTCGCCCGCTCGAGTCGTGGGACGGCGATGAATGACGCGGGCCACCTCAGCGGTTACCGGCTGATGTGGATTTTCGTCATGTTCGACCTGCCCGTCGGCACCAAGACGCAGATGCGCGGGGCTACAAAGTTTCGGGGGTTCCTGCTCGACCAAGGTTTTGAGATGAGCCAACTTTCCGTGTATGCGCGTTTCTGCAACGGCAAGGACAGTTACGAGGCCCACCTGAAGCGGATCGAGCGGAACTTGCCGGAGAAGGGCGACGTCCATGTGCTTACGTTCACTGACAAACAATATGAGAACATCGTGCGATTTTCTGCGCAGCGACGGAAGCAGCCTAGAAAAAATCCGGACCAGCTTGCGCTATTCTGACCGGCTTGGGCGAAAAAACTGGGCCGGATGTGGTGTTTTCCCGTTCCAAGTGAACGAGTTGCGGCCACATCCGGCCTAGCAGTTCAGAAATCGCAGGCCAACCGCAACTCACCCCGGGCCTGACCCGGGGTGACGGTGGGCCTAGCAGTTCAGAAATCGCAGGCCAACCGCAACTTACCGCTTCGCCGAGGGCGGCTAGGTCCGGGCCTAGCAGTTCAGAAATCGCAGGCCAACCGCAACCCCGATCATAATACTTGAGCAAATACTCCGGGCCTAGCAGTTCAGAAATCGCAGGCCAACCGCAACGTGTCGCCTTCATTGAGCGAGGAAATGCCCGGCCTAGCAGTTCAGAAATCGCAGGCCAACCGCAACGCCGTATTCGCACCTGACCTGTTCGAGATAGGCCTAGCAGTTCAGAAATCGCAGGCCAACCGCAACACGCGGGCATCAAGGACGGTATCGGCACCTGGCCTAGCAGTTCAGAAATCGCAGGCCAACCGCAACAGAGATAGGCTTGCGCACCTGCGGTGAGACGGCCTAGCAGTTCAGAAATCGCAGGCCAACCGCAACCCCTGCTTTCGCAGAGCTCGGGGCTGCTGAGGCCTAGCAGTTCAGAAATCGCAGGCCAACCGCAACTCGGGCAGGCCGGGGACGGTGAAGGAGACGGGCCTAGCAGTTCAGAAATCGCAGGCCAACCGCAACATGGAAGGGATCGACGGCAACAGCCTCGCGGGCCTAGCAGTTCAGAAATCGCAGGCCAACCGCAACTTGAACGACGATTTGCCGGTGCCGCGCCCGGGCCTAGCAGTTCAGAAATCGCAGGCCAACCGCAACTGGAAACACCAGGACCAGACGCACCGCGTTGGCCTAGCAGTTCAGAAATCGCAGGCCAACCGCAACCCAAACTCCGCTGGCAAGCCCATCGCGCTGGGCCTAGCAGTTCAGAAATCGCAGGCCAACCGCAACATGTATGGGAGGTTGTTGGTCAGGTGCAGCGGCCTAGCAGTTCAGAAATCGCAGGCCAACCGCAACGCCTTCGACGAGCGCCGCGCGGCGTGGGATGGCCTAGCAGTTCAGAAATCGCAGGCCAACCGCAACCACCAGTTCCCGGAACAGGATCGGCTGCACGGCCTAGCAGTTCAGAAATCGCAGGCCAACCGCAACACCCTGTCGCCCTTGAAGTACACGTCGCGCGGCCTAGCAGTTCAGAAATCGCAGGCCAACCGCAACATCTCAGCACGCCGGTCGACGAGCTGCTGGGGCCTAGCAGTTCAGAAATCGCAGGCCAACCGCAACCTAAGACGCTTCGTCATGCGCCAGCCTCTCGGCCTAGCAGTTCAGAAATCGCAGGCCAACCGCAACCGCTCACTACGGCGGGCGCGGCATACCACGGGCCTAGCAGTTCAGAAATCGCAGGCCAACCGCAACGGCGATCGCCGACGCTATGCCCAACGACGTGGCCTAGCAGTTCAGAAATCGCAGGCCAACCGCAACTTTGCACGGCACCAACACGATCGAATACGGGGCCTAGCAGTTCAGAAATCGCAGGCCAACCGCAACTTACCGCTTCGCCGAGGGCGGCTAGGTCCGGGCCTAGCAGTTCAGAAATCGCAGGCCAACCGCAACCCCGATCATAATACTTGAGCAAATACTCCGGGCCTAGCAGTTCAGAAATCGCAGGCCAACCGCAACGTGTCGCCTTCATTGAGCGAGGAAATGCCCGGCCTAGCAGTTCAGAAATCGCAGGCCAACCGCAACGCCGTATTCGCACCTGACCTGTTCGAGATAGG
>CALMGC010000058.1:3359-3933 GCA_937863505.1 uncultured Sphingomonadales bacterium | reverse complement strand
GCAGCACATAGCCCGCCTCCGCCGCCGACCAGGGCGCGGCGTCGCCGATGCGCGCGATGCGGAACCCCGGCGGGCCGAGCGGGCTGACCAGCAGGTGCGCGGGGCCGAAGCCGCCGACGCGCCGCCCGCCCGCGTCGAACAGCATCACCGCCAGCGACGCGTCGCCCCGCTCGCGCGCGTCCTCCACCGCATCGGTCAGCCCGGCGCGCCCGCCGGTGCGGTAATTGTCTAAGATCGCGTCCGATTGCTCGATCGTGTCGCGGCGGATCGCCTGGATCGCCTCGTCATGCGTTTGCCGCCACACGAACCCGACCAGCGCGAGATTGGCGACCAGCGCCAGCGCGATCGACAACAGCGCGATCCGCGCCGTGACCGACAACCGGCGTGTCACGCCTCCGCCGACAGCCGATACCCCGCGCCGCGCACCGTATGGAGGATCGGCGCGGCGAACCCCTCCTCCAGCTTGCGGCGCAACCGGCCGATATGCACGTCGACCACGTTGCTGCCCGGGTCGAAATGGTAGTTCCAGATCTTCTCCAGCATCATCGTGCGGGTGACGACCTGGCCCGCGTGC
>CALMGC010000058.1:0-3349 GCA_937863505.1 uncultured Sphingomonadales bacterium | reverse complement strand
ATGTTGAACTCGCGCGCGCCGACGGGGATCATGCGGCCCGCGCGGTGAACGGAGCGGGCGAGCAGGTCGATCTCGAGGTCGCCGACGGTCAATCGCGTCTTCTGCGGCTCCGCGCCGATCCGGTCCGACCGGCGCACCAGCGCCTCGATCCGCGCGAGCAGCTCGGCGAAGGAGAACGGCTTGCAGAGGTAATCGTCCGCGCCCCCCTTGAGCCCGTCGACGCGGTCGTCGACCGCGGTCAGCGCGGAGAGCATCAGCACCGGGGTGGTGAGCCCCGCCGCGCGGATCGCGCTCACCATCGCGACGCCGTCGAGCCCGGGCAGCATCCGGTCCGCGACGACCAGGTCGAAGATGCCCTCACTGGCGAGGAACAGGCCGTCGCGCCCGTCGCGGCACATTTCGACCACGAACCCGGCCTCGACCAGCCCCTTTTGCAGATAGCCGGTGGTGGCGGCGTCGTCCTCGACGATCAGGATCTTGCGGCTCATTGCGCGCCTCGGAGGTAAGCCGGCGGGAAACCGGGCGCTTCCCGCCGGCTTCGGCGTCCCCGGGAGTGACGGACGCCGAACGGGAGCGGCGGGCCTGCGTGCGGCAACCCACCACCTAAGTACCGGTCTAACGTCGGCGTTATAATCGGGCGGTGACGCGACTGTGACAAGCGCGTCATCTCGAGAAGCGACCTAGCGCACCGCCATCGGCGCGGCGTCGAGCAGCGATGCGATCCCGCGCGCCACCGTCTCGATCTCCGCCATGCCGTCGACGCGGTGGACCAGCCCGCGCGCCTCGTACAGCGGCAGGATCGGCGCGGTCTTGGCGCGATACTCATCCATACGTGTGTGCACCGTCTCGGCATTGTCGTCGGGGCGGCGCTTGAACTCGGTCGAGGCGCAGACGTCGCACACGCCCGCGACAACCGGGCGCTTGAACTCGTCGTGATAGCCCTCGCCGCAATGCGCGCAGGTGAAGCGACCGACGACACGGTGGGTCAGCACCGCCTCGTCCACCTCCAGCTCGATCACCTGGTGGAGCGACTGGCCGCGCTCGGACAGGAGCAGGTCGAGCGCCTCGACCTGCGGCGCGGTGCGCGGGAAGCCGTCGAAGATCACCCCCGAAGCGGTGTCCCCCTCATCAAGCCGCTCGCCGATCAGCGCGGAGACGATCGCGTCGGAGACGAGCTCGCCCGCCTCCATCACCGCCTTGGCGCGCAGGCCGGTCGGCGTTCCCGCCTTGACCGCGGCGCGCAGCATATCGCCGGTGGACAGCTGTACCATGCCGCGCTCCGCCACCAGCCGCGCCGCCTGCGTTCCCTTGCCCGCGCCCGGCGGCCCCAACAGAATGATGTTCACGAGCGCCCCTCTCCCCTTAGTCTCGCCCCGCGCCTAACGCAGCCGCGCGCCCTTCAGCTTCGCTTTCTTGATCAGGTCGCCATATTGATGCGCGAGCAGGTGCGACTGGATCTGCGTCACCGTGTCCATCGTCACGTTGACGACGATCAACAGGCTGGTTCCGCCGAGATAGAAGGGGATCTGCAACGCCGACACGAGGTATTCGGGCAGCAGGCAGATGATCGCCAGATAGGCCGCGCCGATCACGGTGATGCGCGTCAGAACGTAATCGAAGTAGATCTCGGTGTTCTTGCCCGGGCGGATGCCGGGGACGAACCCGCCATAGCGCTTCAGGTTGTCCGCCGTCTCCTCCGGGTTGAACACCACCGCGGTATAGAAGAACGAGAAGAACACGATGCCCGCGCCATAGAGCAGCATGTACACCGGCGACCCGTGCTGGAGATACTGGTTGAGCGTCAGCACGATGCTGCCCCACCACGTATCCGCATTGGCGGTCGCTTTCCCTGCGAACTGCGTCACCGTCAGCGGCATCAGCAGCAAGGAACTGGCGAAAATCGGCGGGATGACGCCCGCGGTGTTGATTTTCAGCGGGAGGTGGCTGCGCTCCGCCTGCATTCCCCGCTGGGTCTGGCGCTTGGGGTATTGGATCAGGATGCGCCGCTGCGCACGCTCCATGAAGCAGATGAACAGGACCAGCAGCACCACTGCGACGATGATGCCGATCAGCCGCCCCGCATCGACCGAGCCCGATCGCCCGCCTTCGAGCAGGTTATAGAGCGTCGTCGGCAGGTTGGCGACGATGCCCGCCATGATGATCAGCGACACGCCGTTGCCGATGCCGCGGCTGGTGATCTGCTCGCCCAGCCACATCAGGAACATCGTGCCGCCGATCAGCGACACGACCGCCGCGACGTGAAACGTCAGCCCCGGAGTCACCACCGCCTGGATGCCGTTGTTCGCGCCGAGCGCTTCGAGCCCCGAGGCGATGAACCACCCCTGCACCGCCGTCAGCGCGACGGTGCCGTAGCGGGTGTATTGGTTGAGCCGCTTGCGCCCGCTCTCGCCTTCCTTTTTGATCGCGGCGAGCTGCGGCGACAGCGACGTGGCGAGCTGCACCACGATCGACGCGGTGATGTAGGGCATGACGCCGAGCGCGATCAGGCTCATCCGCTTCAATGAACCGCCGGAAAAGGCGTTGAAAAAATCGAGCACGCCGCCGGTGGTCTTGCCCGCCAGCAGCCCGAGCGCGGTCGGATCGACGCCGGGCAGCGGGACGTAGGACAGCAGCCGGAACACGATCAGCGCGCCGATGGTGAACCACAAACGCTTTCGCAGATCCGTCGCCTGGGCGAACTTCGCCAGGCTGATGCTCTGCTGCATACGATCGGCGGCGGTGGCCATTCGAGAGGTGTTCCTGAAACCAGAAGCGGCGGGTGTGGTGTGACCCGCCCCGCCGCTCATATAAGCGTCACGCCCGCCTTGTCTAATGGGCAGGCGACCGTTGTATCAGGCCTTGAACGACGCCTTGTGCGCCTGGCGCTCCTTGTACTTCACGCCCTTCTTGGCCGCCGCCTTTTCGGCCGCCGGCACCACGACCAGCACATCGACCGAGCCGCCCGCCGCCTCGACCGCCTCGCGCGCTCCCTTCGACACGCCCGCGACAGAGAAGCTCAGCTTGGCGGAGAACTGGCCCTTGCCGAGCAGTCGCACGCCGTCCTTGCCGCCGCGCGCCAGCCCCGCGCCCTTAAGCGCTGCATGGTCGACCGTCGCGTCCGCCGCCAGCGTGCCCGCGTCCACCGCCTTCTGGATCGCGCCGAGGTTCACCTCGGCATAGTCCTTCGCGAAGATGTTGTTGAAGCCGCGCTTGGGGAGCCGCATGTGGAGCGGCATCTGCCCGCCCTCGAAGCCGGCGATCGAGACGCCCTCACGGCTCTTCTGCCCCTTTTGCCCGCGCCCGCCGGTCTTGCCCTTGCCCGAGCCGATGCCGCGCCCGACCCGCATCC
>CALMGC010000057.1 GCA_937863505.1 uncultured Sphingomonadales bacterium | reverse complement strand
TCGACCTCGTGATGGTAGACCGCGGCCGCCAGCGCTTCGCGGGACGGAAAATGACGGTACAGGGTGGCGATACCGACCCCCGCCCGTCTCGCGACGGCCTCAAGACCGGCCTCGGGTCCTGCGTCCGCGAGTAAGGACATTGCCGCGGTGATGATTCGCTCCCGGTTCGCGGCAGCGTCCGCGCGCATCGGCCGTTCCGTTTTTTTCACCTACCCACCATGTCCTCTCGCATATTGCTTATGTGGAGGGGGCCTCCATATAAAACAGGTCAGGGCTGACCATATGATCAAACGCCCGCAACCAACCGGAGGCAGACCATGGCGCAACCGGACAGCCAGACCAACAGCTTGAGCGAAGACCAGATAGGCCAGTTCCTGAAAGGGATCGCGGACGGCTTCAAGAACCAGCTCCGTGCACCGCTCCTCTCCACGCCCGCCGACGCGGGCCTGACCTTCGAAAGCGTGACCTTCCCATCGCTCGACGGCGTTCCGCTGGAAGCATGGTTCATCCCCAACGCGGACTCCGACAAGCTGGTCATCGTCAATCACCCACGAGGGTTCAACCGCTACGGCTTCCCGTCTCACCTCGAGCCGTGGAAGTCGATGTTCGCGGCATCCGGCAACGATATCGAGGTCAACTTCATCCCCGACTACCGCATCCTGCACGATGCGGGTTATAACGTGCTCTCCTATGACCTGCGCAACCACGGCCACAGCGGGGATGGTAACGGCGGACTTGTCACCAGCGGCAATTTCGAGTTGCGCGATGTAATCGGGTCGCTGCGTTACGCCAGGACACGCGGTGATTTGAGCGGGATGACGATTGGTCTGTTCAGCCGCTGCCTTGGCTGCAACTCCACGATGTTTGCGATGTCGCAACACCCGGACGAGTTCGACGGCGTGCGATGCCTGGTCGGCGCGCAGCCGCTGTCGCCCAAGTTCTTCTACGAGCGCCTGCTCGATATATCGGGCGTGCCGGCCGAGCGGATCGACGATCTCGATCAGGCCATCAAACTCAACACCAGCTTCAGCTTCGAGCAGTTGTCGCCGGTTGCGGTGGCCAAGGACGTCAGAGTTCCGACCCTCCTCTATCAAGTACGTGACGACTCCATGACCAAGCCGGTCGACGTGCAGACGATTTTCGACGCGGTTGGCGCGACGGACAAGGACCTGTTCTGGATTGAGGGGACGACGCGGCGGTGGGACGGCTACAATTATTTCTCGCGTGACCCGAAGCGCATGCTCGACTGGTTTGCCCGTTATATGAATTGAGGACGCGGGAATGCGCGTATTCTTGACGGGAGCGACGGGCTTCATCGGCTCTGCCGTGGCGGACGAGCTGATGGCGACCGGTCACCAAGTCGTCGGACTCGCCAAGGACGATGCGGCGGCGCGTCACCTGAACGAGCGCGGCGTGACCGCGCACCGAGGCGACCTGTCGGACCTCGATAGCATCGCGGCAGGCGCGAGCGCATGCGATGGGGTGATCCACACCGCCTTCATCAACGACTTCTCTCGCTACATCGAGGTCGCAGAGATTGACCGACGCGCGGTGGCCACCGTCGCGGATGCGCTGGCAGGATCTAACAAGCCATTCGTCGCCACGTCGGTCGTGACATTGCTCCCGCCCGACCGGCTCGGCACAGAAGCGGACGAGCGCGCCAGCCCGGACATTCCGCGTGCCGCGTCGGAAGCAACCGTGCTGGCCGCGGCCGATCGGGGAGTGCGCGCAAGCGTTGTACGCTTACCCTTCTCGGTCCACGGTCGCGGGGACACGGGCTTCGTACCCGCGCTTATCGACCTCGCCCGGCGCAAGCGCGTCGCGGCCTACATCGGCGATGGCGCAAGCCGTTGGCCTGCGGTGAACCGGCTCGATGCCGCGCAGCTGTTCTGTCTGGCGCTGGAGGCGGCCGACCCTGGTTCGGTGCTCCACGCCGTCGCCGAAGAAGGCGTCGCGATGCACGCCATCGCCGAGGTGATCGGCCAGGGGCTGGGCTTGCCCGCTCGCAGCATCCCCGAGGACGGCGCGGAGGCGCATTTCGGTTGGCTGGCGCGGTTCGTCGCTATCGATCAGCCCATCTCCAGCGCGCTCACTCGCGAGCGGATTGGATGGAGTCCTCGTCAGAACGGCCTTCTCACCGACATAGCGCAGAGCGGTTACTTCGAGACGGCAAGTCGCTCAAAACTCTAACTGAAAGGATAGAGTGAGCGCCTACGAACTCCGTACCTACGGTGTCGCGCCGGGCAAGGTCGAAGTCCTCGCCAGCATCTTTCGCGAACTCGTCATCC
>CALMGC010000056.1 GCA_937863505.1 uncultured Sphingomonadales bacterium | reverse complement strand
CGCTCGCCCGCGTCGAGCAGCCCCAGCGCCAGCTCGGCGGCCAGCAGGTCGTCCGCGTCGGGCCCGCGCGCGTCGGTCATTCGAGGCACGCCCGCAATTTGATCAACGCGCGGCGGACGCGGCTCTTGATCGTGCCGAGCGGCGCGCCCGTCCGCGTCGCCAGCTCCGCATAGGTCGAGCCTTCAAGGAACCCCGCGCGGATCAGCCGCGCGTCGCCATCGGCCAGCTCGCCCAGGCAGCGCAGCATCCGCGCCTCCTCGCCCTGCTGTTCCAGCGCGTCGGACGCGAGCGCGGCCGGGTCCTCCACATCGCTCGCCGCGTCGAGCCCCCATGGCGCGGGCGCGCGCGAGCGGCGCAGGTGGTCCACCGCCTGATTGCGCGCCACCGTCTGCAGCCAAGCGGCGGCGGTGCCGCGCGCCGGGTCGAACGAGGCCGCGCGCCGCCAGATCGCCAGATAAGTCTCCTGCACCGCCTCTTCCGCCTGCCCCCGCTCCCAACAGATACGCGAGGCGACGCCCATCAGCTTCGCGGCGGTGCGTTGGTACAGGAGCTCGAACGCGTGCCGGTCGCCCGCGCCGACCCGGGTCAGCAACGCCGCCAGCTCCGCCCGGTCACGCTCGACCAGGCGGGGCTCCATCGGCGCGGGCGTGGTGACAGACAGGCGAGCTTTCTCCTGTTCGCCCTGTTAGCCGATCGGCGCCGCCGTGCAATCCACCCTCGCCTGCATCCGCCCGCACGAGGCTGACGTATATCAGTTACCGCCCGATGAGGCGGGCCAGCAAGGAAATCCCCATGAAGATCAACCTGCGCGCCGCGTTTGCGGCCACGGCGCTGCTCGCGCTCGCCCCGGCGATGACGCCTGCGTCCGCCAACCCGCGTGTCGGCGGCGCGGCGATGTACCCGACCAAGACCATCGTCGAGAATGCGGTCAACTCAAAGGACCACACCACCTTGGTCGCCGCGGTGAAGGCGGCGGGGCTGGTCGACACGCTGTCCGGCCCCGGCCCGTTCACCGTGTTCGCGCCGACCGACGAGGCGTTCAACAAGTTGCCGCCCGGCACCGTCGACACGCTCGTCAAGCCCGAGAACAAGGCGACGCTGACGAGCATCCTGACCTATCATGTCGTGTCGGGCACGATGACGTCGAAGCAGATCGCCGCCGCGATCAAGGCCGGCGGCGGCACCGCGACGCTGACCACCGTGCAGGGCGAGCCGCTGACCGCGACGATGAAGGCGGGCAAGCTCGTCCTCACCGACGCGAAGGGCGGCATGTCGACGGTGACGATCAAGGACGTGATGCAGTCCAACGGCGTGATCCACGTCGTCGACACGGTGCTGATGCCCTGAAGCGGTCGCCGCCGCGCCCTACGTCGGAGCGCGGCGGCGGTTGGTCGCGGGAGCGCCCGGGAACCTCGTGCCGGGTGACCGGGTTTACGCTTGTCTGGGGTGCCGGTTCGGCATACCCCGTCCTTCCAAGACCTCAACAGGAGCAAGATCGGCATGACCAAGAAGATTGCGGCGGCGGTGTTGGCCTCGTGCGTGGCGCTCGCGCCCGCGCCGGTGCTGGCCAAGGGCTGCATCCGCGGCGCGATCGCGGGCGGCGTCGCCGGCCATTACGCGCATCACCACGCGGTCGCGGGCGCGATGGCGGGCTGCGCCGCGGGCCATTATTACTACAAGCACAAGGCCAATGTGGCGAAGCAGCAGCAGGCGGCCGCCGCGCACTGAGCGCCGGCCGGGCGGCTCCGTCTTCTGAAGGGGACGGAGCCGCCCTCACTCTTTCCGGCGTACACCGCCGCCCTCCCCCCATTGCCGCCGCCCCGAACCGGGCGTAGCATCACTCTCATCATGCGCGCGTTGCTCTCGCCGCTGTTGCTTCTAGCAGGCCCCGCCCTCGCGCAGCAGGCGAACCCTGCCCTTGCGCCGGCGGTTGCGCCCATGGTCGATCCGCTGCCCGCGCTCGATTTGCTCGCCTTTACCGATCCCGACACGCGGATGACCGTGCCCGTGCGGATCGCGGACAACGGCCCCTACCGCTTCGTGATCGACACCGGCGCGCAGCGCACGGTGATCAGCCGCGAGCTGGCGGGCGCGCTTGGCCTCTCCAAGGGGCATGACGTGCGGCTGACCGCGATGTCGGGCACTTCCACCGACGCACGGTGGTGATCCCGTCGCTCACCGTCAGCTCGGTCGCGGGCGCCCGGATCGAGGCGCCCGCGCTGGCGGGGGAGGATCTCGGCGCGGCGGGGCTGCTCGGCATCGACACGTTGCAGGGTCACGCGGTGGTGATCGACTTCGACCGCAAGCTGATGAGCGTCGCGCCCTCGACCCGGCACCATGCCCGCGACGACGCGATGCCGGGCGAGATCGTGGTGCGCGCGCGCAGCCTGTTCGGACAGCTCGTCGTCACCGACGCCTGGTGCGCAGGGACGCGCGTGCGGGTGGTGCTCGACACCGGTTCCCCCGTCAGCATGGGCAATCTCGCGCTTCAGCGGCGCTTCACCCGCCGGGGTCGCGCGCCCGTACCGATCGAGCTCACCTCGGTGACGGGCGGCAAGGTCGCGGCGGCCTATACCCAGTTGCCCGCGGTGACGATGGGCGGGCTGACCATCGACGCGCTGCCCGTCGCCTTTTCCGACGCCGCGCCGTTTCGCCAGTTCGGCCTGGCGGACAAGCCCGCGATCCTGCTCGGCATGGACGCGCTGCAACTGTTTCGCCGCGTGGAGATCGACTTCACCAACCGCGAACTCCGCCTCGCGCTACCGCGCGACGCGCGAACCGCCCCGCGCTCGCTTGCGGCGCGCTGAACGGGCTTGCGCTGCCCCGCCGCTATCCGCTCTACTCGCGCGGACAGGCAAGGGGATAGGACGATGCGGAAGCTGATCGGATGGCTGGCGATGGCGGCGGGGCTCGCCGCGCCCGCGACCGCGCAGACGCGCGCGGACCAGCGGCAATTCTTCGGGCTCTACAAGGAGCTGGTCGAGACCAACACGTCGCTCTCCGTCGGCAGCTGCACGCAGGCGGCGGCACAGATCGCCGGGCGGCTAAAGGCGGCGGGGTTCGCCGACGCGGACCTTCACCCCTTTTCCGTCCCCGACCACCCCAAGGAAGGCGGGCTCGTCGCCGTCCTCCCGGGCAGCGACCCCGCCGCGCGCCCGATGCTGCTGCTCGCGCATCTCGACGTGGTCGAGGCGAAGCGCGAGGATTGGCAACGCGACCCGTTCACGCTCGTCGAGGAAGGCGGCTTCTACTACGGACGCGGCACCGTCGACGACAAGGCGATGGCCGCGATCTGGGCCGATACGCTGATCCGCTTTCGGCAGGAAGGCTACCGGCCCAATCGCACGATCAAGCTCGCGCTCACCTGCGGCGAGGAGACGACGTTCGCGTTCGACGGGGCGGAGTGGCTGGCGAAGAACCGGCGCGATCTGATCGACGCCGAGTTCGCGCTCAACGAGGGCGGCGGCGGGCGCAACGACTCAGGCGGCAAGCGCGAGTTGCTCGCGGTGCAAGTGGGGGAGAAGGCGGCGCAGAACTACACGTTCCTCGCCACCAATCCCGGCGGTCATTCGAGCCAGCCGGTGCCCGACAACGCCATCTACCAGCTCGCCGACGCGCTGGAGCGGGTGCGCGCGTACGAGTTCCCGGTCCGCTTCACCGACACGACCCGCGCCTTCTTCGCCGCGACCGCGAAGCAGACCGGGGGTGAGACGGGGGCGGCGATCACCCGGCTGCTCGCCAATCCGAACGACAAGGCGGCGGACGCGATCGTCAGCCGCGACAAGTCGCTCCACTCGACGCTGCGCACCACCTGCGTCGCGACGCTGCTCAGCGCGGGCCATGCGGAGAACGCGCTCCCGCAGCGCGCCACCGCCAACGTCAATTGCCGCATCTTCCCGGGCGAGAGCGTCGAAGCGACCCGTGCCAGGCTGCAGGAGCTTGCTGGGGCGAAGGTGACGGTAAGCGTCAACCCGCCCGTTCGCCCCACCGCCGTCCCGCCGACGCTCGACCCCAAGGTGATCGGGCCGATGCAGGCGGTCGCGGCCCGGCACTTCCCGGGAATGCCGATCCTGCCGCTGATGTCGACGGGCGCGACCGATGGCATCTTCCTCGAAGCGGTCGGTATCCCGACCTATGGCGCGCCGGGGCTGTTCCTCGAGCCGGATTTCAACGGCATCCACGGCCTCAACGAAAGGATGCGGGTGAGCGCGTTGTACCAGGGGCGGGATTATTTGTACGATCTGGTCAAGGCGTATGCGAGCTGACGCTTGCCGTCCTTGATCCCGCGACTCCGCTCCGGCATGCGCGGGCGCATGGTTCCCTTTTCGTTCGGTGGGCATGAATGGCGCGCGTTGCCCGGCGGCGCGTTGTTCTGGCCTTCGCGCATGGCCCTGCTCGTCGCCGACCTGCATTTCGAGAAGGCGAGCTGGTTCGCGAGGGGTGGCCAGATGCTACCGCCGTACGACACACTGTCGACCCTCGCCGACCTGCAAGCACTCGCGGTGGCGACGGGCGCGCGCGAGATTTGGTGCCTGGGCGATAGTTTCCACGATGCCGCCGGGTGCGAGCGGCTGCCCGCCGAGGCGCGCGAGGGCCTGCGCGCGCTGACCGCCGCGACGCGCTGGACGTGGATCACCGGCAATCACGACCCGGTGCTGACCGATCGTTGCGGCGGCGCGGTCGTTGACGAGGCGACGGTGGATGGCGTGGTGCTCCGCCACGAGGCCCGCGCGGGCGAGCCGCTGCCAGAGCTGTCCGGGCACTATCACCCCAAGCTGCGACTGCGCGTCCGCGGCAAGCTGGTGCAGCGGCGCTGCTTCGTCGCGACGGCGCGCAAGCTGATCCTGCCCGCGTTCGGCGCGCTGACGGGCGGGCTCGACGCCGCGCACCCGGAGATCGTGCGTGCAGTCGGCGGGGCGGCGCAGGCGCTGGTTCCCGTCGCCGACCGGATGCTGCGCTTCCCGCTGGCGGCCTAACCCGCGCGCGCCAGCGTCGGGAAGCCCGCGCGGAACGCGGCCACCTTGGGC
This sequence comes from uncultured Sphingomonadales bacterium, assembly GCA_937863505.1. Taxonomy (GTDB): domain Bacteria; phylum Pseudomonadota; class Alphaproteobacteria; order Sphingomonadales; family Sphingomonadaceae; genus Sphingomonas. Next base: position 21,853 of record CALMGC010000056.1, on the reverse strand, counting down.
TGGTCGATATTGACGATGTACGGGTGTGTCGGGTGGAGGTCGTAGAAGCGCTGATGATACGCCTCGGCGGGGAAGAATTGGCCCGCCTCGATTCGCGTCACGATCGGGCGCGAAAAGGCGTGGGCTTGCGAGAGTTGCGCGATGTAGGCCGCCGCGACCGCGCGCTGCACGGGCGTTTGCGGGAAGACCGCCGAACGATAGCTGAGGCCGGTGTCGGGCCCTTGGCGGTTGAGCTCGGTCGGGTCGTGCGCGATCGAGAAATACACGCGCAGCAGCTGGCCGTAGCTGACCCGGGCGGGGTCGTACACGACGCGCACCGCTTCGGCATGGCGAGTGGTCTCGGTGCTGACCTGATCATAGCTCGCTGTATCGCGGGTGCCGCCCGCATAGCCAGCCGTTACCGAACGGACACCCTTCACCCGCTCAAACACCGCCTCCATGCCCCAAAAACACCCGCCCGCGAACACCGCCACCTGCGGCCTCGGGGTGGGCGCGACGTCATGCGCGGGCGCGGGCAACGGGACCGCTCGCTCGGCGTGCGCGCCGGCGGTCATGGACAGGGCGAGCGCGGCGAGGCCGACGGCGGGCAGAAGGCGTGTCATGTGGACCATATGGTGCAACTTCGCGCCGATCCAACTCGCGGTTACAGATGGATCGGCAGCGCGCTCTCGACATGGCCGACCAGCGTGTGCCGCGCCTCCGCGGGCTGCACCGCGATGAGCCCCAGCGTGCCGAGCACGAAACCGCCGCCCAAGTGCCAGAACAAGCCGGACCTGAAACCGCGCATGAGACCACTCCGCATTGTTCGGGCCTTAACCCTGATCAAGGCGCTGTGTTCCACGCCCGCGCGGGTTTGCGTTGCATCGGTTATCGCAACGCGGCGGTCGCGGCCTGGATGCGCGAGCAAGCCTCGCGCAGCAGCCCCTCGGACGTCGCATAGCTGATCCGCATCGCGGGCGAGAGGCCAAACGCCGCGCCATGCACCGCCGCCACCCGCGCATCGTCGAGGAGGTAGGCGATGAACGCCTCGTCGCTGTCGATCAACACGCCCTTGGGCGTCACCTTTCCGATCACGCCGGAGATGTCGGGGTACACATAGAATGCACCTTCGGGCTTGGGGCAGCTGATCCCCTCTGCCGCGTTGAGCATCTCGACCACCAGGTCGCGCCGCGCCTGAAACGCCATCGCGCGATCCGCGAGGAATTCCTGCGGCCCAGTCAGCGCCGCCACCGCCGCCGCTTGCGCGATGGAGCACGGGTTGCTGGTCGATTGCGACTGGAGCTTGGCGATCGCCTTGATCAGCCACGTCGCCCCGCCCGCAAAGCCGATCCGCCAGCCGGTCATCGCATAGGCCTTGGAACAGCCGTTGACGGTGAGGGTGCGCTCGTACAGCGCGGGGCAGACCTCCGCGATCGTCGCGAAGCGGAAGCCGTCATAGATGATGTGCTCGTACATATCGTCCGCGAACACCCAAAGGTCCAGGTGCCGTTCGATCACCGCGCCGAGCGCGCGCAGCTCATCAGCGGTATAGGCCGCGCCGGTGGGGTTGGAGGGGCTGTTGAGGATCACCCACTTCGTCCGCGGCGTGATCGCCGCCTCCAAGGCGTCCGGCGACAGCTTGTACCCTTGCGCCGCCCCCGCCGCGACGAACACCGGGGTCGCGCCCGCGAACTGGACCACGTCGGGATAGCTCACCCAATAGGGTGCGGGGACGATCACCTCGTCGCCGGGGTTGAGTGTCGCGACCAGCGCGTTGAACAGCGTGTGCTTGCCGCCGACGTTCACCGTCACCTGATCGGGGGTATAGCTCAGCCGGTTGTCGCGCAGGAACTTGGCTGAGATCGCTTCCTTCAGCTCGGGCGTGCCGTCGACATTGGTGTAGCGCGTCCGGTTGTCGCGGATCGCGCGGATGCCCGCTTCCTTGATGTGGTCGGGAGTGTCGAAGTCGGGCTCCCCTGCGCCGAGGCCGATCACGTCAATGCCTTGGCGTTTCAGCTCGAACACCCTGCTCGTCATCGCCAGCGTCGCGGACGGCGAAATGCGCGCGAGCGCGGCGGAGGGCTGCATGGCTAAGCCTTTCGATGAAGCGCGCGGGCTATAGGCGCGATTGTTGCGCCGCCGCAAGGAACGCGGGGACGAGCCCGCGCAGCGCGTTGCCGACGTAGAACGCGCCCGCGAGGTCCACCTCGGTCAGTTCGCCCTCCACCGCGCGACCGCTGTCGATCAGCTCGGCGCGCAGCACGCCGGGAAGCAGGCCCAAGGCAAGCGGAGGCGTGACAAGCAGGTCGCCGCGGGGCACGAACAGGCTGGTGAAGCTGCCCTCGGTCAAAAGCCCGTCGGGACGCGCGAATGCCACCTCCCAGCACCCGGACGCGGCTCGTGCGCGGTCGTAGAAACGGCGGTCGCTTGTCTTGTGGCGCAGCCGCCAGTCGGCGGGATCGACCGGCAGCGGGACGACGCGCACCGCGACCGGCGCGTCCTGCGCCTCCGGCATCGGCGACACCTCGACCGCCATGCCGCCCCGCGCGCCCACCACCAGCCGCACCTTGGCGGGTGCGCGCAGCCAAAACGTCGTTGCCTGAAGCTTGTTGCGCGCGGCGTGCCGGTCGAAGCGGATGCCGAATGCCTCCGCGGAGGCGCTCAACCGACCGAGGTGGCGGTGAAGGTGGTGCAGACCCGCTTCGGGGTCGAACGCCATCGTCTCGATGAGGTCGACCGCGCGCTGCCCCTGGGTCAGGAACGCGCCCTTGGCGAGGCACTCGTCCCACTCCTCGCCTGCGCCGCTGTCCGCGACCACGCCCGATCCGAGGCCGAGCGTCGCCACCTCCTCGCCCGCGCGCAGGTGCAGGGTGCGGATCGCGACGCTGAACGCCGCGTCGCCGTCCGCGCCGATCCAGCCGATCGATCCGGTGTACGCCCCTCTTGCGGATGTCTCGACGGCGGCGATCACCTCCGTCGCACGCTGCTTGGGCGCGCCGGTGATCGACCCGCAGGGAAAGGCGGCGAGCAGCAGGTCGACCGCGTCGCGCCCATCGGCCAAGGTCGCGGTGACCGTCGATGTAAGCTGATGCACGCTGGGGTAGGTCTCGACGGTGAACAGCTCGGGCACCGCGACGCTGCCGGGCGCGGCCACGCGCGACAGGTCGTTGCGGATGAGGTCGACGATCATCAGGTTCTCGGCGCGCTGCTTCGGGTCGGCGGCGAGCGCGGCGGCGGCGGCGCGGTCCGCTTCCGGCGTGTCGCCGCGCCGCGCGGTGCCCTTCATCGGCCGTGCAGTGACGGTGCGCCCCTCCACGCGAAAGAAGCTCTCGGGCGAAAAGGAGAGCAGCCAGTCCGCCCCCGTCCACACCAGCGCGCCATTCCCCGCCCGCGCCCGCGCGCGCACCGCTGCGTAGAGCGCGAGCGGGTCGCCCAGCACGCGCACGCTCGCGCGAAAGCTGAGGTTCGCCTGATAAAGATCGCCTGCCTCGATCAGCGCCTTGACCCGCGCGAAGGCTGCATCATAGACGGCGCGCTTGATCCCCGGCCCGGGCTTGCCGACCCAAGCGCCTGCCGGGTCGGGGAGCAGCGCGGCGACATCCGCGACCGGCTCGCACGCCTCGAACACGCCGAACCAGGCAAGCGGCAGCGGCGGCGCGAGCGTCGGCACCGGACGGGGCGCGATCGCCGCGCCCGCCTCATAAGCGAGGAACCCCGCCACCTCGCCCGCGCCGCGCAACGCCTCGATCAGCGGCGCGACCTCATGCTCAGCCGTCGCGCTCAACACCCGCAGCGGCGCGCGGTATAGGCGCGCGCCCGCATCCGCGTCGATCAGCACGAAGGGCGTGGCGTCAAGCCGCATCGGCACCCGATGCACCGCGCGCGCATGGAAGGGCAAGCGTTGACGCCCTATCACCGCGGCGTCATGCCCCCGCTCATGTCCACGCCCCCGCTATGCGCCGCGATCATCCCGGTGACGCCGCTCCAGCAGAATTGCTCGCTGATCTGGTGCGCCGCCACCATGCGCGGCGCGTTCGTCGACCCCGGCGGGGACCTGCCGCGCTTGCGCGCCGCCGCCGAGCAGGCGGGGGTGACGGTGGAGAAGATCCTCCTCACCCACGGCCATATCGACCATGCGGGCGAGGCGAAGCCGCTGGCCGAGGCGCTGGGCGTGCCGATCGAGGGGCCGCACCGCGAGGATCAATGGCTGCTCCAGTCGCTGGCGGAAACCGGGCGCGGCTATGGCGTCACTGGCGTGTCGTTCGACGCGCCCGACCGCTGGCTGGTCGAGGGCGACACGGTCAGCGTCGGCGAGCTCGTCCTGAACGTATACGAGACGCCCGGCCACACGCCGGGACATGTCGTCTTCCATCACCCGCCGTCGAGGTTGGCGTTGGTCGGCGACGTGTTGTTCCTGGGGTCGGTCGGTCGCACCGACTTTCCGCGCAGCGACCCCGCCGCGCTGATCCGCTCGGTGGTGGAGAAGCTCTGGCCGATGGGCGACGCGACAGCGTTCATCCCCGGCCACGGCCCGACGAGCACGTTCGCGCACGAGCGGCGAGGCAATCCGTTCGTAAGCGACGCGGCGCTCGCGCGCGCTTGATCAGCCCGTCGGCGTCAGCTCGACCGGCGTGGACTGAGCGGCATGCGTCCGACTCGCCAGCAGCGGCAGCGCAATCGCGTACAGGCCCAGCCCCACCATCACCAGCATCGTCACTCCCGTGCCGATCGTGCGCCCCAGTCCCCAGCCGTCCATTCCGAACCCGTGCAGCACCCGCGCGACCAGGAACGCGGACGCCACGATCCAAAGCCAGGTCGTGCTGCCGATGTTGAACTCCACTAGCCCGATCAGCGCCAGCACCAGCGGCGCGTATTCGACGAAGTTCGCCTGCGCGCGCATCCGGCGCACCAGCGGTTCATGCCCGCCGTCGCCGACGCTGATCTTCGCGCGCCCGCGCACCTGACCGATCCGCACTCCGAGCCATGCGTTGATCAACGCCAGCCCGCCCGCGGTCACCAGCGTCACCGGCAGCAATATGTTCGTCATGTCTGCTCCCTATTCACCCGCCCGCCATGCCGCACGCGCGCGCGGCTTGCAACGCGCACCCGATCCGCTATAGCCGCGCGCTTCCGCGACGCCCCGGCCGCCACGGCCCGTAGCCGACCTCCATGTCGGTTGCGTGCCCGATCGTTCGGGGCATCGCGCGTTTCCGCATACTCGACTAAGGTGCCGACATGGCCGTTCCCAAGCGAAAGACTTCCCCCTCCCGCCGGGGCATGCGCCGCGCGCACGACGCGCTCGCGGTTCCTACGTTCCAGGAGTGTCCGAACTGCGGCGAGCTGCGCCGCCCGCACAATCTGTGCACCGCCTGCGGGCACTATAACGGCCGCGAGATCGTTTCGGTCGAGGCGTAAGCACCGGCTTCGCGTTCCTCGCGCAAGGACCTTTCTCATCGCCATGTCCGACAACGCTCCGATCATCGCCGTCGACGCGATGGGCGGCGACGAGGGGTTGGCGGTGATGCTCGCGGGCGTCGCGCGCGCGCGGCGGCGACACGAGGGGACGCGCTTCGTGCTGGTCGGCGACGAGGCGGCGATCCGCAATGGGCTCGGCAAGCACCCGAACCTGTCCGCCCAGTCCGAGATCGTTCACGCGCCCGACCAGATCGCGTCGTCCGAAAAGCCGACGCAGGCGATCCGCCGCGCCAAGACGACCTCCATGGGCATCGCGATCGACTTGGTGAAGCGCGGTCGCGCCGCCGCCGCCGTGTCGTCGGGCAATACCGGCGCGATGATGGCGATGGCCAAGCTCGCATTGCGCACCATGCCCGGCATCGACCGGCCCGCGCTCGCCGCCCTGCTGCCGACGCTGGGCGACAATGACGTGGTGATGCTCGACCTCGGCGCGAACACCGAATGCGACGCGAGCAACCTCGTCCAGTTCGCGGTGATGGGCGCGGCCTATGCGCGCACCGCGCTCGACCTCGCCCGCCCGCGTGTCGCCTTGCTCAACATCGGCACCGAGGATCAGAAGGGCACTGAGTCGATCCGCGATGCCGCGGCGACGCTCAAGGAGGCGACGACGCTGGAGCTCGACTTTCGCGGCTTCGTCGAGGGCGACCGGCTCGCGCGCGGCGACCATGACGTGATCGTGTGCGACGGCTTTTCCGGCAACATCGCATTGAAGACCGCCGAGGGCACCGCGCGGTTCGTCGCGGACCTGCTCAAGCGCGCCTTCTCCAGCTCGGTTCGTTCCAAGCTCGGCTTCCTGATCTCGCGCCCCGCCACCGAGCTGCTGCGCGACCATCTCGATCCCAACAAGCACAACGGCGCGGTCTTCCTCGGCCTCAACGGCATCGTCGTGAAGAGCCATGGCGGCGCGAACGAGGTCGGCGTCGCGACCGCGATCGGCGCGGCGGCGAAGATGGCGCGTGACCAGCTCACCCGGCGGATCGCCGAGGATCTGGCGGGTGTCGATGCCAGGGCACTCGCATGACCGGCGCGCTGGCGTGACTGGGGGCGTGAAGCGCGCGGCGATTACCGGCACCGGCTCCGCGCTCCCCGCGCGGCGGGTATCGAACGCGGAACTGACGGCGCAGGTCGAGACCAGCGACGAGTGGATCGTCGAGCGCACCGGCATCCGCTTTCGCCACATCGCCGGCCCCCATGAGACCACCGCGACGCTCGCCGCCGACGCCTGCCGCGCGGCATTGGCGGCGGCGGGACGCGTTCCCGCCGACATCGACCTGATCGTGCTGGCGACCGCCACCCCCGACCAGACCTTCCCCGCCAGCGCCACCAAGGTACAGGCGCTGCTCGGCGTTCCCGATTGCGTCGCGTTCGACGTGGCCGCAGTGTGCTCGGGCTTCCTGTACGCGATCCAGGTCGCCGATTGCATGATCCGCGCGGGCGCGCATTCCCGCGCGCTGGTGATCGGCGCGGAGACGTTCAGCCGCATCCTCGACTGGGAAGACCGGGCCACCTGCGTGCTGTTCGGCGACGGCGCGGGCGCGGTGGTGCTGGAGGCGAGCGACGATGGGAGCCGCGGCATCCTCGCGACCCGGCTCCACGCCGATGGCCGCCACAACGACCTGCTCTATGTCGATGGTGGACCCTCCACCACCGGCACCGTCGGCAAGCTCAGGATGAAGGGGCGCGAGGTGTTCCGCCACGCGGTCACCAACCTGTCCGCCGTGCTGTCCGAGTCGCTGGCGGCGGCGGGGTTGAGCGCCGTCGATGTCGACTGGGTCGTGCCGCATCAGGCCAATGCGCGCATCCTCGACGCGACCGCGAGGAAGCTAGGCCTCGCGCCCGAGAAAGTCGTCGTCACCGTCGACCGGCACGCCAATACTTCCGCCGCGTCCGTGCCGCTCGCGCTCGACGCGGCGGTGCGTGACGGGCGCATCAGGCCGGGGCATTTGGTGGTGCTTGAAGCAATGGGCGGCGGCTTTACCTGGGGCGCGGCGGTGGTGCGGATGTGATCCGCCGTCGCCATGATTGCCATATGTTAAAAGGGCTTCCGGTTCGCGCGCTGCTTTGATACACTCTCGCCTAAACAGGGACGAGAAGACGATGGCGACGATGGGATCGGCGGTGCTGGCGCCCCGCATGAGGACGGAGAGCGCCGCAGCGCGCGCGCAGGCGGGGACGCTGACCCGCGCCGACCTGGCCGAAGCGCTCCATAAGCAAGTCGGGCTGTCGCGCGCCGAGTCGTCGGGCGTGGTCGAGCAGATCCTCCGTCACCTGTGCGAGGCGCTGTCGCATGGCGACAACGTCAAGATTTCCGGCTTCGGCACCTTCATGCTCCGCGACAAGGGCGAGCGCGTCGGACGCAATCCCAAGACGGGCGAGGAAGTGCCGATCGCGCCGCGTCGGGTGCTCACCTTCCGCGCCAGCCAGATGATGCGCGAACGCATCGTCGGCGCGGGCTAAGCGCCGACGCGCGGATGACGGGACCCGGCACGCCCAAATCCGCTTCCGGCAAATCCACGCAGGCGTTCCGCACGATCGGCGAGCTGGCGACGGAGACCGGGCTGCCCCAGCATGTGCTGCGCTATTGGGAGACGAAGTTCGGCCAGCTGCGCCCGCTCACGCGGGCGGGCAACCGGCGCTATTACCGCCCGGAGGACGTCGCGCTGGTCCGGCGTATCAACACGCTGCTCAACGAACAGGGCTATACCGTCCGCGGCGTCCAGAAGCTGCTTGCGGCGGAGATCAGGAGCGTCCTTGCGCCGGTGGCCGACCCCCATGCCGAGCTGCGCGTCATCCGCGACTGGCTGGCCGAGGCGCTGGCGACGGATGAGGATTAGAACGGGTCCCGCCCCGTCTCGCGCTTGATGCGGCACCACGGGCACGCGTCCGCACTCGGGTGATAGCGGTGGCGCTGCGAGCGTGGGCAGGCGACCAGCTCGCGCTCGAAGCGCTGGAGATAGTCGATCCACTGTACCGGCTTCGGTCGGAGCCCCGCGCCGCCCACCGGCGCGAACGCGGCCTCGAACGCGGCGGCGAGCATCGGCGGTAGGTCCGCCAGCTGCGGCGTCCCCGGCGGCGGCGACAGGCCGGTGCGGCGCGCGCCATAGGCGAAGCGGTACTCGCGGATCGCGGTGTTGAGCTCGATGTCACGCGGGCCGACGCCGGTGAACGGGTGGCGCCCGAGGAACAGCAGGTAGAAGATCAGTGTCGCCAGCCCGAACGCGTCATGGTTGCGGGTTCGCTCCTCGCGTTCGAGGTCGCGGCCGCGCAGCTCGGGCGGAGTGAACTCGTCCTTGCCGACACCCCACAGATGTCGCGCGCCCGCCGCGCCGACCTGAAACGAATCGGCGTCGATCAGCGCCACCGTCGCCTGCTCCGCGACGAGCACCCCCGATTCGTTGAGGTCGCCGACGACGCAGCCGGCGAAATGCACCCCCGCCATCGCGCGCGCGGTGTTGGCGGCGGCGCGGACCAGGAACGCGAAGTCCGCGCGCGGGAAATGATCGCGGCGATAGGCGGGGTTGTAGAGCTGGATCACCGGCAGGTGGTGCGTCACCCGGCGCATCAGGAAACCGATGAACGCGCCGCGATTGTCGAACGCCGCCTCGAGCGGAAAGGCGACCAGGTCCGACTTCTGCCACAGCCGCTCCCGGATCATCGCCGCGATCTTGGGCGCACGCGAGGCGCGGTGGCGTTCGTGGTACAGCTTGATCAGCCGATTGGGCCGGTTCGCCAGCGCGAACACCTCGCCCTCGCCGCCGCCGCCGACCCGCTCGCCGAGCGTGATCCGCTGCCCGCCCTCGGTCCGCAGCGACGGCGCGATCACGCGCGGACCGCGAGGATCAGCGACTTGTCATCGTCGGTGCGCGCGTTCAGCGTCTCGCCCGCGAGATAGCCGCGCAGCCCCCGCGACAGCGCGCGGTCGCAGCCGATGGCGCCGCTCGCGCGGACGGGCGCGAACATGGTGGCGAAGAAGTCGGGGTGCGCGCGCCTCGCCGCCATTTGCAGCACGAGATGCTCGATCCCGTCGCTGAACAGCGCGAGCGAATGCGCCGGGCGATCGTGGAGCGTCACGCGAAGCTGCGGCGCGGCGTCGGTGACGAAATAGGTCGTGCCAGCATATTCGCCGCTCGCGGGCCAGCTGCCGATAGCCCAGCCCTCGTCGTCTCCGTCGAGCACGCACGCGCCGTCGCCGACATGCGCGACCAGCGTCGCGGTAGGAGTAGCAAAGGCGGCCACCAACGTCGCGGCGAAGTCGCGCGAGCTCGCCTCACGCGCCGCTGCCAGATCGGCAATCCGCTCGCGCGCGGCCTCCAGCCATAGGCGCACCTCGTCCTCGCCCGGCAGATCAGCCTCCCGCGCGAACCACCCCGCCGCCCGCGCGCCGATCTCGCGCACCACCGCCCGGCTCCCCTCGCGCGAGTACCGCGCCGAGCCCGCCCCATCGGAGACGCAGGCGACCAGCGCCGCGCCCGCCGGCCCGGCGACCGATCGCACCGCGACCGCGTCCTGGCACGGCAGCCCCTGCCCGTCATGCGAGGTCCCGACCGCGCGCGCCGCGGCCCATGTCCAGCCGCTCACCCCGCGACGGTGCCCCAGCCGTTATCCGCGGTCGGGTTGGCGACGCGCACCTCCTCGCCCGGCTTGGACGAGGACACCGCCTTCAGCGAATTGGACAGCCACAGGAACATCTCCTTGAAGCTCAGCCCCTTGAGCTTCAGCGCCGCACGCGCGGGCGGCGAGATCTGGTTGAGCACGTCCATGCTCGCCCCCTCCACGCCGATCGCGTAAAACGAGAACGCCCGGTCCGCCTCGCCCTGATGCACCAGCCGCGCCGCCGCCTTCCAGTCGTCGGTCGGCGCGCCGTCGGTGATGAGGATGATCCACGGGCGGTAGAAGCCTACCCCTGCGTTGCGATATTCCTGCTTGCGGTCGGCGAGCAGGTCGATGCCGGTCTGGATCGCCGCGCCGACCGGCGTATCGCCGTTCGCGTCGAGCACCGGCGCGACGAAGCTCTCCGCGCCGACGAAGCCGGTCAGGTCGCGGACCGGGCCGAAGGTGACGATCGCCAGCTCCACCCGCTTGGCGGCGAGCAGGTCCGCGCGCAGCTCGTCGCGGAGCACCTGGATCCCCGCATTGAGCTGCGCGATCGGCGCGCCGCCCATCGAGGTGGAGGTGTCGAGCAGCAGCACCACCGCGCAGCGCCGCTCCGGATTGTCGGTGAACGGCGCGACGTCCCCGAACGGCTTTTGATCGAACGCCATAACGAGCAATTCCCTTGTCTCGCGCGGGTGTTCCACCTTCCCGCGCGCGCGGGCAAGGCGAAACAGGCTTGCGTCGCTCGCGCGAGCGGTGGAGCAAGGGCGCGGGGGCCGATATGTCAGACCTAGACCACAGACCGGCGGCGATCCGATCGTTCAACTTCGCCGCAGGCGCGGCGCTGGCGGTGACGCTGGCGGTCCATGCCTACGCGTTCTGGCGCGGGCCCAACCCGTTCGTGCTCGCCGCGTGCAACCTCCTCGTCATCATCGGGCTCGCGCTGGCGGCGATCCGCGCACATCGCGCGTCGGGCGGGCGGTTCGATTCGGCGGTGGGCGCGGAGACGGTGGTCGCGTTCGGGGTGCTGGCGCTGATCCTCGGACTCGCCACCGCGATCAGCCCGCTGCTCCGTCACGGCGCGGACGCGCTGACCTTCGATGCGGCGACATTGCGCCAGCTGGGGCGACCGTTCGTGCAGGGGCTGGTCGCGGCGGGGCTCGCGCCCGTCGTCGCGGTGCTGCTCCGCAATGCCTCGGCGGAACTCGACGACGACCCAGCGACCGAAGCCGACCAGCTCGGCGACGCGCTCGCCTATCTCACCGAACAGATCGCGGCGGCGGTGGAGGCGGCGGCGACGCTGACCGGCTCGCTCGAGAGTGCCGCCACCGCCGCCGCGCGGATCGGCCCCGATCTCGGGCGGCATCTCGGCGAGATCGCCGATGCCGCCGCGCACGCGGGGCCGGGTGTGTCGAGCGGCGTCGCCGCGCTGATGGGCGCCCTCCATACGGGCGGACGCCGCTTCACCGACGAGATGGAGAGCGCCGGACGTGGGCTCGCCTCCGGGCTGGCGGACACCGAGTCGCGCGTCGCGGCGCTGGCAGCCGCCGCCGATACGGGCGTCGCCGAACTGAGCCGCCTGTCGACTGCGCTGGGCGGCGTTTCCGCCAATGCGGGCGAGACGGGCGAGCTGTTCGAGGCTCTGAACGCGCTCACCGCTTCGGTGGAGGCGTTCGTCGCCCGCCGCCAGGCGGCATGAGCGGGCGGCGGCGCGGCGGCTCGTCGCTCCATCTGCAAATGGGGCAGGAGACGATCTACCTGCTGCTCACCGGCGGCTTGTTCGTCTCGCTGCTGCTGTCGCTGTACATCCTGTCGCGGCGCGGGCCCACCGAACAGCCGCCGATCGTCACGCTGGGCGAGGCGAACGGCTATACGTTCGCGGCCGGGTCGGCGGCGATCAGCCCCGCTTTCGCCCGGCAGCTCGAAAACGTCGCGGCGCCGCGCGTGCGCGAGATCGCCGACCGTTATCACGCGCCGGTGATCGAGGTGATCGGCCATACCGACGAGGTGCCGGTCACGCGCACCAAGCAGAGCGACCTCGACCAGTCGCTCATCCCGTGGCTGCGCGGGGGGCGGCAGGAGCCGGTGGCGGGCGACAATGTCGGGCTCGGCATGGCGCGCGCGGTCGCGGTCGCGCGCGCGCTGCGCGGCGTGGGGCTGGACGCGCGCTACACGATCATCCCGCTGTCCGCCGGGCCGCTGGTGCTGCCGGGCGACCACGTCACCGACGGTCGCGACGCCGACGACGACCAGCGCCGCCGCCGGATCGAAGTGCGGTTACGTCGTCCCGGCGAGGCGGTGCACTAGCTCCCAACGCGTGAGCACGTTGTCGAGCAGCTCGGACACGCGTTCGCCGTCCTCGGCCTGTTCGCGCGTCGCGCCGGGCCGGTCGGGGTGGTGCCGCCAGCGCAGCTCCTTCCACCGTTCGAGCGCTTCCGGCCAGTTCGCCGCCGCGCCGATCGCCGCGCCGGTCTCGGTCGATGCGGCGGGCGCGTGGGTGGGTCCGAGCAGGGACCGCAGCAGCGCGTTCGCCTCCGCCATACGGGCGATCTCTGGTGCCGGATCGTCACGCGCGCCAAGTCGTTCGAGCACGGTCGCTTCCGCGTCCTCGAATGCGGCGATCGCCGTCCGCATTCGGGTGCCCGTGCGCTCATCCGCGATTTTGGGCCATGCCGCCATCAATGCCACGCGCAGCCGCGCATGGTCGTCGAGCAATCGTGCGATCTCCTCGATCGCCGGGTGCGCGCGCACCGCGCTCCTGACCCCGGCGGGGAGCAGGTCCTCCGGCCAATGCTCCGTGACCCCGGCGGGCGCGACCGCGCGCGCCTGCGCGACCGCCGCCGTGATGCGGGTTGCGTCGCCCGACAGCAGCGCCTCACGTACCCGCTCGGCCTCGACGGGCGGCATCCGCGCCATCCCCGCCTCGGCGCGGAGCAGCGCGGTCAGTCCCTCCCCTACTCCGACCCGCTGGAGAAACCGCTCCACCGCCGCGCCGACATCGTCGTCCGCCTCGACCAGCGGCCAGATCAGCCTCGGCGGCGGTCCGAGCCCGGCGGCGCGGAACAGGTCGAACACCGCCGCCCGCCGCAACGCGCGTCGGCGCGGCGAAGTGGGCGCGGAGCTTACCGGGGCTGGCGCTACCGGCGGAGGCAGTCGCGCAGTGACAAAGGCGGGAGCGGTCGGAGGAGGCGCGGGCACCTCGGTCACCGGTGCAGCCCGTGCGCGCCGACCCGGCCGCGCCGACGTGGCCGGCTCGCCCAGCACCCACCGGACCAGCCGGTCGGCCCGCCCGCGCACCCGCGCCCATTGCCCCTCGCCCGTCACCGCTCGCGCGTCGCCGCGAAGCGCACCTTGGGATAGCGGTCCTGCACATAGCCGATCTCCCACGCGCTCTTGGCGAGGAACACCGGGTTGCCGTCGCGATCCTTGGCCATCGCCGTGCGGTTGAGGTCCGCGAACGCCTTGAGGTCCGCCGCATCGCCCGTCACCCAGCGCGCGGTGTCGAACGGCGCGGGCTCTAGCGCGGCGCCGACCTTGTATTCGGCGTCGAGGCGACTGAGCAGCACGTCGAGCTGGAGCTGGCCGACGACGCCGATGATCCAGTTGGAGCCGATCTCGGGGTAGAAGACCTGCGTCACTCCCTCCTCGGCCATGTCGTCCAGCGCCTTGCGAAGCTGCTTGGTCTTGGTCGGGTCCTTGAGCTGCACTCGGCGCAGGATCTCGGGCGCGAAGTTCGGCAGGCCGGTGAAGCGCACGTCCGCGCGCTCGCTCAGCGTATCTCCCACCCGGAGCGTGCCGTGATTCGGGATGCCGATGATGTCACCCGGATGCGCCTCGTCCGCGACCTCGCGGTTCTGCGCGAAGAACAGGATCGGCGAGTGCACCGCGATCGGCTTGCCCGATCCGCTCGGCGTCAGCTTCATGCCGCGCTTGAACGTGCCGGAGCACAGCCGCATGAACGCGATCCGGTCGCGATGTTGCGGGTCCATGTTCGCCTGAACCTTGAACACGAAGCCGGTCACCTCGTCGCCGCCGGGCGACACCGGCGCGGGCTCGGCGGGTTGCGGGCGCGGGCCGGGCGCGAACTCGGCCAGCGCGGCGATCAGCTCGGCGGGGCCGAAATCCTTGAGCGCGGAGCCGAAATAGACCGGCGTCAGGTCACCCGCGCGATAGCGGTCGGCGTCGAACGCGGCATAGCCCGCCTCGGCCAGCTCCATCTCCTCGGCGACGTCGGCGGGCAACGTCGGATCGGCGTCGATCCTGCCCTGAAATGTGCGGCTGTCGCCGTCGGGCCGCCGCACCTGGCGCGCGCGCAGGTCGTACACGCCCTCGAACACCCCGCCCATGCCGACCGGCCAGCTCATTGGGCATACGTCGAGCTGAAGCTGGTCCGCCACTTCGTCGAGCAGCGCAAACGGCGCGCGGCCTTCGCGGTCGACCTTGTTGATGAAAGTGATGATCGGCACCGACCGCAACCGGCACACTTCGAACAGTTTTCGAGTTTGCGCCTCGATCCCGCGCGCGGCGTCGATCACCATCACGGCGGAATCGACCGCGGTCAGCGTGCGATAGGTGTCCTCGCTGAAATCCTCATGCCCCGGCGTGTCGAGCAGGTTGAATGTGACGCCGCCCGTTTCGAACGTCATCACCGACGAGGTGACGGAGATGCCGCGTTGTTGCTCGATCTTCATCCAGTCCGACCGCGCGCGCCGGTTCGCCCCGCGCGCCTTGACCTCACCCGCGAGGTGGATCGCGCCGCCGACATACAGCAGCTTCTCCGTCAACGTGGTCTTGCCCGCGTCGGGGTGGGAGATGATCGCGAAGGTGCGGCGGGGAGAGGTGGTCATGGCCCACGCTATATGGGGATTGCGCGCGCGGTCGAGGGGGGGGTAGTCCATCGGGTCCGATCGACACTCCAAGGAGTAGCTAGCTAAGGTCGACCGTCGGAGTGCTCGCTTCAGTCGACCAGCGCCACGCTCATCCCGATCCGTTTTGTCTCGCCCGGCGCGACCTCGAACACGCCCGGCTTGTCGCGGAACTCGCCCGCAAAGCCCGCCGGGTCCGCCAGCCCGTGCCACGGCTCGACGCAGATTAAGCGCGCGCCGGGTTTGGTCCACACGCCCAGCCGAGGCGTGTCGGGGAAGCGGATGTCGAGCACCGGCCCCTGCGCCGCGCCGTACGTTACGGCCTGCGACGCGACCGGATCCCACACCAGCGCGTCACGCTCGAACAGCGCGTCGCGAAGCAGCAGCTCGCGCCCGTCAAGCGGCAAAGGGCGGCGGGCAGGCTCGATCAGCCCGTCGGACGATATGCCGAGCAGCTCGTCCGGCTCGTCCCGCTCGAAGGTGATGCGATGCGCCGCGCGGTCCTCGCCATAAGGGAGCGGCCAGGCGAAAGCGGGGTGGAAGCCGAACTGCGCGGGCATGGGCGCGTCGCCCCGGTTCGCCACCCGCGCCTCGACCGCCAGCGTCGCGCCGTCGAGCGCGAACGCCACCTCCAGCCGGAACGCGAAGGGGTAGGCGCCCCGTGTCTCGTCCGAGTCCTCCAGCGCGAACACCACGCGCGAGGGCTCGGCCAGCACCACGTCGAACAGCGAATGCCGCGCGAAGCCGTGCCGCTGCATCGGGTATTCGCGCCCGTCGACCCGGATCACGCCACCCTGCGTCGCGCCCACGACCGGAAACAGGATCGGCGCGCGCCCGGTCCAGAACGCCGGGTCCGCGTCCGTCATCAGCTCGCGCCCCTCGCTGTCGCGTAGGTGCGACAGCTCCGCCCCGAACGGATTGATCGAGGCGGACAGCCCCTCGCTGCGAATGTCGATCATCTCGCGCATGGGTCGCTTCCTTGTTCCACGTGCAACGCTCAGGCGCGCAAGGCCGCTCCCTGTTTGGCAGCGGCGACGACGATACGGTCGCTGACGGCTTTCAGTTCCGCGTCGGTGAAGCTGCGCTCGCCCGGCTGGAGCGTCACCTCGACCGCCAGCGACCGCTCGCCGTCCCGCTCAAAGACGTCGAACACGCGGGCGGAGACGATCGCCGCCTTGTCCGCGCCCCGCACCGCGCGGAGCAGTGTGTCGGCAGCCAGGGTCACGGGCACGACAAAAGCGAAGTCGCGCCGCACCGGCTGGAGCGCGGGCGGGGCATAGGGCGCGCGCATCGGCCCGCCGCCGCGCTTGGCCGGGATCGCGTCAAGGTAGAGCTCCGCCGCGACCACCGCCCCGTCGAGGTCGAAGGCCTTGAGCACGCGCGGGTGGAGCGCGCCAAAGCTCGCCAGCACCGTCTTCGGCCCGAGCCGGAGAGTGCCCGACTGGCCCGGATGCCATGCCTCGCCCGCGTCGGGGAACACCTGTAGGCTGTCGACCGGGGCGCCGGCTTCCCGCAGCAGCGCCAGTGCTTCGCTTTTCGCATCGAACGCGTCGAACGGCGCCGCCTTGCCCTCGCGCCAACCGCGCGCGCGCCGTTCGCCCGCGAGTACCAACCCGAGCGTCGATCGCTCCGCGTCGGCGAGGTAGCGGCGACCGATCTCGAACAGGCGCACGCTCTCCGCCCCGCGCCGCCTGTTGCGCGCGGCCGCGGTGATGAGGCCGGGGAGCAGCGACGGGCGCATCACGCGCAACTCTTCGCTGATCGGGTTGGCGAGCGTCCACACGCCCCCGCCGAACGGGTCGACCTGCGCGGCGGAGATGAAGCTCCATGTCACTGCTTCGTTGAGCCCGCGCGCGGCGGCGGCGCGGCGGACGCGGCGTTCGGTCTTCTGCTCGGGCGTGGCGGTCGGGCGCGCGACGCCGGGCGAGCGCGGGAGCGCTACGGGCGCGACCTTGTTGATCCCTTCGATGCGGATCACTTCTTCGACAAGGTCGGCCGCGCCGTCGATGTCGGGCCGCCAAGTCGGGGCAGTGACGGTCCAGTCCTCTGCCACCGTGAAGCCGAGCGACTCGAGAATCGCTCGCTGTCGCTCCGGCGCGACAGCGAGCCCGCCCAGCGTCTCGGCGAGCGCGGGGTCGTAGGAGAAGTCGCGCGGCGCAACTGGCGGCTCCCCTGCGCGCGTCACCGCGCTCGGCGTCCCCCCGCAATGCTCCACCACCAGCCGGGTCGCGAGCGCGAGCCCGGTGTCAAGGATTGCCGGATCGACCCCACGCTCGAACCGCTGGCGCGCGTCGCTGGTGAGTTGCAGCTTTTGGCCGGTGCGCGCGATCGCGTCCGGGTCGAAATAGGCGCACTCGATCAGCACGTCCGTCGTGCCCTCGGACACGCCCGACTCCGCGCCGCCCATGATGCCGCCGATGTCGTGCGCCGCCACGTCGTCCGCGATCACCGTCATGCCCTCGTCGAGCTGGTACGTCCTGCCATTGAGCGCCGTCACCTGCTCGCCAGTCTTCGCCTTGCGCGCGACGAGCGGACCGGACAGCTTGGCGCGGTCATAAACGTGGAGCGGCCGCGCGAGGTCGACCGAGAGGAAGTTGGTGATGTCGACCAGCGCCGAGATCGGCTTCTGTCCGATCGCGGCCAAGCGGCGGCGCATCCACTCGGGCGACGCGCCCTTCGTCACCCCCGTCACCGCCTGCGCGTAGAAAGCGGGGCAACCCTCCGCGTCGTCGGTGCGGACCTCCGGGCCAGTTCCCTCGCCCGCGATCGGCGAGACCGGGCCGCGATACACCTCCTCCAGCGGTCTCAGAACGCCCAGCCCCGCCGCCGCCAGGTCGCGCGCGACGCCGCGGACGCCCATGCAGTCGGGGCGGTTCGGCGTTACCGAGACGTCGAACACCGGGTCGTCGAGCCCCGCCCAGCGCGGATACGCCTCGCCGACCGGCGCGTCGCCGGGCAGCTCGATGATCCCATCATGCCCCTCGCCGATCTCCAGCTCGCGCGCCGAGCACATCATGCCGTTCGACTCGACGCCGCGGATCGCGGCCACCTTGAGCGTGATGCCGCTGCCCGGAACATACGCGCCGGGAGGGCCGAACACCCCGACCATCCCCGCCCGCGCATTGGGCGCGCCGCACACGACCTGCACCGGGCCGTCCCCCGCGTCGACGCTCAGCACCTGCAGCTTGTCCGCCTGCGGATGCCGCTCCGCCGTCAGCACGCGCGCGATGCGAAACGCCGCCAGCGCCGCGCCCGGGTTGTGAACGCCTTCCACCTCCAGCCCGACGCGCGTCAGCGCCTCGGCGATGGCGTCCGCATCCGCCGTCGTGTCGAGATGCTCCTTCAGCCATCCGAGCGTGAACTTCACGACGACACTCCCCCGCTCAGCGTCGGCACGTCGAGCGCGCCGAAGCCGTAATGCGCCAACCAGCGCGCGTCGCCGTCGAAAAACGCACGCAGGTCGTCCATCCCGTATTTGAGCATCGCCAGCCGGTCGATCCCGCAGCCGAACGCGAACCCCTGCCACTCGGCGGGGTCATAGCCGCCCGCCGCCAGCACCTTTGGATGCACCATGCCGCTGCCCAGCACCTCCAGCCAGCCGCCACCGGAACCGCCGATGACACGCTTCCCCTTCTCCAGCGTGTAGCCGACATCGACCTCCGCCGAAGGCTCGGTGAAGGGGAAATAGCTCGGGCGCAGCCGCAGCACGATGTCCTCGCGCTCGAAGAACGCCTTGAGAAACGTCTCCAGCGTCCATTTGAGGTGGCCGAGGGTGATGCCGCGGTCGATCACCAGCCCCTCGACCTGGTGGAACATCGGCGTGTGGGTCGCGTCGCTATCCGAGCGGTAGGTGCGGCCGGGGGCGATGATGCGGAGGGGTTTGTTGCCGCCTGCCGCGAGCATCGTCCTGATCTGGACGGGACTCGTGTGCGTCCGAAGCAGCATCTTGGGGCCGGCGCCGGCGGCAAAGCCGCCGTGGAACGCCGAGCCTCGCTCGTCGCTGGCCGGTCTCGCCAAAGGCTCGACGTAGAACGTATCATGCATCGCCCGCGCGGGGTGTGTCTCCGGGATGTTGAGCGCGGTGAAATTGTGCCAGTCGTCCTCGATCTCCGGCCCGGTCGCGATGGTGAAGCCGAGGTCGGCGAAGATCTCCGCCAGCTCGTCCATCACCTGCGACACCGGGTGCACGCTCCCCACCGGCCCCGTATCGGCGGGCAGCGTCATGTCGACCCGCTCGCTCAGCAGCCGCGCGTCGAGCGCCGCCGCCTCCAGCGCCGCCTTGCGGTCTGCGATCGCGGTCGTCACCGCCTCGCGCAGCGCCTGGATGCGCGGCCCCTCGACCAGCCGCTCGTCCGGCGACATCCTGCCCAGCGACTTGAGCAGCGCGGTCACCACCCCCTGCTTGCCGAGCGCATGGACGCGCACCGCCTCGAGCGCGTCGAGCCCCGCCGTCACGTCGACGGCGGCGAGGAGGTCGCGGTGCAGCTGGTCGAGATCGGTCGCGGGGTCGGTCATGGCGTCGCCAGCCCTAAAGCGCGGCGGTCGCGGATCAAGTCCCCGTGCGTTCGCGGACATGGTAGCTGAGCGTCCGCCGTCCGCCCGGCGGCACCGTCACGGTCCAGGTCGGTACACCGTCGACCTTGGTCAAAAGCCCCGCATCGTGTTCGATGCCGTCGCCCGCGTTGCCGATCGGCAGCTCCACCGTCACCGGCGCGGCATTCGCGTTGCTGACGGTGAGCGTCGAGGCGCCCGGTTCGGAAACGCTCTGCTCGACCAGCACCTGCGTGCTTTCCCCGGCGGTGAGCCGCACCGTCTCGCCCACCGCCTTGTCGCCGATCGCGCCCTCGCCGGTCAGCAGCAGCCGGTCACCGCGCCGCGCGTAGAGCGCGACACCGCCTGCGGGGAGCGGCAGGCCGAGCCCGTCCGCCGCCTTGTTGGCGAGCTTCAGAACGATGCGCGTCGGCGTGGGCCCTATCCGCGTTGCGGGGATGACGTGGAGCCGATACACCTGCTCGAACGGTACGCGCGACCGGGCGAGCAGCGCGACCTGTTTCTGCGCGTTCGCGGCCACCGTCACCCGCTCGGGAACGCGGTAGAGCTTGAGGTCGCCGAGGTTCTCGGGCGGTGGGGGAGGCGGCGCCGGGGGCGCTGGAGGCGCGGGCACCGCCAGCATCGCCATCGGGGCCATGCGGCGGAATGCCGTGACCACGACGTCCTCCGCCTTGAGCTGTCGCAGCCCGTCCGTCGTCGTCCCGAGAGGGTAGCAGTTCAAACGTAGCGGCGGCACATAGCGACGGCCCGACCCGCCGCCTGCGTGGTTCAGCCGCCCCGCCACCGCCTGCACCAACGCCGCGGTGAATCCCTGCGCGTTGCCGTTCGCGAGCGTCATCCAGGCGAGGAGGTCAAGCGTCCGCCCGTCCGCCGCGACCGTCGCGACATAGCTCGCCGACCAGTCGAACTCGCTCGCGAGATACGACAGCGTCACCCGCGCGGTGACGGGCGCGCGGCTGACCGTCTCGACGCTCAGCACCGGCTTGGCCGACAGGCCATTAGGCACGCGGGGGTAGCGGACGCCCTCGCCCAGCCCCGAACAACCGAGCGTCTCGATGCCCTCCGCCGTCCGCATCACCACCCCGCCCGCGGTGCCGCTGACCAGCACCGCCTCCTCCTCGCGCACCCGCCCGCTCCGCCTGTCGGTGCGGTGGAGCGTCACGCGCCGCCCCAAGCTGCCGTCGATCAGCGCGGCGGGAGAGAGGAGCCGCGCGTCGCGGTTCTTCTCCGCCACCCCGCCGGGCAGCCCGGTGACGATCGCGCTCACCGGCACGATGCCGTCCGCCACCCCTTCGAACCGCACCGTCGCGCGCCCGGCGGGGAGGTGCACGGTGCGCGTCTCGGTGATCAGCGCGAAGCCGCCCAGCCAGTTGAGGTTGATCGCGCCGCGCCCGCGATAGGGCGCGCGGTACACCGTCACCGACACCGCCTCAGGCGCGGGCGAGGTCACCACCTCCTGCGCCGCGGCGGGCGCGGCCACCCACAGCGCCAACGCGGCGAGGCGGCGCATCAGAAGCGCGTGTCGAACGTGGCGGTCAGCGTCGCGGTGCCGTTGGCGGGGACGACGACCCGCCACACCGCCGTGTCCGCGTCGCGCCGCTCGCTCCTGCTCGACTCGGACGTGACCCGGGTGTCGCCCCACAGCCCCGCCTGGATCACGTCCACCGTCACCGGCGCGGCGCGTGCGTTGGTGAGCGTGTAGCGCATCGCGGTCCGCCAGCGCTCATTGCCCAGCTTGGTGCGCTCCTCCACCACCGGTTGCACCTTGACGTCGAACGCCTCGCCGGTGGTGAGCGCGATCGAGGAGCCCTGCGGCGTGTGGTCGATATGGCTCTCGCCGGTGAACTGCGCCTGCCCGCGCGCGTCGCGGATATAGACGTGCACCGTCCCTGCCGGGAGCGCGTCGCCCAACCCGCCCGCGCGCGAGTTGGCAAAGCGCAGCACGCTGGACGCGCTCTTCGGCTCGGTCGCGGTGCCCATCCAGTCGTTGCGGAACTCGTATCCCGATGCCGCCGCCGCGCCCTTGACGTCGAGGAAGCTCACCTGCTTGGTCTGCTTGTCCGCGATGGTGGTGCGTTCGGGGAGCGGGTAGAGGTAGAAATCGCCCAGCTGCTCGCGCGCGGCGGTCTCCGTCCCCGCGCCGCGCAGCGTCGGCGAGCGTTGCGGGCGGAAGCGGACCGGGTAGCGCGGCTGGTCGTCGTCGTCGACCGACCCGACATTGCCCGCGACCAGCAAGGTGCGCGCGTTGGTGAACGTCGTCCCCGTTTCGTTCTTGAGCGTCACCCAGCCCTGGACGTCGATCGTCCCCGCCTTCTGGTCAAACAGCGCCACATAGTCCGCGACCCAGCCGAGCTTGCGGCTGAGGTAGGACAGCGTCGCCGGTCGCGCCC
>CALMGC010000055.1 GCA_937863505.1 uncultured Sphingomonadales bacterium | reverse complement strand
CACGCCGCGCGGATGGCGCGGACGCTGGGGACGATGGTGGCGAGCCGGTTGCCGCTGCTCGAGGGGCTGGTGCTCACGGCGGGGACGATCCACAATCGGCGGCTGCGGGTCGCGTCGGACGAGATCACCGACGCGATCCGCGGCGGCGGCTCGTTGTCGGCGGCGATGCGGCGCGCGGGCGTGTTCCCGCCGCTGCTCACCTACCTCGCCGCGAGCGGGGAGGCGGCGGGGCGGCTCGACGAGATGCTCGAACGCGCCGCCGATTACCTCGAGCGCGAGTTCGACCGTTTCACCGCGACCGCGCTGTCGTTGCTGGAGCCGGTGATCATCGTCGTGATGGGGGGCGTGGTGGCGACAATCGTGCTATCCATCCTGCTGCCGATCCTGCAGCTCAACACGCTGGCCGGCCAATGAGGTTTGTGATGCGTAGGTTTCCCCGTTCCGTCACCCCGGCCTTGAGCCGGGGTCCCGCTTCTTTTTCGCGGTCGTTCGCCAAAAGCGGGGCCCCGGGTCAAGCCCGGGGTGACGGAAGTGAAGACGGCTTTACGCTGGTCGAACTCATGGTGGTCATCGTCATCATCGGCCTGCTCGCCGCGATCGTGGCGATCAACGTGTTTCCCTCGGGCGACAAGGCGCGGGCGGTGCGGGCCAAGGCCGACATCTCGACCATCGAGGGCGCGCTCGACATCTACAAGCTCCAGAACGGCGGCTATCCCACCACCGCGCAAGGGTTGCAGGCGCTGGTCAGCGCGCCGAGTGGGGTGAATGCCTCCACCTATCAGGCGGGCGGTTACCTGAAGGGAAAGACCGTCCCCACGGACCCGTGGGGCAAGCCGTATCTTTACGCCTCGCCCGGCCAGCATGGCGAAGCGGACGTCTGGACGCTCGGGCGCGACGGCAAGGAAGGCGGCGAGGGCGCGGATGCCGATATCGCCAGCTGGCAGTAAGCTGCGTCAGGCCGGTTTTACGCTGGTGGAGCTGATGATCGTGATCGCGATCGTCGGGGTCGCCAGCGCAGCGGTGGCATTCGCGCTTCCCGATCCGCGCGGGCGAGTGCGTGACGAGGCGACCCGGTTCGCGGGACGGGTGCGCGCCGCGCATGACGAGGCGATCGCCTCCGCGCGACCGGTGAGCCTGTGGGTGTCGCCGGGCGGCTATGGCTTCGATCAGCGTCTCGCGCGCGCGTGGACGCCGATGGGCGAGGGGCCGTTGCGGGTCGAGCATTGGACCAAGGGCACGAGCGCCACCGCGCGTGAGGCAGGCGGACGCGAGCGGGTGGTGTTCGACGAGACCGGGATGGCGGACCGGCCGCTCGACGTGGAGCTGGCGCGGGAGACGAGCCGGGTGCATGTGCGGGTCGGCGGCGACGGGAGCGTGCGGGTTGGTGAGTAGGTCCCGCTCCCGATCGCTGTCGCCCTGCTTTACGTTCGTGTCGAGCGACGTCGAGACACGGCCAAGCGCGTCCCGGCCTCGGCTTCTCGACTTCGCTCGAAGCGAACGGGGGGAGGCGGGCTTCACGCTCATCGAGATCATGGTCGCGCTCGCCGTGTTCAGCCTCGCCGCGCTGGCGCTGATCCGGCTGGAGGGAGCGACCATCCGTCAGGCGGGTACGCTCGACCGCTCGCTGTTCGCGGGCCTGGTCGCGCGCAATGTCGCGGTCGAGGCGGTGACGGACGCGCGCGCGCCCGCGCTGGGGCCGGCGGCGGGTGTGGAGGTTAACGACGGAAAGCGCTGGACGTGGACGCGGACGGTGACGCCGCTCGGCGACGCGGGCGTGCTGAGGGTCGATGTGTCGGTCGCCGACCCGCGTGGGCAAGTGCTCGGGCGGATGACGATGCTACGCGCGGCGACGGTGGCCGCGGGTCCGACGCGATGATCGGGCGCAGCCCTGCCCCGAACCAGTCCGGCTTCGGGCTTTCGTGGCGTTCCGCCGACCACGGCTTCACGCTCGTCGAGCTGATGGTCGCGTTCCTCATCTTCGGGATGCTCGCCGCCGCCGGGGTGGCGATCCTCGGGTTCAGCGTGCGGGCGCAGGCCGCGGAAGGGGCGAAGCTCGACGACTTGGCCGGGCTCACCCGCACCGTGTCGGTGCTGTCCGCCGATTGCGGCGAGGCGGTCGCGCGTCCCACGCGTGACGCGAACGGCACCCTGTTCTCCCCCTTCACCGGCGAGGGCGGATCGGGCCTCACGCCGATGCTGCGGTTGGTGCGCGGCGGGTGGAGCAACCTCGACGCCGCGCCCCGCCCCGGGTTGCAGAAGGTGGAGTACCGCGTTGCGGGCGGCGCGCTGGAGCGGGTGGCCTACCCCCAGCTCGACGGGGCCGCGCCGCTGACTCCCGCCGTGTTGCTGATGCACGTCCGCGCGGCACGGCTTCGCTATCGGTTCGCGGGTGCATGGAGCGACCGGTGGGACGGCGCGGGCGGTGTCGCCTTGCCGCAGGCGCTGGAACTCACCCTGACGCGCGACGACGGCACGACCGTGCGGCAGGTCGCGCTGGTCGGCACAGGCTATGCGCCGCCGCCTCCGCAAGGAGCGCCCAATGCTGCCCAATGATCGCGAGCGCGGCGCGGCGCTGCTCACTGTCCTGCTGCTGGTGTCCGTCATCGCCGTCCTTGCCGCGACCGCGCTGGAAAAGCTGCGGTTGTCGACCCGTCTCGCGGGCAACGCCGCCGCGACCGAGCAGGCGCGCGGCTGGGCGCAGTCGGCCGAGGTGATGGCGACCGTCAAGGTCGACACCCTGCTCCGCCAATCGCCCGATCGCACCGCACTGGTCGGCGGCTGGTACGACAGGCCGTTTCCGCTGCCGATCGCGGGCGGGACCGCGACCGCGCGCGTCACCGATGGCGGCAATTGCTTCAACCTCAACGGGCTGGTGACGGAGCAGGGGCCGGGCGTGTATGTCGCCAACGCGGCCGAGCAGGCCGGGTTCGCGCGGTTGATGCGGCTGGTCGGCGTTCCGGGGCAGAATGCGGACCAGATCGCCGCCGCCGCGACCGACTGGATCGACAGCGACCAGGTCGCGCAGGCGAACGGCGCGGAGGACGGCGGCTATGGCGCGGGGCAGACGCCGTATCGCACCGCGAACACGCTGATGGCCGACCCGAGCGAGTTGCGCGCGCTGTTGGGGATGACGCCCGCACTGTACGCGCAGGTGCGGCCCTGGGTCTGTACCCTGCCGATCGCTCGGCCCGTGACCATCGACGTGAACACGCTTGCGCCCGAACAGGCCGCGCTCGTCGCCGCGCTCGCGCCGGGGACGGTCAGCGTCGAGCAGGCGCGCGCGGCGCTGCTCGCCCGCCCCGCGACGGGCTTTGCGAACCCCGGTGCTTTCTGGGCCGTGCCGGGGCTGGCGGGCGCGAACGGGGAGGCGCAGGGGCGGACGGCGGTCAAGTCGGGCTGGTTCGCGCTGCGCATCGACGTCGCGCTCGGGGGCGAGCAGCTCGAGGAGCACGCACTCGTCGATGCCACCCGGTTGCCCCCGCGCGTGGTATCGCGGGCTTGGGGGGAGGTACCGTGACGACCGTGCTGTTCCTCCCCGATGCCGATCGCGGCTATCGCTGGCTGCGCGTCGCGGGCGAGCGGGTCATCGCACGCGGCGAGGGGCTGCCCGACGCTGAGCTCGACGGCGAGACGGTCGCCATCGCGCCCGCCGATGCGGTGACGCTTCACTGGGCGGAGCTTCCCCGCCGCAGCGACGCGCAGGCGGTCGCCGCCGCGCGGCTGCTCGCCGCCGACG
>CALMGC010000054.1 GCA_937863505.1 uncultured Sphingomonadales bacterium | reverse complement strand
GCGGCGTTCCGCATAGGCGGGCGGCGGCGACGGATAGTCCGCACCCGCATAGCTGTTACCGGCGTAGCGGCGGTCGTCATAGCTCGCGCCCACATAGTCGAGGTCGTAGCGGTCCCAATCGAGCCCGCCGACCGTGTCCGCCACCGCGCCACGCCGGTCGACCAGCACCGCGTCGTCGTAATAGCGCACCCAGCGATAGCCGAACGGCGGCTGCTGCAGGCCGTAGAGCGACCAGTCGCTGACGGTGAAACTCGGCTGGAGCCAATAGCTCGACAACATGTAGCCGCGATACGGCCGGCGATAGGCCGCGTAGCCGCCCGGCGCGCGCACGCCGCCGGCCCAGACGCCGTTGACGCGCCCGCCCCAATGCTGGCCGGGACGTGGCGGAGTCGCATAGGGCGGAACCGGCCCGCGCGGCGGCACCGGATAGGGGGCACCCGGGCCGGGTCCCGGCATCACCACTCGCTGCTGCCCGTCGGCGGCCCCCGCCGCCACCAGCGCCACCGCCGCGATCATCACGGTCCGCACCATCCACCTGTCTCCCTGTTCGCGCGTGCGGCGACTCGAACGGGTCGGCGGCACGGGCAGGATAACGCTTTCGTTACTTGACCGATCCGTTACCATCCCCGGCGCGCGCCCGCCGGCGGGGCCGCTGTCCTGAATCAGGTCAGCCGATGCGATCCGCGAGCAGCGCCGCCAGCCGCTCGCACCCCGCCGCATCCTCAGCGTCGAAGCGCGCAGGCGTGGGGCTGTCGAGATCAAGCACGGCGACCACCACGCCCTCGCGCAGGACCGGCACCACCAGTTCCGCGCGGCTGGCGGCGTCGCAGGCGATATGGCCGGGAAAGGCGTGGACGTCGGGCACGAGCTGCGTTGCGCGCGTCGCCGCCGCCGTCCCGCACACGCCCTCGCCGACGGGCAGGCGGATACAGGCGGGCTTGCCCTGAAACGGCCCCAGCACCAGCGCGCCGCCCATGACGCGATAGAACCCCGCCCAGTTGAGGTCGGGCAGATATTGCCAGATCGCCGCGGCGGCATTGGCCATGTTGGCGATCCCGTCCGGCTCGCCCGCGGTGAGCGCGTCGACGGCGGCGTGGAGCTCGCGATAGAGTTCGGCCTTGGTGGTCGTGGGCGCGTTCAGGTCGGACATCACCGCTGGCTCACTCCACTCACACCCGCCCCCGCCCCGCCTTCACCGCCCCCCGCCCCTTCTTCTCCTCAACCCGCTTCGCCTTTGCGGCGCGGCTCGGGCGCGTCTTGACCCGCCGGGCGTCGCGCTCCTCCGCCTGCGTCAGCAGCTCGGCGACCCGCGCGCGCGCGTCCTCGCGGTTCGCCTCCTGCGTGCGGAAGCGGCGCGCGGTGATCACCAGCACGCCCCCGGCGGTAAGCCGCGATCCCGCGAGCAGCTTCAGCCGCCGGAACGTCTCCGGGTGCAGCCCCAGCCGGAACACGTCCACCCG
Organism: uncultured Sphingomonadales bacterium; assembly: GCA_937863505.1. Lineage (GTDB taxonomy): Bacteria > Pseudomonadota > Alphaproteobacteria > Sphingomonadales > Sphingomonadaceae > Sphingomonas. The sequence continues at coordinate 24,385 of CALMGC010000054.1, read as the reverse complement.
CAACTGGCAGGCGGTGGCGACCTTGTTGACGTTCTGCCCGCCCGGCCCCGAAGCGGCGAGGAACCGTTCGTCGAGCGCGTCATCAGGCAGCCGCATCGGCGAACCCCGCCGCGTAACACGCGAACCGATCCGGCATCGGCGCCCCCGCCGCCACCGCCGCCTTGCCCGCACGCGGTACGCTCAGCGCGCGCGCGTGGAGCAGCATGCCGACAGGATCGGCGCGCCCATATATCGGGTCACCGACCACCGCGCAGCCGAGCCCCTCGGCGGCATGGACGCGAATCTGGTGCGTGCGCCCGGTCGTGGGGCGGAAAGCGACGCAGGCGCGCCCGTCGACCACGCTTAACACCTGCCACGCCGTCCGCGCGGCCTTGCCCGCCGGGTCGCCGCGCATCCGCCAGCCCGCTTCCGCGCTCGACACCTTGGCGAGCGGCAGGTCGATCTCCCCTGCCTCGCCCGCGGGCACGCCGTCGAGCACCGCCCAGTACAGCTTCTCGACCGTCCCCGCCTCGAACGCCTGTTGCAACCGGGCGTGCGCCTTGGGATTGCGCGACAGCAGCAGGCAGCCGCTGGTGTCGCGGTCGAGCCGATGCACCGGCTGCGGCCAGCGCTTGAACCCGAAGCACAGCGTCGACAGGTGGTTCTCCAGGCTGAGCGAGCCGTCGCGCGGCGCGTCGACGGGCAGCCCGGCGGGCTTGTCGATCACCAGCGCTTCCGCGTCGAGGAACAGGACGTGATTGGCCAGCATGACACCGCCCTTGCCACCGCTCGCGCGCCCGTGCCAGAGCAGCGGCGATGCTGCGAACGGCGTTTCTGCTTGCGCCCCTGTTAGTGATCGCGGTTCAGGCGCAGCCGGATGATCGGCTGCTCGGCCACCTGCCTTATTCAGAAGCGAACCCGGGCGACCTCGTCCTCGCGCCGCCCGGGGTCGCGGTCGGGCAACCGTGCCGCGTGCAGGCGGCGATGTTGCCCGACCTTTCGCGGCTGCTCGACGCGGCGCGTGCGGCGGGGCTGGGGCAAGAACTGCGCGCGGTGTCGTGCTACCGCTCGGTCGCGCGGCAGGGCCGGGTGTTCTGCCGCTCGGCGCGCGCCTGCGCCGACGCGGCCGCGCGCGCGGTGTCGGTGGGCCCGCCGGGGCATAGCGAGCACGCAACCGGCTATGCGATCGACTTCACCGCGCGCCCGAGCGCCGGGTGCCGCGACGTGAGCGACTGTTTCGCCGGCACGGACGCGGGCCGATGGTTGCTCGCCAATGGCGCGCGGTTCGGGTTCGAACTCTCCTTTCCCGCCGCCAATGCGCAGGGCGTCGCGTATGAGCCGTGGCACTGGCGCTGGGTCGGCGCGTCATGGGACGCGCCGGGAGCCGCCACCGCGCGCGCGGTGTTCGCGCGCGCGCGGGTCAGCTTCCCGGCGAGGCCGGAGGCGGACGGTTCCGCCCCGCCCGCACCGGGTCCGGCGCGTTAGGCCAGCTTCGCCGCCACCCTCGCCACCTTGCGCCCGAGATAGCGCGCGCCCTCCAGTTCGATCTCGCTCGGCTGGCGCGCATTGTGGCCGACGATCGTGCTCGCGCCATAAGGCGTGCCGCCGTGCACCGCGTCGATGGTGAGCTGGCCCTTGTAGCCATAATCGAGCCCGGTGACCGTCATGCCCATGTGCAAGAGGTTGGTCAGGATCGCGAGGCAGGTGGTCTCCTGCCCGCCATGCTGGCTGCCGGTCGAGGTGAACGCCGCGCCGACCTTGCCGACCAGCGCGTCGCTCGCCCACAAGCCGCCGGTGGTGTCCCAGAACGCCGCCATCTGGCTCGTGACCCGGCCATAGCGGGTGGGCGAGCCGACCACGATCGCGTCATACTCCTTCAGCTTGTCCGGCCCCTCGATCACCGCGTGCGCGGTATCGGTCTTGAAGTGTGCGCTCTCCACCACCTCGGGCGGCGCGGTCTCGGCGACGCGGCGAATGTCCACCTCGGCCCCGGCCTCACGCGCGCCCTCCGCGAGCGCGTCCGCCATCTGCTCGAGGTGGCCGTAGGACGAATAATACAGCACCAGTACCTTGGTCATTTGCTTCTCCTCAGTTCGCATCCACGAGAACGATCTCGCTGTCCTCCAGCGCCCGGATCGTGAAGACTTCGTCGCCCGACAGCGCCGCCCCGTCGCGCGCGTCGAGGCGTACGCCGTTCACCTCCACCGCGCCCGTCGCGGGGACGAGGTACGCATGGCGGCCCGCGCCGACATGGTGCGTCAGCACCTCGCCCGCCCGCGCGGTCGCGCCGAGCACCCGCGCGTCGGCGCGGATCGGCAGCGCATCGGCGTCCTCCGCGAAGCCGCTTGCCAGCGTCACGAACCGGCCCGAGCGGTCGTCCCTGGGAAACGGCTTCGCGCCCCAGCTCGGTTCGCCGCCACGCGTCCGCGGCTCGATCCAGATCTGGAACAGCGTGGTCGGCTCGTCCTCGAGATTATACTCGGCATGGCGCACACCCGTGCCCGCGCTCATCACCTGCACGTCGCCCGCGCCCGTGCGCCCCTGATTACCCAGCGAGTCGCCATGCGTGATCGCGCCCGAGCGGACATAAGTGATGATCTCCATGTCGCGATGCGGATGCGCCGGGAAGCCGCTGCCCCCTGCGATACGATCGTCGTTCCAGACCCGGATCGCGCCCCAGCCGGGCCGCTGCGCGTCATGATAGCCCGCGAACGAGAAATGATGCCGCGCGTCGAGCCAGCCATGGTCGGCATGGCCGAGCGTGTCGAAGGGTCGCTTGTCGATCATGGCCGAGAGATGGGGGCGATATGCCCGCCCGCAAAGGCTGACAGGCCGCGCGCGAAGCGATAGGCCGCCATCGGCACCGTACGGAGACCCGCTTGAGCCGTCAGCTAATCAACGAATACCGCGCCGAGCTCGACCGGCTTCGCGCCGTTACCGGCTCGACGCGCGAGACCAACCTCCGCCCCGCCTTTGCACGGTTGCTGCGCGCGTGGGGCAAGGCGGCGCACGACCTGGTGTTCGTGGAGGAGCATCAGCTGCGCACCGCGGCGGGCAACCTCATCAGCGTCGACGGCGCGCTGCTCCATTCGCTGCGCGTGCCGTTCGGCTATTGGGAAGCGAAGGACGTCGGCGACGATCTGGAGGCGGAGATCGCCGCCAAGTTCCGCCGCGGCTATCCGCGCGACAACATCCTGTTCACCGACGATCGCACCGCTGTGCTTTGGCAGAACGGCGTGCGGATCGACGAAGCCGCGATGGACGACACGGACGCGCTCAACGCGCTCGTGTCCCGCTTCTTCGCGCACGAGCGGGCGGAGATCGCCGATTTCCGCAAGGCCGTGCGCCAGTTCGCCACCGACCTGCCCGCGATCCTGACGGCGCTGCGCGACCTGATCGCGGGGAAGCGCGCCGCCTCCTCCGCGTTCGCGGCGGCGGAGGCCGCGTTCCTCGACCATGCGCAGGGCGCGATCAACCCGGCGGTCAGCGCCGACGACGTGCAGGAGATGCTGATCCAGCACGTCCTGACCGAGGACATCTTCGCCAAGGTGTTCGAGAATCCCGACTTCCATCGCCAGAACAACATCGCGCGCGAGCTGTACCGGCTGGAGGCGAAGCTGTTCGGCCCCGGCGAGCGCGCGCGATTGCTGCAGGCGCTCCGGCCCTATTATGCGGGCATTCAGTCCACCGCCGCGCTGATCGAGAGCCATTCGGAGAAACAGGGTTTCCTGAAGGCGCTCTACGAGAATTTCTACAAGGTCTATAACCCGCTCGCCGCCGACCGGCTGGGCGTGGTCTATACGCCGGGCGAGATCGTCCGCTTCATGATCCGCTCCGCCGACTGGATGTGCGAGCGGCATTTCGGCAAGTCGCTGATCGACCGGGGCGTCGAGATCCTCGATCCCGCGACGGGCACGGGCACGTTCATCGTCGAGCTGCTCGAGCATTTCCGTGGCGACCACGCCAGGCTCCGGCACAAGTACAAGGAGGAGCTGCACGCCAACGAGGTCGCGATCCTGCCCTATTACGTCGCCAATCTGAACATCGAGGCGACCTATGCGGCGATCACCGGCCAGTTCGCGGAGTATGAGAACCTGTGCTTCGTCGACACGCTCGACAATGTCGCCGCGCTGGGCAAATATGCGGGCTATCAGGGCGATATGTTCGGCGGCACGTCGGACGAGAATATGGGCCGCATCAAGCGCCAGAACGAACGCCGCATCAGCGTGATCATCGGCAACCCGCCGTATAATTCGTGGCAGGAAAGCTACAACTCACGCAATGCGAACCGGCCCTATTTGCGGGTCGATGCACGCATCAAGCAGACCTATATCGAGGAAGGGTCGGCGCAAAACCAGAACAGTGTGTACGATATGTATACTCGCTTCGTCCGCTGGGCGTCGGACCGCTTGGGCGACGAGGGCGTCATCTGCTTCGTCATGGGCCGCAAGCCGATTGCCAAGGCGGCTTATGACGGCTTTCGCAAGGTGGTCGCGCGCGAGTTCAGCGATATCTGGGTTATGGATTTGGGCGGCGACGTCCGCGACAACCCGAAGCTGGCGGGGACGACGCACAACGTCTTCGGCATCCAGACCGGCGTGGCGGTGGTCATCCTGGTGCGCGAGAAGGGCAGGCGCGGCGCGACGATCCGTTACGCGCGGCGACCGGAGATGGAGCTGAAGGAGGACAAGCTCAGCTTCTTGGGACTGGCCAGATCAGTAGAGCATCTGGCGACCGAACAAATCAAGCCGGATCGCAATAACGACTGGCTACATCAGACGGCGAACGATTGGGAGAAGCTGCTGCCACTTGCCGATCCAAGCAAGGGACCGGGGGACATAGCGGGACCAGTCGATGCAGTGTTTCGCATTTCCACAATCGGCATGACGACGCAGCGTGATGAGTGGGTTTGGTCGCGCTCCAAAGCTGAGGCGGCAAGTAAGGCAGAGCTGTTAGTGCGTACGTATGAACGCGCTCGCACAACGGCGACCAAGGCTGGCGCTGATGAAATCAAGTGGGATCGTGAGCTCGATCGCTATCTCGAACGCAGGATCACCAAGAAGTTTGAGGAAGCTCGGCTGACACCTGCGTGGCACCGCCCCTTCGTACGAAGTTGGCTATACTTGGACCCTCACTTCAACGCTATGAGCTATCGGATACCGTCGATGTATCGACCGCCTACACCGAATGCGACTATCGCATTCCGGGGTGTGGCTTCTCAGGACCCGCTCGCTGTGTTGGCGATCGACGCTCCATTCGATGCTGGTTTAGTAAAGACGGGCAACGGCCGGACTTTCGGCGTTACCCGCTACCGCTACACCAAGTCCGGCGAGCGGGTGGACAACATCACCGACTGGGCACTTTCCCAGTTCCGGACGCAATACGAGCCGAAACAAGAAACAAGAAACAAGAAACAAGAAATTACCTGTCAAGTCAATAAGGACAACATTTTTTTGTACGTTTATGCCGTCCTCCACGACCCCGTGTACCGCGAGACCTATGCGCTGAACCTCAAGCGCGAGTTTCCGCGCATCCTCTTCTACCCCGACTTCGCGCAATGGGCGGCGTGGGGAGAGCGGCTGCTCGACCTGCATATCGGCTACGAAACCGTTGAGCCCTATCCGCTCACCCGCGTCGACACGCCCTCGCGCCGCGCGGCGGGCACCCACCCCAAGCCCAAGCTGAAACCCCACCCCGATCAGGGCCTCGTCATCGTTGACGAGGACACGCAGCTGACCGGCATCCCGGCGGAGGCGTGGGACTATCGCCTCGGCAACCGCTCGGCGATCGACTGGGTGCTCGACCAGCACAAGGAGAAGACCCCGCGCGACCCGACGGTGGCGGCGAAGTTCAACACCTATCGACTCCACGACCACAAGGAGGCGATGATCGCGCTCATCGCCCGCGTCGTCCGCGTCAGCCTCGACACCGTCGCGATCACGGGCGCGATGCGCGCCGCGCCGCGCGATGGTTGAGAACACCTGCGCAGGGTGAGCGGAACCGCTACCCTTGGCGGATTTGCTCTGCCATGAAGCGCGGGTGAGCGCTCCCCTGCCCCCGACCGACCCTCTCGCCCCCGCGCGGCTCAAGCCCGATGCGGACGACGCGCGGTTCATCCGGCGGGTGGTGATTCTGGTGCTGATGCTCGCGGTCGCGAGCGCGCTCTACAAGATGGGCGACCTGCTCATCCTCGCCTTCGGGTCGGTGCTGGGCGCGATCGCGATCCACTCGATCGCCGACCTGTATGCGGGCACTGGGCTGTCGCGGCGGTCTGCGCTGGGCGCGGCGATCACGACGATGCTGGGGCTGTTCGCCTTCCTGTTCTGGCTGTTCGGCGTCCAGTTCGGCGAACAGGTCAACGCGCTGGTGACGCAGTTGCCGACCTTGCTGAAACAGCTGTTCGCCTGGGCGAGCCAGTCGCCGGTCGGGGCGAAATTGGTCAACGCGATCAACGCGGCGTTCGCGGGATCGCGGGTGGCGCGCGACCTGTCGGGGCTGGTGCTGGGCGGGGGCGAGTTGCTGCTGAACTTCATCCTGCTGCTGGTCGGCGCGCTGTTCTTCGCCGCGGACCCGGGCGTGTACGAGCGCGGGGTGCTGCTGCTGGTGCCGCGCGACAAGCGGCCCGCGTTCGAGGACGCGCTGTTCGACGCGGCGGCGACGCTGAAGCTGTGGCTGCGCGCGCAGCTGATCCAGATGACCACCATGGGCGTGCTGATCGGGATTGGCCTCACCGTCGCGGGGGTGCCGAGCGCGGCGGCGCTGGGGCTGCTGGCGGGATTGTCCGAGTTCATCCCCTATGTCGGTCCCACCGCCGCGATGCTGCCCGCGCTGGGGCTGGCGGGGACGGTGGGGACCGGGCCGATCATCGGCACCCTGGTCGCCTATGCGGTCGTGCGGCTGGTGCAGACGAACTTCATCACGCCCTACGTCACCAACCGCGTGATCTCGATCCCGCCCGCCGTCACGCTGTTCGCGATCCTGTCGATCGGGGTGGTGTTCGGCGTGTTCGGGCTGTTCTTCTCCGCCGCGCTGCTGGTGGTGTTGTTCACGCTGGTGCGCAGCCTGTACCTGCGCGAGGTGTTGGGCGAGGATATCCCGCGCTCGCAGCATGCGCCCCTGCTCGGACCCGAGCGGCCTTAAGTGCGAATTAACCTTTTGCGTTCATATGTCGCGTCGTTAAGTATTTCCGCCACGGCCCGCGTCGCAGGGGACGCGAAGGGGGGACCATCAAGATGCGCGTGCTGTTGATCGAGGACGAGCCCACCACCGCCAAGGCGATCGAGCTGATGCTCAACGCCGAGGGGTTCAACATCTACACCACCGATCTGGGCGAGGAAGGCCTCGATCTGGGCAAGCTGTATGATTACGACATCATCCTGCTCGACCTCAACCTCCCCGACATGCACGGCTACGACGTGCTCAAGAAGCTCCGCGTCGCGCGGGTGTCGACGCCGGTGCTGATCCTGTCGGGCGTCAACGAGATGGACAGCAAGGTGCGCAGCTTCGGCTTCGGCGCGGACGATTACGTCACCAAGCCGTTCCACCGCGAAGAGCTGGTCGCGCGCATCCACGCCGTTGTCCGCCGGTCGAAGGGGCATTCGCAATCGGTGATCCGCACGGGCAAGCTGGCGGTCAACCTCGACGCCAAGACGGTGGAGGTCGACGGCGCGCGCGTCCATCTGACGGGCAAGGAATATGCGATGCTGGAGCTGCTCTCGCTCCGCAAGGGCACCACGCTCACCAAGGAGATGTTCCTCAACCACCTGTACGGCGGGATGGACGAGCCCGAGCTCAAGATCATCGACGTGTTCATCTGCAAGCTGCGCAAGAAGCTGTCGATGGCGTGCGAGGGCGAGAACTATATCGAGACGGTGTGGGGGCGCGGATACGTGTTGCGGGAGCCGGATGAGGTGGCGGCGACTCAGGTGGCTTAGCGCACGAAGGACGCTAAGCGCCGGTGCGCGAAGCGCAGCGTCGCCGCCGGACGGCGAGGCCGCGCAGCGGAACTCGTCCGACGTGACCGGCGCGGCTTCGCCGCGACGCTCCTTCTATCCGAAGTCCGCCACCTTCGCCGACGCGCCAGCGGCCTCCGGCCCCGCCGCAACCTCACCTCGCACGGGAAGCTGCGGCGTCAGCCCACCCACCACCACCTCTCCCCCTTCCGCCGCCTGCGGCTCGCCCGTCTCCCAGTCGCGTTTCTCCAGCGCTTTCTTGCGTTTTCGCATCCGGTCGAGGATCGCCGTGATCGCCGCGTCCGTCTCCTCCGCCGTTGTATCACGGCGATGGGGGCTCCGGCGCTTTTCGCCCAGCACCACGCGCTTCCGGTGCAGGCCCATCGAGATGATCACCTGATCGAAGCTCATCGTGGTGAGCGGCGAAGGCGCATCGACGCCCAGCTCTTCCCAGATTCCGGCCATCTCGTCGGGCGCCGTCGAACACAGCGCCGCCTCCATCAGCGCGAACTCGAGCCGCTCGTGACCCTGCGCGAGCGCGGCGTCCATCCGGTCCGCGAACTGGTCGGAACGCTGACGGCGCCTCAGAATGTTGCTCGGGCTTATCCCCACCGTCCGGCAGGCGAGCGCGATGTTGCAGGTGCCGGCGAGTTCCCGGAGAAAGGCGGTCTCGCCCGCGTCCGACAACCTGCCCGCCGGCGCGCGTCGCACCTGCATCTCGCCGTTCTTGCCCCGACGCACGGCATATTCACCGCCCATGGTCTTGGGCGCGGATGTGTGCGGCGGCAAGGGTCCCGCCTTCGCCAGCATGGCGCGCGCATAACCCAGCGCCGCATCCCATTGCGTGGCGAAGGCGGGATAACGAAGCCGGTGCCGCCGCAGGGTTTTCCGGCCGAGACCGGCCACGTCGGCGGAAAGCGTGATGTTCCCCGTCCGGCGCAGCTCGGCGAGAAAGCGGCGGCATTGCTTTTGGTGGGCAGGCGACATGGCGCGCATGGGACGGACTCCGAAAGAGGGCGTTCCCGCCTTGTTCCGCGATGCGCTCCAACATTGCCAGGGCTGTACGGTTTATCGCGCCAGCTCTCCCGCCCTAACGCGCCGTCGTGATCGGGCAGACGACCGGGACCACCATCGCGCTTCGCGCGCCACCTTCCCTCGGCGGCGGAGGTGTCAGTTGCGCGGTGCCGGCGACGCCCTTCGGTTCAGCGCCGGAGCGTCGGCAGGCCCGCGACCAACCGGGCGAGCGCGGCCTGGCGACCGGTGCCCGTCTTGGCATAGATATGCTTGGCCTGGGTGCGCACCGTTTCGCGCGTGACGCCGCGCGAATCGGCGATGGCGCTGACCTCCTCGCCCTGCGCCAGCACCAGCGCGACCGACACCTCCGCTGCCGACAAGCCGTACAATTCCGCCAGCGCGGTCCGTGCGGCGTCGCCGGGCAGCGCGGCCGGGTCTTCCAGAAACAACAGGGCGCGGTCCGACGTCGTGCAGTCGGCGGGCAGCACGCAGAGCAGCAAAGGCTGCGGGGCGCCCGCTTGCGGCACATTAAACGATGTAGGCGCCGACCCCGCCCGATGCAGGACGCAGCGTACGGCGGCGCGCACCTTCGCGTCGAGGCTGGAGACGACAAAGCACAACTGGCCCCGGTGACACCTGATCGCGCACCCCTTGTCGAAATGCGCGCGCGCCGCCTTTGAGCAATCGAGCACGCGCAGATCGCGGTCCACCGCCAGCACGGCCTTGCCCGTGGCGTCGAGCAATTCGGTCGCGGACCGCCGCGCTTCCCTCAGGCGCGCGCGGGTGGCGAACACGCGCTCGACATGCACGCGCACGGTGTCGAGCCGCTCCGCGTCGGCGCCGTCGAAGCTCCGGTCCGCGCCCGCGCGGTGAACCGCCATCAGCAACGGCGGCCTGCTGTGGTGGGACAGCCAGCCCAGCATCCGAGCGGTATCGTCGCCCAGCGGCCGGAACAGCTCATTGCCCAACGCCGAGGCTTCCACGACCGCGGGCGGCACCAGCGCATCGCCCATGATGATCCCCGACCCGACCATCGCCAGCGTCGGCAACCACGGGTCGCGGTCCACGAACTCGTCCAGATAGCGTTGCCAGGCGTCGGCGGGCCAATAGCTTGCGCGGGTGATGGCCGCGCCGCTCTCGCCGTCGCGCCATTGCAGCTGCGCCGACCGGGTGTTGCACGCCCTTCCCACCGCCTCGGCAAGCCGGTCGAGCGCGCCGTCATCATCGATCGCCGCATATATCTCGTCGAGATCAAGCATAAGCCTCGCCGCCGCTGGATGGTTAGCTCCGACATTCGCGCGATCCTGGAGTCAGATTATTATACCGATCCGGCCTGATTTTGTAACATCCCCCGTACGGGTGACGCCATCCGTGTTGATTCTTATCAACAGCGTCACGTTCGCGACTCGACGGCGTCCATGCCGAACCGCGGCCATCAACCGCTTTGAACGCTCCGCGATGCTGGCGGTGTTCGAGCAGGCACAAGGGGGGAAGTCATGGCGCAGGTCAATCTGGTGGCGCTCACGCACCGGGAAAGCCAGGTGGTCCAACTGGTCGGGACGGGACGCTCATCCAAGCAGATCGCGCTGGTGCTCGGCATCACGCCCAAGACGGTCGAAACCTATGTGGAGCATGCGCGCCTGAAACTTCAGGCGGTTAACCGCTCGCAGCTGATGGTCCGCGCCACCCTGCTCGGCCTGGTCGAGGACGAACAGGGCGACACGGACCAATGACCGCTTCATTCAGTTGGCGGCGCCTGACGGTACGGGCAGCAGCGCGATGCCGCTCGATCCCTTGAACCACGAGTTGTTCTTCAGCGCCTCGGCGCGTATCTTCCGCAGTTGTTGATCATAATCGTCATAGTTGGTCGCGTATAACAGCGTCGCCACATATCGCTGACCATGGCCCATGCCGTCGGGAAGCGGATGCAGCGACGTGACCCGGCGAACAGACTCCAGCGCGGCGAGGTCGAGCGCGCGGTCGCCCGAGCTCTTGTAGAGCGCGACCTGGTCGGTGCGCCCCGACTCGCTGCACGCGAACTTCACCCGGACGATACCCGTCGGCCTCGCTTGAAAGCCGATCGACGTGGGAAAACGCATGTTGCGGTCGAGATCCTTTCCGACCCGCTTCGCCCAGGCGACAAGCGTGACGGGGGCGTTCGGGCCGACGACGACATCCTGGGCGACCACGGGCGCGGCAAGAAGAACCGCGGCGAGCGCCGCGGCGGCGTGGGAACGGAACATGGCGTTTTCTCCTGACGAGCGGGCCGGATCGGCCCAAGGGACCCGCGCCCCTCGCGCCGGTCGCCTGCCTGCTACGTCCGAAGTTCCATGCCGTGCAGCCGGACAAACCACTCCGGTCTATTCCCGAGGGGATCATCGTCCGACCCACCCGTTTTTGGGTTGTGATTTCTCCTTCCGTCACCCCGGCCTTGAGCCGGCGTCCCGCTTCTTCTCGGGCAGTGCCGTGAACAAAGCAGAAACCGGCTCAAGGCCGGGGTGACAAGAGTGTCTCAACGTAGCTGAATCAAGTTTTCAGCGCTGTGGGACAGGCCGCTCCGTTACGCCCGCTTCCACACCTTGCGCCCGCCCACCCACGTCTCCTCCACCGCCGTCGCGCGCAGTTCCGCCGGGGTCGCCAGCAGCGGGTCGCGGTCGACGATGATGAAATCGGCGCGTTGCCCCGGCTCCAAGCTGCCGAACTGCTTCTCCGCAAAGCCTGCGTACGCGCCGCCGCCGGTGAACGCCCACCACGCCTGCTCGCGCGTCACCCGTTCCTGCGGCTGCCAGCCGCCGAACGGCTCGCCGTCCGCGCCTTGCCGGGTAAAGGCGGTGGCCCAGCCCGCGAAGCAATCGGGTTTCTCGACCGGGAAGTCGGACCCGAAGGCGAGCGGGACGCCGTTCCTCAGCATCGTCGCCCAAGCATAGGCGCCCGTCAGCCGTGCCGGCCCCAGCCGCGCCTCGGCCATCACCCGGTCGCTGGTCTCATGCGTCGGCTGCATGGAGGCGATCACGCCGTCGCGACCGAAGCGCGGCAGGTCGGCGGGGTCGACGACCTGCGCGTGCTCGACCCGCCAGCGGCGGTCGCCGTGGTACGTCTCCTCCATCTCCTCCACCGCGCCCAGCACCTGCGCGTTGGCGCGGTCGCCGATCGCGTGCACCGCGACCTGCCACCCGTCCATCGCCGCGCGGCTCATCCGGTTGCGGATCACGTCGTCGCTCATGAACCCCGCGCCCGACTGCGCGGGCGCGTCGGCGTAGGGCTGTTTCAGCCACGCGCCGCGCGAGCCGAGCGCGCCGTCGGCGAACAGCTTGACGCCGCCCATGCGCAGGTGGTCGTCATACAGCCACGGCGTCGGCCCGGTCGCGCCGACGGCGACCGCGGTCTCGACGCCGAGGCCATAGCTCATGATGCGGACGCGCAAACCGCCGCGGTCGCCGAGCCTGCGGAAGGCGAGCCAGTCTTCGATCGAGCTGCCCATGTCGCTCGTCGCGGTGACGCCGTAACCGAGCAGGGTCTCCTGCGCCTTCAGCAGCGCGACGTCGCGATCCTTTGGGGCCGGTTGCGGGACGACCTTGGCGACGAGTTCCTGCGCCGCGTCGACGAACACGCCCGCCGGGTTCGCGCCCGCCTTCTCGATGCGTCCACCCGGCGGCGAGACGCTGCGGGCCGAGACGTTCGCCGCGCGCATGGCGGCGCTGTTGGCCCAGCTCGCGTGCCCGTCCGCGCGCCCGAGCCATACCGGGCGGTCGCTCACCGCCGCGTCGAGGTCGGCGGCGGTGGGGAAGCGGCCGAGCCCCCACCGCTCCTGGTTCCACCCCGCGCCGATGATCCACTTTCGCTCCGGGTTCGCGGCGGCATAGGCGCGGATGCGATCCTGCGCCTCGGCGAGCGTCTTCGTGTCGGACAGGTCGAGCTCGAGCGCGCGGAAGCCCAGCTCCATGACATGCCCGTGCGCGTCGATGAACCCGGGCAGCAGCACCCGCCCCCCCATATCCGCGCGCCAGTCGTAGCGCGGGCCCGGGTCCTTGCGCGTCGGTCGCGGTGCCGGTTCGTCGGCGGGGACGAGGCAGACGACGCGCCCGTTCGCGTCGAGGATCAGCGCCCGGAAGCGGGTGACGTGCCCTGCCTTGTCGACGGTCATGCCGCGGACATTGTCGACGATCGCGTCGGCGAGCGCGGGAGCGGGGAGTAGCAGGGCTATGGCGGCGAACGGCTTGAACATGCCCCGCCCGATAAGCCCGGTTTCGCGCCGCCGCCAGACCGGCTATCCGGCCCTATGGCCACCGCGCTCGCTTCCCGCCCCGACCCGCTCCCCGTCACGATCGACGACGTCCGCGCCGCCCACACGCGCATCCGCGACGCGATCGTGCGGACGCCGACGCTGATCAGCCGGACGCTGTCGCAACTGACGGGCGCGACCGTGTATCTGAAGTTCGAGAACCTTCAGTTCACCGCCGCCTACAAGGAGCGCGGCGCGCTCAACACGTTGCTGCTGCTGCCACCCGAAGCGCGCGCGAAAGGGGTGATCGCCGCGTCGGCGGGCAATCACGCGCAGGGGCTCGCCTATCATGCGCACCGGCTCGGTATCCCCGCGACGATCGTGATGCCCACCAACACGCCGATCGTGAAAGTGACGCAGACCGAGGGCCACCATGCCAATGTCGTCCTGGAGGGCGACACCTTCGACGCGGCGATGGCGTACGCGCGCCTGCTGGAGGCGGAGCGGGGCTATACCTTCGTCCACGCGTTCGACGACGCGCGCGTGATAGCGGGGCAAGGCACGGTCGCGATCGAAATGCTGGAGGACGTGCCCGCCATCGACATGTTCGTCACGCCGATCGGCGGCGGCGGCCTGATCAGCGGCATGGGAACGGTCGCGCGCGCCGCGCCGCGCCCGATCGAGGTGGTCGGGGTCGAGGCCGAGCTCTACCCGTCGATGTACAACCGACTTCACGGTACGCACTTTCCTTGCGCGGGCGATACACTGGCGGAGGGGATCGCGGTCAAGGAGCCGGGCGCGATCACCTCGCGCATGGTCGCGGAGCTGGTCGACGAGGTGCTGCTGGTCGGCGAGCGCAGCCTGGAAGAGGCGGTGTCGCTGCTGCTCCAGATCGAGAAGACGGTGGTCGAGGGAGCGGGTGCGGCAGGCCTCGCGGCGCTGCTCGCCTATCCGGAGCGGTTCGCGGGGCGGACGGTCGGCGTGGTGCTGTGCGGGGGCAATATCGACACCCGGCTGCTCGCCAACGTGCTCCTGCGCGACCTCGCGCGCTCCGGGCGGCTGGCGCGGCTGCGCATCCAGTTGCAGGACCAGCCGGGCGCGCTGTTCAACGTCGCGCGCATCTTCCACGAACAGCGCATCAACATCATCGAGGTGTACCACCAGCGCGTCTTCACCACGCTCCCGGCCAAGGGCCTCATCACCGACATCGAATGCGAGGCGCGCGACCGGGCCGCGCTCGACCGGTTGGTGGAGGCGCTGCGAACGGCGGGCTATGAGGTTCAGCCGGTGGAGCTGGGGTGATTATTGGTGAACGGGCTTTGCGAAAACGCCGGGGGTCACCATAAGACGATGACGACCTCCGTTCAGACGACCCCCGCCCAAAGGACCCGCCCCAGGTGACCGCGCCCCGGTATCCGCGCTTCTTCGTCACCAACCCGACGCCCTGCCCGTATCTGCCGGGCAAGCAGGAGCGCAAGGTGTTCACCGAGTTGCAGGGCCCACGCGCGGGCGAGCTCAACGACGCGCTCGGGCGGATCGGCTTCCGCCGCAGCCAGGGGGTCGCGTACCGGCCGAGCTGCGCGGGCTGTTCCGCCTGCGTATCCGTCCGCGTCGTCGCGCCCGAGTTCCGTCCCAACGCCAGCCAGCGCAAGCTGCTGCGCCGGCACGAGGATCTTGAGGTCGTCGCCTGCCGCCCCTGGGCGACCGAGGAGCAATACAGCCTGCTCCGCCGCTACCTTGCCGCGCGCCACCCGTCGGGGGGCATGTCGGGGATGGACGAGGAGGACTATGCCGACATGGTCGAGCAGTCCCCCGTCAACTCGCTGATCATCGAATACCGCACCCGCGCGCCGCTCGGCGGACGCGGCGAGCTGGTCGGCGCGTGCATCACCGACCGGCAGGCGGACGGGTTGTCGATGATCTACAGCTTCTTCGCAGCCGACGACCCCGACCGGCCCGCGCTCGGCAATTTCATCATCATGGACCACATCCTGCGCGCGAGCGCGGCGCGGTTGCCCTATGTCTATCTCGGTTATTGGGTGAAGGGTTCGCCGCGGATGGAATACAAGACCCGCTATCGTCCGCTGGAAGTGCTGGGGCCGAGAGGCTGGTCGCGGATGCGCGAGGAGCCCGTCGCGAGACCGGTGTCGGCGACGGTGCAGCGAGGGATAGAGAGCGAGCTGGCGTAGGTTCCCCTACGCCTCCCGGTGGACCACCAGGTCAACGTCGAGCGCTTCCGTTCCCTCGCCGAGCCTTGAGCCCGACACCGCCGCAGCGCCCGCCGCGTCGAGCGCGGTCGCGACGCGGATGTGGCGCTCCTCAGGGGACAGCGCGATGCACGGGTCGAAGCCGATCCAGCCGATCCGCTCCACATAGGCCTCCGCCCACCCATGAGGCGAAGGTCGGTGGTCGTCGCTCTCCAGCGCATAGCCCGACACATAGCGGGCGGGCGCGCCGAGCACGCGCGCGCCGGCGATGAACAGGTGCGCGAGGTCCCGGGGCGTCAGACTGTCGCGGGTGAACGCCTCGACGGCGGTGAGCCCCGGCTCGGGCCGCGTCCGCGCCACCTCGAACCGCTCGCTGAGCGACGCATTCAGCCGATGCAGCCGATTGAGCAGGTCGCTCCCGCCGACCTCGCGCGCCCAGTCGGTGATCGCCGCATCCGGCGCGGTCAGCGGCGTGTGGCGAAGGAACAGCGGCGGCGGCAGCGGCTCGACCGCGCCGTGGACCACCCCGCCCGAATGGCTGGTCAGCACCTCGCCCGTCACCGCGATCTCCAGCGAGGTCACCGGGCCCTCGACATAGAGCATAGTGGTGAGATTGCCGAACCCGTCGCGGTGCGCGCGCGTCTTGGCGTCGCAATCCACGTCGATCCGCCACGCCGCGACCGCCTGGTCGTGCGTCGAGGGCGGGGTGAGGCGGAGCAGCTGCACCAGCCGCATCTGGGGCAGGGAGAAGCGGTAGGTGGTGCGATGGTCGACGGTCAGGCGCATCACGCGAACCGGAACTGCCGCCCGATCGCGGCGTGGAGCAGGTCGTTCTCGCGCTGGAACGCGCCCAGATATTCGTGCAGCCCGCCCGCGATCACCTCGCCCGAGCGGGTGCGGCGCATCCGGTCGTTGCGGACGCGCGCCATCCGGTCCGCCTCGCCATGCTGCCCCTCGCGCTTGGCGAGCAGGTGGAGGAGGTCGACCGCCTCCTCGACCGACGCCGCGAGGCTGCGCGGCAGCTCGGCGCGCGCGAGCAGCAGGTCGATGACGTCGGCGGGGCGAAGGCCATCCGAATAGAGCCAGCGATAGGCGTTCACCGCCGACACGGTCTGAAGCAGGGTCGTCCACTGGTCGCGGTCGACGATGCCGCCCACCGGCTCGCCCTCGGGCAGCAGGATGTGGTACTTCACGTCGAGCAGCCGCGCGGTGTTGTCCGCGCGCTCGATCGCCTGGCCCAGGCGGATGAACCACGTCGTCTGGTTGCGGAGCATCCGGTGGATCGCGCCTTCGAAGCCGCGCGTCTCCGCCTTGACCGCCTCCATCAGTGAGAGCGTCTCCATATCGCCCGCCGGATGTTCGCGGTTGTCGAAGATCAGCCACGCGCGATTGATCGCGGTCCACGCCTCGCGGCTGAGCGCGGTGCGGACCGCGCGCGCGTTGAGGCGCGCCATCTCGAGGCAGGAGACAATCGAGCCGGGGTGCGACGCGTCGACGGTGAGGAAGCAGGCGACCTTTGTGGCGGTCAGCTCGTCATGCGCGTCGTTATACGCGTCCTCGGTATCCGACACCGCCAGCGCCGAACGCCACGCCGCCTCCCCCGCCGGGCGCGAGGACAAGGCGTCGAGGCGCACGGTCGCCTCCACCAGCCGCGCGGTGAAATCCGCGCGCTCCAGATAGCGGCCGAGCCAGTAAAGCGAGGAGGCGGTCCGCGAAAGCATCAGCGCGTGCCCATCCGCTGTTCCATGCCGCTCATCGTCTGCGTCATCGCGCCCGCGTCCATCGCCTGCGTCGCCCCGTCCTCGATCAGCACGAAACTGTCCTTGGTGCCGCCGCCCTGGCTGGAGTTCACCACCAGCGAACCCTCGCGCAGCGCGACGCGGGTGAGGCCACCCGGCACCACCTCCACGCCCGTAGCGCCGGTCAGCACGAACGGGCGAAAGTCGACGTGGCGCGGGCTCAGCCCTTCGTCCGCCAGCGTCGCCACGGTGGACAGCGCCAGCGTCGGCTGTGCGATATAGCGGTGCGGCTCCGCTTCCAGCGCCGCGCGGAAGGCGGCGATCTCTTCGCGCGAGGCGGTCGGGCCGACGAGCATCCCGTAGCCGCCCGACCCGTCGACCAGCTTCACCACCAGTTGGTCGAGATGGTCGAGCGTGTAGCGCAGCGCCTCCGGCTCGCGGCACCGCCACGTCTCGACATTGGGCAGCTTCGCCTCGCCGCCCGAATAGAAGCGGACGATCTCGGGCATGTAGCTATAGATCGCCTTGTCGTCGGCGATGCCGTTGCCCGGCGCGTTGAGGATCGCGACGTTGCCCGCCGCATAGGCCGCGATCAGCCCGGGGACGCCGAGCATCGAATCGGGGCGGAACACCAACGGGTCGAGATAATCGTCGTCGACGCGGCGATAGATCACGTCCACCCGCACCGGCCCGGCAATCGTGCGCATGAACACGATGTCGTCATCGACGACGAGGTCGCTCGCCTCGACCAGCTCGACCCCCATCGAGTCGGCGAGGAAGCTGTGCTCGTAATAGGCGGAGTTGTAGTGGCCGGGGGTGAGCACCACGCACACCGGGTCGCCCTGCCCGCGCGGGCACACGGAGCGCATCGTCGCGAGCAGCCGGTCGGGGTAGCTGTCGACCGGCGCCACGCGGAAGTCGCGGAACAGCTCGGGGCAGAGCCGCAGCATCGCCTCACGATTCTCGAGCATGTACGACACGCCCGACGGCGTGCGGGCGTTATCCTCCAAAACGAAGAACTGGTCGGGCCCGGTGCGGACGAGGTCGATGCCGCAGATATGCGCCCAGATGTCGTGCGGGGGGCGCAGCCCCGCGATCTCGGGACGGAATTGCGGGTTGCCAAGGATCAGGTCGGGGGGCAGCACGCCTTCGGCAAGAATGCGGCGCTCGCCATAGATGTCCTGGAGGAAGGCGTTGATCGCCTCGACCCGCTGCACCAGCCCCTCGGACAGCCGCGCCCATTCGTCCGCGAGGAACACGCGGGGCACGATGTCGAACGGGATGATCCGCTCGGACGCCTCGCTGTCGCCATAGACGGCAAAGGTGATGCCGAGCTGGCGGAACGTCGCCTCCGCCGCGCGCTGCCGACGACCGAGCTCGGGCGCGGGCGTCTCGTCGATCCAGCGGTGAAGCGCCGCGAGTTCCGCGCGCCGATCGCCGCCGGGCTGGCCCATGATCTCGTCGAACGCCGCGCGTTTCTCCATCTGGATCAGGAAACCTTGTGGAATGTGACGGTTCCATGCTGGCCGCAGTTGCTGCGATGCACAAGGGGCAAGTGTGAGTGCGCTAACCAGCGAGCCCCTCCAGCATCCCCGGCGTCAGCGTCTGCGGCAACACACGCGCCTCCGTCGCGCCGGGGGCGTAGTAGAGGTAGAGCGGCACGCCCGCGCGCCCATGCGCCTCGAGAAAGCGGCCGAGCGCGGGGTCACCATCGGTCCAGTCGCCGACCAGCACCGCGACGTTCCGCCTGGCGAACGCCGCGCGTACGCCGTCGGTCTCGATCGCGGCTTTCTCGTTGACCTTGCAGGTGAAGCACCAGTCGGCGGTGAAATAGGCGAAGACGGGGCGCTTCGACGAGCGCAGCGACGCTAGCCGTGCCTCGGTGAAGGGCTGCGCCTCGCCCTTCTGCGCTACCGCCGCCGGCGCGTGCGCGCGAGACACCTGCGCCGTTGCAACCCCCGCCACAACGACCATCAACGCGGCGCTTGCCCAGCCGAAGCCGAGCCCCCGCGCCTGCCGTCGCCCCGCGACCCACAACACCACCGCCGCCGCGAGCACCGCGACCAGCGCCGCCGCGATCGCGTCCACCCCCGCCTCGTGCCCCAGCACCCAGGCGAGCGCGATCGCGGTCAGGAACATCGGCACGGACAGCACCCGCCGTACCACCTCCATCCACGCGCCGGGCTTGGGCAACCGACGCCGCAGCGCGGGCACGAACCCGACAGCCAAGAACGGCAAAGCCAGCCCCAGCCCCAGCCCGAAGAAGATCGCCAGCGCCGCGCCCCAAGGCAGTACCAGCGCCGCCCCCAGCGCCGCGCCCATGAACGGCCCGGTGCACGGCGTCGCGATCACCGCCGCCAGCGCCCCGGTCGCGAACGCGCCGCCCTTGTCGGCCAGCTTGCCGAGCGAAGGCGTCGGCAGCTCGAACAGCCCCCCCAGGTTGAACGCAATCCCCGCCGTCAGCAGCAGCAGCAGGAGCACAACGCGCGGGCTCTGAAGCTGGAACGCCCAGCCGACGCTGGTTCCGCCCGCGCGCAGGGCGAGGATGGCCGCGCCGAGCGCGACCACCACCAGGATAACGCCCGCGCTGTACGCCAGCGCCTCGGCCCGCGCGTGCGCCGCGCTGGTGCCCGACCGCGCGAGGCTGAGCGCTTTCAGACTTAGGATCGGGAATACGCAGGGCATGACGTTGAGGACGACACCCCCCAGCACCGCCAATGCGAACGCGCCCAGCACCGCGCGCCAGCCGTTCGCGCTCGCCTCGGGCACCGCGCCATAGTTGGCGTGGATGAGCAGCCCGCGCCCGCCGCCGATGCGCAATACGCCGTCGAGCGCAGAATGCGCGCCCTGCCCCGGCTTGGTTGCGATCAGCAGCCGGTCGCCGTCGCGCGTGACCGTCTGCGGCGCGGCGAGGTCAATCGCGCCAGTCGTCAGCGGGAAAAAGTAAGCATCGGCCAGCGGCGCGCTCGCGGGATAGGGCACCGCGACGCGCGCGCCCTCCTTCCCCACGCTCCACGTCCCGGTCGCGCCGAGCGGCTTGGGGACCGCGCGCCGCCACGCGTCGAACGCCGCCGCCCGCGTCGGTGCGCCGTCGCCGACGGTCAGCTCGACCGACAGATTCGCCTGCTCCGGCACGCAGACCGACGCGGTGCAGACGAGGTAATCGGTGTGCAGCTTGACCGGCAGCCGCGTCCCCGCCGCCAGCCCTGCCGGTATGCGCAAATCCACCAACGGCGCATAAGGGCGTTCGTAGACATAGTTCATCAGCCCGGCGATCAGCAGCGTCGCAGGCACCGGATACGCCACCTCCCCAGCGCTCACCCCCGCGGGCAGCGTCCATTTGAACGTCGCCGGAAACCCTGCGTCGCCCGGGTTCTTCCAATAGCCGTGCCAGCCCGGCTGCGGCCGCGTGTCGATCGCCAGCGTCACGCTCCCCCCGGCGCGCGGTTGGTCGGTTTCCGCCACCAGCCGCATCTGGAGGTGCGGGCCCGGGTCGCTGGGCGACTGCGCGCGCGCGGGGCCGGTCAGCCCCACCACCATCATCACCGCGTAACAAATCGCGCGCAGCCAGCTTGCCTGTCCCGTCATGCGCCCGCCATAGCGGCAGGGCGCTCGCTTTGCACGAAGGCCGTCCATGTCGCTGCTCGCCCTGTTCCTCGCCGCCGCCACGCCGCAGACGCCGGTGCCGCCGCTGCTCCGCCCCGACCATGCCCGCCCGCTACCCGCCCCGCCAGCCGAAGCTCCGCCGCCGCCGCTGATCGTCGTCATCTCGGTCGACCAGTTCTCCGCCGACCTGTTCGCCGAATATCGCAACCACTTCACCGGCGGCTTCACCCGGCTGCTCGACGGGGCGGTGTTCCCGTCCGCCTATCAGAGCCATGCCGCGACCGAGACCTGTCCCGGCCATTCCACCATCCTGACGGGAATGCGGCCCGCGCATACCGGCATCGTCGCGAACAAATGGGTCGACCAGTCGATCAGCCGCGCCGATAAGGTCGTGTATTGCGCGGAGGACGAGCGCGTGCCGGGCAGCGACTCGAACCATTACACCGCCTCCGACCGGCACCTCCGCGTACCGACACTGGGCGAGATGATGAAGGCGGTGACGCCCGCCACCCGCGTCGTGTCCGTTTCGGGCAAGGACCGCGCGGCGATCATGATGGGCGGCCACCGCGTCGACGAACTATGGTGGTGGAAAAGCGACCGCTTCGTGAGCTATGACGGTCGCGCGACCCCGGCGGCGGTGACGGCGGTCAACGCCTCGACCGCCAAGCTGCTCGCCAGCCCGCAGGGGCCGATGCCGCTGTCGGCTTACTGCGCCACCAAGCTGCGCGAGGTCGCGACACCTGGCAACGGGCCGGTGGTCGGCGCGGGCCGGTTCGCCCGCCCGGGCGGCAAGGAGGCGGCGGCGGCTTTCGGGGCCTCGCCCGAGCTCGACGATGCGACGCTGACGCTGGCGGGCGACCTCGCGCGCGCGATGAAGCTGGGGCATGGGCAGGCGACCGACCTGCTCATCATCGGCGCGTCCGCGACCGATTATGTCGGCCACAGCTATGGCACGCAGGGGCCGGAGATGTGCCTCCAGCTCGCGCGGCTCGACGCCGATCTCGGCAAGCTGTTCGCGGTGCTCGACAAGGAGCAACCCGACTATCTCGTCGTGCTGACCGCCGACCATGGCGGGCGCGACGTGCCGGAGCGGGACGAACAGCACGCGATCCCCGAGGAGGCGCGCGAGGACCCGGGGCTGGTCGCCAAGGCGATGGGCGCGGCGATCGGGCGTGACCTCTCGCTCCCCGGCGCGGTGCTGCGCGGGGCGGAGGATCGGGGCGATGTGTGGGTGGACGCAGGCCTGTCGCCCGCGCAGTCGCGCGTCGCGCTTGCCGAAGCGATGCGGCGCTATCGCGCGCACCCGCAGGTCGCGGGCGTCTGGACCCGCGCCGAGCTTGCCGCCGCGCCGATGCCGTCGGGCCCGCCCGAGACCTGGTCGATCCTCGACCGCGCGCGCGCGTCGTTCGACGCGGAGCGGTCGGGCGATTTCGTGTTCCTGCTCAAGCCGCGCGTGATGGCCGCCCCGCTCGCGACCAAGGGCTATGTCGCGACGCATGGCAGCCCGTGGGACATGGACCGCCGCGTGCCACTGCTGTTCTGGCGCAAGGGGATGACCCCGTTCGAGCAGCCGCTGTCGGTCGAGACGGTGGACATCGCGCCGACGCTGGCGGGGGTGCTGCGGTTGCCGGTACAGGGGCTCGACGGGCGGTGCTTGGACCTCGACGCGGGGGCGGGGACGACGTGTCCCAAGTAGCAGCCTTCCCCGACCGCGCGCGGCGTGCTTAGCTCCCGCCATGCTCCGCTTCACGCTCGCCGCTCTCCTCCTCGCCACCCCCGCCCTCGCGGCACCCGACTCCACCGGCGTCGACCCGATGATCGGCACCGGCGGCGAGGGGCACACCTATCCAGGCGCCGTGGCCCCCTTCGGCATGGTGCAGCTGTCCCCCGACACCGATACCTCCTGCGAAATCCGCGGCTGCTATGCGCACGCGGCGGGCTACCGCTACGAGGACCCGACGATCCAGGGGTTCAGCCATACCCACTTCTCGGGCGCGGGCCATTCGGACCTCGGCGACTTCCTCGTCATGCCGGTGGGCGGCGACGCGGTGCCGCTCGAGCCGGGCGACCCAGCCAAGCCGGGCTCGGGCTATCGTTCGCGCTTCAGCCATGCGAGCGAGCGCGCCGGACCCGGCTATTACGCCGTCACCCTCTCCGACGCGCGGGTCCGCGCGGAGATGACAGCGGGCACGCGCGTCGGCGTTCACCGCTATACCTTCGCGCCCGATGCCGCCGCGCATCTCGTGTTCGACCTCAGGACCTCGCTCTACAACTACCCGGGCAAGGTGCTCTGGTCCTCCATCCGCCTCAGCCCCGACGGCGCGGTGACGGGGTGTCGGCAGACGCGCGGCTGGGCTCCGGACCGGGTACTGTGCTTCGCGATGCGGTTCTCCGCGCCGGTGACCGGCCATGCGTTCGTCAGCACCGAGACGGGGGTGGCGTACAAGGGCTTCCAGGGCCCGGGTCGCGGCACCGACGAGTTGGCGGAGCGGAGCGGGCGCGCGCTGGTCGGGCGGTTCGACTTCGGTCGCCTTGCCCGACCGCTGGAGGTCAAGGTCGCGATCTCCTCAGTCGACGAGGCGGGCGCGCTCGCCAACCTCGCCAGCGAGCCGGGCGGGTTCGACGCGGTCCGCGCGCGCACGAAGGCGGCGTGGGCGCAAGCGCTCGGCGCGCTGGAGGTGACCGCCCCCGCCCCGATGCGCGCCAACGTGATGACCGCGCTCTACCACGCCCTCCTCGCCCCGTCGGTGGCGAGCGACGCGGACGGGCGCTATCGCGGGCCGGACAACGAGGTGCATCGCGCGGACGGCTTCACCTTTCGCTCGACCTTTTCGCTATGGGACACGTTCCGCGCCGAGCACCCGCTGCTCACGCTGGTGCAGCCCGAACGCACCACCAGCGACGTCGTCAACTCGCTGGTGGCGAGCCAGGGGGAAAGCCCGTTCGGCATTCTCCCCGTCTGGCAGTTCCAGGGGCGCGAGACGTGGACGATGATCGGCTACCACGCCGTCCCCGTCATCGCCGACGCCTACCTCAAGGGCATACGCGGGTTCGACGCCGACGCCGCGCTGAAGGCGATGGTCGCGAGCGCAACCTACGCGCCTTATGGAGGCCTCGGCGAGTATATGGCGCGCGGCTACCTGCCGATCGACCGCGAGCCGGAGGCGGCCTCGAAGACGGTCGAATACGCCTATGACGACTGGACGATCGCCCGCATGGCGCGCGCGATGGGACAGACGGACGTCGCCGCCGCATTCGACAAGCGCGCGGGCAACTGGCGCAACACGTTCGACCCCGCCACCGGCTTCGTCCGGGCGCGGCTCAGCACCGGCGCGTTCCGGACGCCGTTCGACCCGACCGCGATCAACTACGGCTCCGACTATACGGAGGGCAACGCCTGGCAATATAGCTGGTTCGTGCCGCAGGATCAGGCGGCGTTGTTTCGCGCGATGGGCGGCGACGCGGCGGCGATCGCCAAGCTCGACGCGATGTTCGATTATGACAATTCGAAGCTCGACTATAGCCATGCCGAGGACATCGCCGGGCTGATCGGCCAGTACATCCACGGAAACGAGCCCAGCCACCACGTCGCCTATCTCTACGACCATGCCGGCGCGCCGTGGCGGACGCAGGCGCGGTTGAAGCAGATCGTCGACACGCAATACA
>CALMGC010000053.1 GCA_937863505.1 uncultured Sphingomonadales bacterium | reverse complement strand
GCTCGACCTTGACGCCGCGACGCTGGCGCGGGTGGAGGCGGGGCTGCTGATCGGCACGCCGGGCCTCGCCGCGCTGGCGGTCGCGACGGGGGCGTTGACGGCGGGGTTGCGTGGGGGAAGCGCGGTGGCGGGGCTGGTGATGCTCCCGCTCGCCGTGCCGCTGCTGATCTTCGGCGCGGGCGCGGTCGAGAGCGGCCCGGCCGATGGCGGGTTGGGGGCGCTGAAGCTACTCGGCGCGGTGACGCTGCTGCTGCTCGCGGGCGCGCCGGTGGTAGCGGGCGCGGCGATGCGGGCGGGGATGGAGTGAGCGTTGCGGACCGGTTGAGACAATGGTAAGTGTATTGAATGCGTACCACACCTCGTCACGACCCGACCGGTCGCAAGCGACCCGGCCAGCAATCGACCGCGCTGCTTGCCTGGGCGAGGAAGCGCACCAGGCGACCACCGAGCGGCGACGCCGGTGAGAGTGGCGAGCCGGTCGCGCCCGAGCCGGACCGACCGCTCGACCTGTCAGGCGGCGCGGCCGCTACGATCGACGACTAGGCTCACGGCGACCACCGCGCCCAGATCGCCGTGGGGAGCACCAGTCCCCTCGCTTCCTCGCGGACGCCGAGTTCGCCCACCTCGACCGTACCGGGCAGGTCGGCGAACGCCTGGGCGAGCAGCTCGCCGATGCTGAGCGCGCTCATGCGGACGGCGTAGACGGTGAGGAACAGGAAGCGGCTGCGCTCGTCGAGCAGGCGGCGGGCATTCGCGACGAGGCCTGCGAGGTCCTCCTCCAGCCGCCACACCTCCCCCTCCGGCCCGCGCCCGTATTTGGGCGGATCGAGCAGGATGCCGTCATAGCGCCGCCCGCGCCTTACCTCGCGCGCGACGAATTTGACGGCGTCGTCGACCAGCCAGCGGACGGGCGCGTCGGTGAGGCCGGACAGCTTCGCGTTCGCCTTGGCGGCCTCGACCGATTTCCTGGAGGCGTCGACATGCACCACCCGCGCGCCCGCGGCGGCGAGCGCGAGACTGCCGACGCCGGTATAGCCGAACAGGTTCATGCACTCGGGTGCATCGACGCCCGCGACCTGCCCCCGCATCCAGTCCCATACCGGGGCCATGTCGGGAAAGAACGCCAGATGCCGGAACGGCGTCGCCTGCGCGGTGAAGCGGACGTCGCGCCACGCCAGCGGCCAGCCTTCGCGCGGGACGGGGCGCGCCCAGCGCCATTGCCCGCCGCCCTCTTCGTCCGAGCCGGGCACGAACTCGCCATCAGCATCCCATGCTGCCGAAGCAGGAGCCCACATCGCCTGCGGCTCGGGGCGGATCAGCCGGTGGCGGCCATAGCGCTCCAGCTTGCGACCACCGCCCGAGTCGAGCAGCGCATAGTCCGCCCAAGGCTCGCCGACGAGCGTGCGGAGCGTCAGGTCCACGAGCGCTCCCCGCGCTCGCGACCATACCCGATATTCCAAAGTTCGCTAAGTTCGCTCCACGCCACGACGTGTATCGCCGACCCGAAACCCGAACCGATCAACGAAGCGGGGCGACGAAGGGCGACGGGCGCGACCATGCGCCACCCCTGCCATAACCATCCACCTGTAGGACAGCGCGCCGCGCTCACGCCGACGGCGTCGCCCGCTCGGCGATCCACCCGCTCACTGCCTCGAATGTCGCGGGCAGGGTGACGTACCGCTCCTCGCGGTCGAACAGGTCGCCGAGCCGCGACGGCAGCGCCGGGCGAACCCCGGTCGCGCGCTCGACCGCATCGGGAAACTTGGCCGGATGCGCGGTGGCGAGCGTCACCACCGGCACATCGGCGGGGAGCAACGCGCGGCGCGCGGCGGCGAGGCCGATGCCGGTGTGCGGGTCGATCACCTGCCCTGCGCGCGCGCAGGCCCAGTGCATCGCGCCGGCCATCGCGTCCGCGTCGACCCGGTCGCTCGCGAACAGCGCGCCCGCGCCGCCATGCTGCGCGTCGGTGAGCCGCATCGCGCGGGCGCTGTCGAACCCTGCCATCTGCGCCGCCAGCGCTGCGCCGTCGCGCCCGCCGAGTTCGGCGAGCAACCGCTCGAAATTGGACGACACCTGGATGTCCATCGACGGCGCGGCGGTGGCGGTCACCTCGCCTCTCGCATAGTGCCCGGTCGAGAGCGCGCGATGGAGGATGTCGTTGACGTTGGTCGCGACGATCAGCTTCGCGATCGGCAGCCCCATCCGCGCCGCGACGAAGCCGGCAAAGACATTGCCGAAATTGCCCGTCGGCACCGAAAAGGCGACCGCCCGCTCGGGCGCGCCGAGGCGGACGGCGGCGTGGAAATAATAGACCACCTGCGCCATCAGCCGCGCCCAGTTGATCGAGTTCACCGCCGACAGCGCGAACCGCGTCGACAGCGCTGCGTCGCCGAACATCCGCTTCACCAGCGCCTGCGCGTCGTCGAAGCTGCCCTGGATGGCGATGTTGTGGATGTTGGGCGCGAGCACGGTGGTCATCTGCCGCCGCTGGACGTCCGACACGCGGCCCGCGGGGTGGAGCATGAACACCTCGACGCCGCTCCGCCCCGCCAGCGCGTCGATCGCCGCCGATCCGGTGTCGCCCGACGTCGCGCCGATGACGGTCAGGTGCTTGTCCGTGCCGGTGAGGACCCGCTCGAACAGGCCGCCCAGCAGTTGCAACGCCACGTCCTTGAACGCGAGTGTCGGGCCGTGGAACAGCTCGAGCAGCCAGTGGCGCGCGTCGAGCTGCACCAGCGGGGCGACGGCGGCGTGGTCGAACCGCGCATAGGCCTCGACGCACAGCCCACGCAGCTCGTCACGGGTCAGCGCGCCCACGACGAAGGGGGCCATCACCGCAACGGCGGTGTCGACATAGGACGCACCGCGCAAGGCGGCGATCTCGTCGGCGGTGAGGCGCGGCCACGCCTCCGGCACATACAGGCCGCCATCCGCCGCCAGCCCCGCCAGCGTGGCCGCCTCGAAGCCGAGCACGGGGGCGTACCCACGGGTGCTGTGATAGCGCATGGGGTGTGGGTTAGCGTCGGGGCGGGGCGGGGGCAACCGGTGCGGCCAGCCGACGGCGGAGCGCGAGCAGGTAGATGATGCTCGCGACCGCGGCGAAGAAGAACCATTGCACCGCATAGGCGAGGTGGTTGTTGGGGATCGAGTCGAGACTCGGCGGCGCGTTCGCGGCGAGGCCCGCGACCGGGGTCCTGTCCGCGACGAGCATCAGCGGCGGCGGCCGGCGGTCGGCGAGCGCGCCGATCAGCGAGCGCTGGTCGGGCGCGTGGCTGATGAAACCGCTCACCGCGCCGCCGCTCCACTGGACGCGCGCCATCGGGTCGCGGGTGGTGCCGAGTTGCATCGCCATGCCGTTCGCGCAGGTCGCGATCGCGCGGAAACCCGCCGCCCCTGCGCCCGCCAGCGTGACGCCGACCGGCGGGCGACAGGTCGCGCTCGCGCGGCGAAGCAGCAGCGATTGGTCGGGGACGCTCGGGAACGCCACGGGCGGCCTGGCCGGATTGGCGGCGACCTTGGCAAGATAGGCCTCCTTTTCCGGCAAGCGGTCGAGCAGCTGCCACAGCCCCAGCGCCACCATCGCCGCGACCGCGAGCGCGACGAACAGCGTCGGCAGGACCGGCACGCGCTTCATGCGTCGGGATCGGCGATGTGCCCCTCGCGCGCGCGCTGGCGATACTCCACGGTGATGAGCGCCGCCTTCGCCAGCCGAAGCGAACCCACCACGCCCGCGGCGGTGACCGGCACCCAGATCAGCAGTTGAAGCCATAACGGCGGCTCCCACCGAATCTGGATCAGCACCGCGCCGACCGACACCAACGTGCCGAGGATCAATGTCAGGAACGCCGCCGGCCCATCGCCGACGTTGAACTGCGTAAAGTCGAGCCCGCAGGCGCGGCACCGATCGGCGAACTTGATCGCGCCCCGAAACAGCGTCGGCGCGCCGCAACGGGGGCAGCTCCCGCGCAGCGCTCCGCTCACCAGCGACGGGTAGGCGTCAGGCCCGGCCAACGCCCTGCGCCCGCCTCAGCCGGTGTAGATCGGCGCGCCCCAGCCGCCCCAGACGTACACGACGACGAACAGGAACAGCCACACCACGT
>CALMGC010000052.1:1317-6938 GCA_937863505.1 uncultured Sphingomonadales bacterium | reverse complement strand
GACCGGGCCGGGACGGGTGTCGGGCTCGGGCGCGACGCGGGCGACGGGCTTGCGCGGCGCGGGCGCGCGCTCGTCCGGCTCGACCGCCTCGCCGTCGTCGTCCGCTCGCGACCGGCGGAGCAGCGGGCCGACCCGCTCGCGCCAGTCGATCTCCAAAGCGCGCGCCCAGACCAACGCACCTGCCAGCCCGAACACCACGCCCGCCGCGCGTGCGCCCCACAGCTCGGCGGCGGGATTGTTTGCGAAGCTCAAGGCCCAGCGCACCAGGCTCGCGAGCCCCAGACCGATCAGCCCGCCCCATCCGGCCGGGAGCGCCAGCACCGCGCGCCCCGACACGAACGCCAGCGCCGCCGCCATCAGGGAGACGCCGATCGCCGCGCGCGCCAGCATCAGCCGCCACGCGCCCACCGGCTGCGCTCGCCACAACCGCGCGCCCACGATCGGCGCGACCGGGAGCAGCAGGGCCACCGCCGGGCCGAACAGCGTCAGCGCGAAGTCCGCGACCCACGCGCCCACCTCGCCCAGCAGGTTCCCGCCCGCGCCGCCCGACGCGGTGTTCATCGCCGCATCACCGGGGTGGTACGTCGCCAGCGCGATCGCGACGAGCAGGGTGAGCAGGAACAACGCCGCCGCCGCCGCGAGCGCGCCGCTCCGCACTGCGCCCTGCTTCACCGTCTCCCGCCACAAGACGGGCGCGCGCGTCGCCATGATGATTCCTCGTACCCCGAACTGCTTGCGAGCCTCGCTTAACCATGATCGGAGGTCAAGCAGGGAGCACGGAGCAGGGAGCAGGGAACGGGGAGCGGGAGGCAGGGAGCCCTTGCCCCCGTTCTACCCGTCACCCCGGCCTTGTGCCGGGGCCCAACCTTCCGCGCGTGTTTACGTTTGGAGAGAGACCGCTACCACGCGCACCCTTCCCGCCGCCCGTAACCACGCGGAGACGGTTGGACCCCGGCACAAGTCCGGGGTGACGGACTGGGTGCGATCGGCACCGCTCCCTGCTTCCTGCTCCCTGTTAACCGCTTCCCAAACGCCGCTAGGCGACAACCGCCAACCCGCCTACATCTTCCCCATGACCCATACAGACGTCCTCATCCTCGGCGGCGGGCTCGTCGGGACCACGCTGGCGATCGCGCTCGACGCGCACGGGCTGTCCTCGGTCGTCGTCGATCCCGCCGACCCCGCCGTAACGCTCGCGCCCGGGTTCGACGGGCGCGCGTCGGCGGTGGCGAGCGCGAGCCATCACCTGCTCGACGCGATCGGGGTGGGCGAGCGGCTGCGCGGGCAGGGCTGCGATATCCGCTCGATCCGGGTCAGCGACGGGCTAAAACCGGGTAAGCTGGACTTTACGCCGGGCGAGACCGCCGGCGCGCTCGGCACGATGTACGAGAACAAGCTGCTCCGCCGCACGCTCCACGAAGCGGCGAGCGCGGCTCCGCTGGTCGCCATGCGGATGGGCGCGCGCGCGACGGAGGTGACGCGCGACGCCGCCGAGATGCGCGCGACGCTGTCGACGGGCGAGGAGGTGCGCGCGTCCCTGCTCGTGGCGGCGGAGGGACGCAGTTCGCCGACGCGCGAGGCGGCGGGGATCGCGGTCGCGCGCTGGAGCTATGACCACCGCGCGATCATCGCCGCGTTCCACCACGAGCGTTCGCACGAACAATGCGCCTACGAGATCTTCTACCCCGCCGGCCCGTTCGCGATCCTGCCGCTGCCCGACGACGAAGGCGGGCACCGCTCGGCGCTGGTGTGGACGGTGGCGGAGCGCGACGCTGCCGGAATGCTCAAGCTCGGCGAGCGGGGCTTTCTGGCCGAGGCGGAGGCGCGGATGGGCGGCTTCCTAGGGGCTTTGTCCGGTCTGTCGCCCCGGTCGAGCTACCCGCTCGGCTTTCACCACACCGTGCGCGTCACGGCGGAGCGGCTGGCGCTTGTCGGCGACGCGGGTCACGGCATCCACCCGATCGCGGGGCAGGGGCTCAACCTCGGCTTCCGCGACGTCGCCGCGCTTGTGGAAGTGCTCGTCGAGGGAAAGCGGCTGGGGCTCGACCCTGGCGACGCGCAGCTGCTTGGCCGTTACGAGCGCTGGCGCGCGGTCGACACGCTGGCGGTGGCGGCAGCGACCGACACGCTGACCCGGCTGTTCGGCGTGCCGGGCCGGGCGGCGAGCGCGGTGCGGCGGTTCGGCATCAGCGCGGTGGATCGCATCCCGCCGCTGAAAGCACGCTTCATGGCCGAGGCGCGGGGGGAGAGCGGGGCGCTGCCGAAGTTGCTGGAGAGGGTGGGGATCTAGGGTTGCCGTGATAACGGGCTGGGATATTGAGCCGCAGAAAGCAGGGGGTGCAGTGTGGTTGGAAGAATAAGGCGGGCTTTGCAGCTGTCGTCGTCCGTTCCCGCTCTCCTCAGGGAGCGAAAGGCGTACTTCTCTCTTTACGGAGAGGACGCCATCCTGACCGCGCTGCTCCACCCGGGTGAAAGCGGGACCTATGTTGACGTGGGGGCGAACCATCCTGTGGACGGATCGAACACCTATCGACTTTACCTTCGGGGATGGTCAGGTCTGGCCGTCGATCCGAACCCAAGGTTCTCGGCGCTGTTCAAGAAGCGTCGTCCGCGCGACACTCATCTGACCGAAGGTGTTGCGACCGAGTCCGGTGAACTGACCTACTTCGAGTATGAACATGACACGCTGAACACTTTGTCCGCGGAACGGGCGGTGGAGCTTGACGAACTCGGCTTCCGCCGCATGGGCTCGCAGATCGTACCGTGCCGCCCGCTCAGACTCATGGTGGAGCAACATCTGGCGGGTCGCCAGATCGACGTCATGTCGGTGGACTGCGAGGGTCTCGACCTCGATGTCCTCCGGTCGCTTGATCTCGGCGTCCATCGCCCGACTGTGGTCATCGTCGAGGATGTCGACCGCTACCAGGGATTTCGCACCGGCGCGGGATCGGGCGCGCTTGACACGTACCTCCGGGAGAATGGCTACCTGCCAGTCGCCCAAGCGGGTTACTCGGCCATCTACGTCGCGCAGGACTGGCAACGGTTGTTCAAGCTGAGCGCGGCGTTCAATGAGGACCGTATCTCCCAGCGGTATATTCTTGCCTGAGCAGAATTGAGCAAGCTATCGGGTGGCGCGTTGATTATTTGACGCTTTTGGCGAACCGTCACCGCATCTCCGCGCCCACGCTCGCCTCAACCGGCACCTCGCACCCTGGCTGGCGCACCATGATGAAGCTGCCCGACCATACGCCCGGGATCGTCCATTCACCGGTGATCTCGTCGCCCTCAGGGGAGAGGGTGCCGTCGTAGCGGACCGCGTGCGCGCGGGTCAGGGCGTGGTAGCGCTTGGTGAAGCGGACGGCGCTGCCGATCCGTTCGCCGTCCACCGCCGCTGTCAGCGTGTCGCCGTGGTCCGCGCCCGCGTCGCTGCGCTCGTGCGTCTCGCCGGTGATCGCGCCCGCGGTCTCGACCAGCTCGGCCGCGAAGCCGTTGGGGGCCATCCCGCGCGGGTAGTTGAAGATGCCCTCCCACCGGCCGGTGACGTCTCGCGTGCTCACAGCGGGCGCGCGGCCTCGATCAGCAGCACGGGGACGCCGTCGCGGACGGGGTAGGCGAGGCGGGCTTCGTCGCTGATCAGCTCCCCCGCGGTATCGTCATAGCGCAGGGGCGTGCGGGTGGCGGGGCAGACCAGCCGTTCCAGCAGCCACGGGTCGATCACTGCCCCGCTCTCACTGCAACGTCACCCGGTCTTCCCCGTCATGCCGCCCGAAAAACTGGAGCAGCTGCACGATCAGCTCCGCGCGCGCTTCCAGCCCGGGGGCCTCCAGCAGCGCCTGTTTCGCCGCCGCGTCGAACGGGGCGATCTGGGCGATGCCGTTGACCAGCGCGGTGTCGTCGAGCCGCTCCACCGAGTCCCAGTCGACCTGAAACCCCTGCGCTTCCGCGAACCGGCGTGACTCCATTTCCAGCGACGAGCGCATCGCCAGCGCGAGGCTCTCGTCCTCGGCCACCGGCAACAGCTCCGCCTCGACCTGCCGGAACGGGGTCGACACGTCGAGTTCACGCACAATGCGGAACAGCGACTGCCCCTCCAGCACGAGGTTGTAGCGCCCGTCGTCCATCGCCTGCACGTCCGCGATCCGCCCGACACAGCCGAGGTCGAACAGCGGCGGCCTGTCGCTCTTGCCCGGCCCCGGGCGGGGCTGGATCATGCCGATCCGCCGGTCGCGCGCGACCGCGTCGGACACAAGCGCCCGGTAGCGCGGCTCGAAGATGTGCAGCGGCAGGTGCATTCCGGGAAACAGCAGCGCGCCGGGCAGCGGGAAGATGGAGAGCCGCGTCATCCGAACAGCGCCGCGGACAGGCGGCGGCGCTGCTGCGACACCCACGGGTCCATCAGCCCGACCGCCTCGAACAGCTTGAGCAGCTGTTGCCGCGCCGCCCCCTCGTTCCACTCGCGGTCGGTCCTGATGATGTGGAGGAACCCGTCGGCGGCGGCGTTGCGGTCGGTCGCCGTCTGCGCGTTGGCTAAGTCGAACCGCGCCTGCATGTCTTGCGGATCGGCGTTCACCTTCGCGACCAATGGGGCGAGGTCATCGACCGGCGGTGCAGACCTGGCGAGCGCCAGCGCCGCCTGTGTGCGCACGATCTCCGGGCGCTTGGCGATCTCGGGCGGGAGCTGCGCGATCAGCGTCTCCGCTTCTTCCGTCTCGCCCGCCGCGAGCAGCGCGCGGACGCGGCCCGACGCGACCTCCGCATTGTCGGGAGCCATCTCGGCCAGCTGGTCGAAGATGCCGCGCGCGCGAACGGGATCACCGTCGGCAAGGATTTGCTCGCCCATCGCGATCAGCGGCTCGAGCTCGGCCGCGCTCGCCGCATCGCCCGCCTCGATCGGCAGTTGCGCGAGCAGCTTGTCGAGTGCCGCCTTGAGCTGGCCCTCCGTGCGCGCGGGCGTGAGGTCGGCGACGAGCTGGCCCTGGAACATCGCGTACACGGTCGGGATCGACTTGATCTGAAATTGCGCGGCGATGAACTGGTTCTTGTCCGTGTCGACCTTGGCGAGCACCACGCCGCGGTCGGCATAGGCGGCGGCGACCTTCTCGAGCAGCGGCGTCAGCGCCTTGCACGGCCCGCACCATTCCGCCCAGAAATCGATGATCACGAGCGATGTCATCGACGGCTCGACGACCTCGCGGCGAAACGCCTCCACGGCGGTCTTCTCGGCGGCGGATAGCCCGAGGGTGGTGGCCAAGGTACTGCTCCTGTTGCTCCTCGCCCTTATGTGGGGCGGCGGGCGCGCGCGCCAAGCCTTTTCGCGCGGGGGGTTGCGGGGGGTGGAGGCGGCTGCTAGTGGCCGCGCCTCACCCGCTCCCAGCGGTTTTCGCGGGAGCCAAGGCGCCAGAGCGGGCGTAGCTCAGGGGTAGAGCACGACCTTGCCAAGGTCGGGGTCGAGGGTTCGAATCCCTTCGCCCGCTCCAGCGCGACGACTGACATCGTCGCGCCGGCCAGCGCCGCTTCGCGGCGACTGACGACGCGGCTTTGCCGCGTCGCGGGCTACGGGCTTCGAACCCTCGAGTCTTTTGCTGTGCTTCGCGCTGTGGCGCTACGCACTGGTTCGAATC
>CALMGC010000052.1:0-1307 GCA_937863505.1 uncultured Sphingomonadales bacterium | reverse complement strand
GTCTGACGACGCGGGCTTTGCCCGCGGCGGGCCAAGGCGGGCTCCGTGCCATGTGCTTCGACTTCGCTCAGCACGGATCCGAGAGACCGGTTCCGCCCATCTTGCCCCACCGCTCCCCATTGCGTTAAGCCTCCCCCATGCCCTCCGCCCCCATCCGAATCGGCATCGGCGGCTGGACGTTCGAGCCGTGGCGCGGGGTGTTCTACCCGCCCGACCTCCCCCACAAGCGCGAGCTCGAATACGCCACGCGCGCGATGACCGCGATCGAGGTCAACGGCACCTATTACAGCCGCTTCAAGCCGGAGACGTTCGCGACCTGGGCCCGGACCGCGCCCGACGGCTTCGTGTTCGCGCTCAAGGCATCGCGCTATTGCGTCACGCGCAAGGTGCTGGCCGAGGCGGGAGAGAGCATCGAGCGGTTCCTCGCGCAGGGGCTGACCGAGCTGGGCGACAAGCTCGGGCCGATCCTGTGGCAGTTCATGAACATCAAGCGGTTCGATCCCGAAGACTTCGCGGCCTTCCTGGCGATGCTGCCCGGCGCGCAGGATGGCGTCCCGCTCCGCCATGCGGTGCATGTGCGGCACGAGAGCTTCGCCGTGCCCGCGTTCGTTGAGATGGCGCGCAGGGCGGGCGTGGCGATCGTGTTCGCGGAGTCGGCCAAGTACCCGGCGATCGCCGACGTGACTGGCGCGTTCGTCTATGCGCGGCTGGAATGCGCGCGGGAGGAGCTGGAGGACGGCTATCCCGAGGCGGAGCTCGACCGGTGGACCGATGCGGCGCGGACCTGGGCGGAGGGCGGCGCGCCGGAGGGGCTGCCCTATGTCATAGGCAACATGCCCGAGGTGCGCCCGCGCGAGACGTTCGTGTTCGCGATCAACGGCGCCAAGGTACGCGCGCCCGCGGTCGCAAAGGCGTTGATCGAGCGGGTGGGGCGACCCTAGCGCGTCGGGGCAGACGTGCCCTGCCCCGCCAGCGCCGCCCCCTCCAGCGTGTCGAGCGCGCGGTGTGCGTCGACATAGCGGCGCGCCGCGGCGAGCCAGCTTGTCGCTCCCGCCGCGCCAGGTAAGCGTTCGACCTCCGCCATCGCCGCCTCCACCTGCCCCGTGTCGAGCAGGCGGCGCGCGCGCGCGAGCCGTTCGGCGGGGACGGCGGAGGGCGTGCCCGCGGGATGAATCACCACCAGCGCGCGCAGGCTGTGGCGGATGCTCCCCCACCAACCGTCGCCGCCCGCCAGCAGCCCGGTACCGAGCGCGTCGAGCCCGGCGCGCAGGTCTTCGAGCGTCAGCCGCTCGCGCGCGGCGCGGCGG
>CALMGC010000051.1 GCA_937863505.1 uncultured Sphingomonadales bacterium | reverse complement strand
GTATATAGACTAGCGAGTATACCACGCTCGACAGCCCGCCCGCGATGCCAAAGCGGACAAGTTGTCCCAACACGCCGCTCGCCCGCCATTGCTCAAGCCGATCCGTCACCGCCACGCGTCTTGCCCTTTGCGTGGACGCCGATAGGACGCGCCCAGCCCCTCCCGGCGCGAAAACGGCGCGGGAGCGACCTCTTATGGCGAGCGCCCGCGTGAATAAAGTGACTTTGGATTGGCCGCTCCCCGTCCGCCGCCGCCCCGCCACGCTGATCGAGGAGCTCGACCGGCACTGGATGCGGCTCACGCTGGCCGCGTGGCTGTTCGTCGCGGCGGCGTTGTTCTGGAGCCGGTGGGGGCAGATCTACTGGCTCGGGCTCGGCGACACCGACGACAATATGCGGCTGATGCAGGTGCGCGCGCTGCTCCACGGACAAGCGTGGTTCGACCTGCGCCAGCACCGGATGAACCCGCCGCTCGGCTTCAACATCCATTGGTCGCGCATCGTTGACATGCCGCTCGCCGCGCTGATTCTCGGCTTACGCCCGTTCACGGGCACGTTCTGGGCGGAGCGGATCGCCTGCGGGGTCGCGCCGTTGCTGCCGATGGCGGTGGCGATGCTCGGGCTCGGGGCGACGGTGCGGCGGCTGGTGAGCCCGCTCGCCTGGCCGCTGGCGGTGCTGGGGCTGGTCTGCTGCTCGGCGACGCTGCCGATGTTCATGCCCGACCGCATCGACCATCACGGTTGGCAGCTGGCGATGCTGAGCCTGACGGTGGCGGGCCTGTGCGATCCCGCCGCGCGGCGCGGCGGCGCGCTGGTGGGGGCGGCGAGCGCGGTCAGTCTCGCGATCGGCTTGGAGATGTTGCCCTTTGCGGCTATGGCGGGCGCGATCTTGGCGCTGCGATGGGTGTGGGACCGGCGCGAGGCGGAGCGGCTGACCGTCTATGCGCTGGCGCTCGGCGCCGGCGGGCTGATCGGTTATGAAGGCTTCCAGTCCTGGGACTCGAGCGTGCTGCGCTGCGACGCGCTGACGCCCGTATGGCTGAGCGTGGTGGCCGCTGCGGGCGTGCTTCTGCTCGTCCTCGCGCAGCTGAGCCCGGCGCGGCGCGAGGTGCGGCTTGCGCTGGCGGTCGTCGCCGGTCTCGCCATCGCGGCGGGGTTCGCGCATTTCTTCCCGCAATGCCTCGGTCGACCCGAACAGGTCTCGCCCGAGCTCGAACGCAACTGGCTAAGCAACGTGCGCGAGGCCAAGCCCATTTACCAGTATGGCTGGCGTCTCGGCGTTCCGCTCGCTGCGCTGCCGGTGATCGGGTTGATCGGCGCGATTTTCGCCACGGCGCGCGCGGATCGGCGCACGCGCTGGACCGGCTGGGGGCCGGTGCTGCTGTTCTCCATGTTCGGGGCGGCGATGATGTTCTGGCAGGTGCGCAGCGGCGCGGGCGCGCAGCTGCTCGGCGTGCCGGGCGTGGTAGCGTTGGTCTGGGCGCTGGTCCCCTGGGTCGCGCGCCACCGTCGCAAGTCCCGCGTGTGGGCGGCGGGGGGCGCGCTCGCGCTGCTGGTGGTGGCGGGCGTGTTCGCGAGCATGATCCTGCGCTGGGTGCCGACGGGCGGAAAGCCCGATGCCTTCGCCGCCCGCGTCAACCGCGCCAACGCTCGCTGCATGACCCTGCCCGCGCTCGCCGCGCTCGACCGATTTCCGGCGCAGACGGCGTTCAGCTTCGTCGACCTCGGCCCGCGAATGATCACGGTCACCCATCACGACGCGGTGGCGGGACCATATCACCGCAACGGCGACGCGATCCTCGACGTCCAGCACGCCTTCACCGGCCCGCCGACACAGGCGCGCGCGATCATGCGGCGGCACAGGGCGACGTTGCTGGTGGTGTGCCCCAACATGGCCGAGTCCACCGTCTACCGCGCGCGGGCACCCAAGGGCTTCTACGCGCAGCTCGCGCGTGGGGCGACGTTTCCGTGGCTGACCCCGCTGCCGCTGCCGAGGGGTGATCCGTTGCGGGTGTTCCGGGTGGGTTGACCGTAAAGAATAGGTAGCGCAGTTGGCCGTCTCTTAACACATTTCCAAGGCGGAGGAAGACGAGTGATTATGGGTAATGTGGTCCGTCCGAAACTTGGTCCCGGCGGTGAGGCACTTGAAAGCGAGGACATTGGAGATTTTCAATTCATTGCTCTTCCTCGCGCGGGTGACACGATCAACTTCGAGTGGCAACATACTCAGCAATTTGCCACAGTGGATCGCATAGTACACTTTCCTCTCAAAATTGGACTGAAAAGAGGAGATCACGAGTACTCTATGCGAGATACTCCGGAAGTTGCAATCTTGATTCGGTGAAAACACAGTACCGACCTTCTGTCTACCCCAGCTTCACCGCCAACCCATCTACCACGAACTGCACTGCCAGCGCCGCGAGCAGCACCCCCAGCAACCGCGTGATCACCGCCTCGATCCGCGCGCCGAGCAGCCGCATCAGCGGCCCCGCCGCCAGCAGCGACAGCAAGGTCGCAATCAGGATCGTCGCCATCGCCCCCAGCACCACCAGATGCTGCGCCAGCCCCGGATGCCGCGCGCCCGTCAGCATCACGCTCGCGATCGAGCCCGGCCCGGCGATCATCGGCATCGCCATGGGAAAAACGGACACATCCTCCTCGTTCGCCTGCGCGACCTTGGCGGCGCGATCCTCGCGGCGCTGCGTCCGGCGTTCGAACACCATCTCCAGCGCGATCAGAAACAGCATGATCCCGCCCGCGATGCGGAAGCTCGCGAGCTCGATGCCGAGCCCTCGGAGCAGGTCCTCGCCGAACACCGCGAACACGAGCAGGATGCCCGACGCGATCCCCACCGCGCGGACCGCCTGGCTGCGCCGATGCGCCGCCGACGCCCCCGCCGTCAGCCCCGCGAAGATCGGCGCGCAGCCGAGCGGGTCGATGACCACGAAGAACGTGACCAGCGCGGAGACGTAGAGTTCGAGCATCTACAGCTCGTCGGGAAAGGCGACGCCCTCGCGCCGACACGCGCTTTCCAGCGTGTTGCGCATGAGGCAGGCGATCGTCATCGGCCCCACCCCGCCCGGCACCGGCGTGATCGCACCCGCGACCTCGCTCGCCGAGGCGAAGTCGACATCGCCGACGAGGCCCTTGTCCGTGCGGTTGATGCCGACGTCAATCACGGTTGCGCCCGGCTTGATCCATTCGCCCCGGATCATCCCCGCGACGCCGACCGCCGCGACGACCACGTCCGCCTGCCGCACGCGCGCGAACAGATCGCGGGTGCGGCTGTGCGCCATTGTGACGGTACAGCTTTGCCCGAGCAGCAGCTGCGCCATCGGCTTGCCGACGATGTTGGAGCGGCCCACCACCACTGCGTCGAGCCCCGCCAGATGCGGCTCCGCGTCGCGCAACAGGATGAGGCAGCCGAGCGGGGTGCAGGGGACGAAGCCGGGCAGCCCCGTCGCCAGACGCCCCGCGTTGACCGGGTGAAAGCCGTCGACGTCCTTGTCGGGGTCAATTGCGAGAATGATAGCGCTCGCGTCGATGTGCGGCGGCAGCGGCAGCTGGACCAAGATGCCGTCCACCGCCGGGTCGGCGTTGAGCCGCCCCACCAGCGCGAGCAGTTCGGCCTGCGAAGTCTCGACAGGCAACCGGTGCTCCCACCCGAGCATCCCCGCCGCCTCGGTCGCGCGCCCCTTAGAGCGGACGTAGACGGCGGACGCCGGGTCCTCGCCGACCAGCACCACCGCCAGCCCCGGAGCACGCCCCGCCGCTTGCGCGAACGCCGCGACGCCGTCGGCCACCTCGGCGCGCAACGTCGCCGCGCGCGCCTTGCCGTCGATGATGCGCGCGGTCATCAGCCCACGCCCGCCATGAAGCTGGCTGCGACATTGTCGATGACGATGGTGATGATCTGCATTAGCACCAGCACGACCAATGGCGCGAAGTCGAGCCCGCCCATCACCGGCAGCACCCGCCGGATCGGGCGGTAGAGCGGCTCCGTCACCTGATCGAGCCCGCTGGCGATCGAACGGATGGTCATGTTGTTGGCGACATTGAACGTGATCAGCAGCGACACCACGAACTGCGCGATGATGATCCACCATACCACGTTGAGGATGACGTGGAGGATTTGAATAATGGTCAGTGTAATCACGGCGGCGCTCCGGTGTGTTGCCGCGCCGATTAGCCGATGCGCGCGCGCGGAGTAACCCCTGCTCCGCTCAACACCGCACCAGCGTGCCCACGCCCTTGCGCGTGAAGATCTCCAGCAGAAGCGCGTGCCGCACCCGCCCGTCGAGGATCACCGCCGCGTCCACCCCCGCGCCGACCGCGGCCATGCAGGTGTCGAGCTTGGGGATCATCCCGCCGGTGACCACGCCCTCCTCACGCAGCCGCCGGATGGCGGCGGGGGTGAGATCGGTAAGCAGCTCACCGTTCTTCAGTACACCCGCTACGTCGGTGAGCAGGAAGAATCGCGCCGCCCCCAGCGCGGCGGCGATCGCGCCCGCCATCGTGTCGGCGTTGATGTTGTATGTGTGCCCGTCCGCGCCGATCCCGATCGGGGCGACCACCGGGATCATCCCCGCGTCGCACAGCGTGTCGATGATCGTCCGGTCGACCGCGACCGGGGCGCCTACGAAGCCCAGGTCGACGTGCCGCTCGATGCCCTGCAACGGATCGGGCGCGCGGCCCGCGATCTTCTCCGCGCGCACCAGCCCCGCATCCTTGCCCGACAGGCCCACCGCGCGCCCGCCCGCCTGCCCGATCCAGCCGACGATCTCCTTGTTGATCGAGCCCGCCAACACCATTTCGGCGATCTCCGCCGTCGCCTTGTCGGTCACGCGCAGGCCGCCGATGAACTCGGACTGCACGCCCAGCCGCTTGAGCATCGCGCCGATCTGCGGCCCGCCGCCATGCACCACCACCGGGTTGATACCGACTGCTTTCAGCAACACCACGTCATGCGCGAAGTCGCGCGCCGCATCGGGATCGCCCATCGCGTGCCCGCCATATTTGATCACGAACGTCTTGCCCGCATAGCGCTGAAGGTACGGCAGCGCCTCCGTCAGCGTCTCCGCCTTGGCGAGCAGGGCAGGATGGGGGGAGTGATCGGTCATGCGGTGTGCCTTAACGGGCGCAGGGGCGGGTGCAAATGAACGGTCGTTACGTCATTGGAAAAAGCTCTACGCCGGAGCAGCGGTCGTCAGCCCAGCGACGGAGAAGCCTACTCGTGACCCCCGAAGAAGCCGCTGCCTTAAGAGAGCACGTCACCCGCGCCATGCGTTCCGGCAAGGAGCATTCCACGACGTCGCTCGGTCAAGTCTCCGTCAGGAACGTTGCGGCCGTGCTGGATAGCACCGGTCACTCGATCGCTGGGTACACCCGCGTGGTTCAAAGCAGCGAGATTCGTCACATCTTCAGATCGCATGGCGACCCGGCGAGCGAAGCCGCGCGAGGACAGGCAGCGATCCGCAAATCCGATTTTGCGCGCATAGATGAGGTAATCGGGCGTGCCCACGCGATTGCTGCAATTGGGAAGGCGCGATCAGCCAAGCCGCTGCGCCTAGAATATATTGCCTTAATCGATGGCCACGAATACCGGTACGCCGAAGAGTTGAGACCGAACCGCGTCGTGGCGCTAAAGTCGATGCGTAAGCGGGCAGTAAAAGGTGGAGCCCGCCGCGAGTAATGTCGAACCGGTCGCCCGGTTACCCTACTCTATACGGCTTTCCCATGACCGCGGGCTCCGGTGACCCATGTAGCAGGCCGCGGCGATCCGATCAACCACGCGCATCCAGCCATCGCCCCAGCGCCACCGCCGCGTAGATCGCGGGTGGGACCAGCAGCGCGGACAGCAGCACCTTGACCACCAGCTGCCCGATCAGCAGCGGGCCGATCGGGAACTGGCCGTAAAAGGCGATCGTGATGAAGAACAGCGCGTCGACGATCTGGCTCCCGACGCTCGCCACCGCGGCGCGCAGCCACAGCAGCGACGCGCCCTCGCGCCCCTTCAACCACGCGAACACCGTCACGTTGAGCGTCTGCGAGATGCCATAGGCGATGATCCCCGCCACCCAGATGCGCGGCGTCCCCGTCATCATCGACGTGAATGCCTGAAGATTCTCGCCCCGCATCTCGGGCGAAGGCGGGAATGCCAGCACCAGCAGTGCGAGCAGGATGGACGCGATCAACGGCACGAAGCCGAACCGCACCAGCCGGTTGGCAACGCTGCGCCCGTGCAGCTCCGCCACCGCGCTCGACACCACGACCAGCAGCAGAAACGCGAAGATGCCGCCCTCGATCGCGAGCGGGCCCAGCCCCAGCATCGGCCCCAGCGCGGAGAGCGGCCCCAACGACACCTGCTTGTTGCCGAGCACCCCCGCGATGCACACCATCCCGCCATAGAAGACCGACAGCGCGAACAGGGACCTAGGCACGGGTGCAGCTTGCGTCATCGCGCGCACGCTACCGGCTCGCGGAGATGCGTCAATGCGGGTGAGCGCCGCCGGAAACGCTTGTGCCACCCCGCTTCGCCCGGCCATACCGGGCCCGGGGAGCCCGGCGGCGGGCGGTGAAGGACGACACGGCCACATGCGTTTCCTGATCGGCATGGCAGGCATCGCCGCCATCCTGCTTATCGCCCTTGCCTTGTCGACCGACCGCCGCGCGATCCGCCTGCGTGTCGTCGGTGCGGCGTTCGCGTTGCAGGCAGGCATTGCGGTGATGGTGCTTTACGCCCCCTGGGGGGTGAGCGCGTTGCGTTTCCTGTCCGGCGGTGTCGCCAACCTGCTCGGCTATGCCCATGCGGGTGTCGAATTCCTGTTCGGCCCGCTCGCCAAGCCCGAGATCGGCGGCACCAGCTTCGCGATCGCCGCGCTGCCGGTCATCATCTTCTTCGCCAGCCTGGTGTCGATCCTATATCATCTCGGCGTCATGCAGTTGATCGTCCGCTGGCTGGGTGGCGCGATCGAGCGGGTGATCGGCGTGTCCAAGGTGGAATCGCTGTGCGCCGCCGCGAACATCTTCGTTGGGCAGAGCGAGTCGCCGCTGGTGATCCGCCCCTATCTCGCCGCGCTGACCCCGCCGCAGCTGTTCACGGTGATGACCAGCGGCATGGCCGGCGTCGCGGGC
Organism: uncultured Sphingomonadales bacterium; assembly: GCA_937863505.1. Lineage (GTDB taxonomy): Bacteria > Pseudomonadota > Alphaproteobacteria > Sphingomonadales > Sphingomonadaceae > Sphingomonas. The sequence goes on along the minus strand of CALMGC010000051.1, from coordinate 25,829 downwards.
ACGATCCTCGCCGCCTATGCCTCGATGGGCATCCGCATCGAATTCCTCCTCGCCGCCAGCTTCATGGCCGCGCCCGGCGGTATCCTGATGGCGAAGATCATCATGCCCGACCGTCGCGCGCTCGCGACCGAAGACCGCGCGGTCGCCGGACCGATCGCGGGCGAGCCGCTTCCCGACGCGACGCATGACGAGGAAAAGCCCGCCAACATCATCATGGCCGCCGCGCAGGGCGCGCAGACGGGCGTTCGGCTCGCGGTCGCGGTAGGGGCGATGGTGCTCGCCTTCGTGGCGCTGGTCGCGCTCGCCAACGGGCTGCTCGGCGGCTTGGGCGCGCTGGTCGGCCTGCCGGGGCTGAGCTTCCAGAGCCTGCTCGGCCTCGTGTTCAAGCCGGTGATGTTCCTCCTCAACGTCCCCTGGCATGAGGCGGGCATCGCGGGCGGGCTGTTCGGCGAGAAGATCGTCCTCAACGAGTTCGTGGGTTATATCGACCTCGGCAAACAGGCCGCTCAGCTGTCTCCGCGCACGGTTGCGGTGATCACCTTCGCGCTGTGCGGTTTCGCGAACTTCTCCTCCATCGCGATCCAGATGGCGGTGACGGGCGGGCTCGCGCCCAACCAACGCCCCGTCATCGCGCGCCTCGGCCTGCGCGCGCTGGCGGCGGGAAGCCTCGCCAACCTGATGAGCGCGGCGCTCGCCGGGCTGCTGATCGGCTAGGCAACCGACAGCCGCTTACCCTTCGTTAACCGCGTCGGCGCTTAATCGCTCGGGCCCATCGAAGGGCAAAGGAGCGAGCATGGCGTCCACCCCTGTCCTGTCGCGTCGCGCGGTGCGGCGGCTCGTGCTCGACCTCCTCGCCGCCGAGCTGGCGCGGTCGCGCGGGCGGTCGGCGGCGACGCTGGGGCGGGCGGGCTGGAGCGAGGCCACGCGGGTCGACGAGGGCGGGCTCGATCTCGACAGCCTCGAACGGCTCGACGTCGCCTCCGCGCTTAACGAATTCTTTCATCTCCACGAGCACGGCGTGGAGGATTACCTGCTCGCCCTGCCGAGCGTCGGTGATTGGTGCGACCTGATCGAGCAATCACTGGCGGCGACGGGAACGCACCTGACCTTCCGCACCTCCGGGTCGACCGGCGAGCCCAAGCGCTGCACCCACGCGATCGCCGATCTTAGCGCGGAAGCGGACGGCTGGGCGGCGCGGTTCGCGGGCACCCGCCGCGTCGTCGCGTTGGTGCCGGGACATCACATCTATGGCGCGATCTTCACCGCGCTGCTCCCCGACCTGCTCGGGTGCGAGCTGGTCGAGGTGACGGGCGCGGAAGCGGTGCGCGCCGCCGCGCCGGCCACCTTGGTGATCGGGACGCCGACGCACTGGGCCTATCTCGCCCGCTCGCTGCTCGCCTTTCCTGACGGCGTCACCGGCGTCACCTCAACCGCGCCGATGCCGTCGCAGCTCGCGCATCGCCTGCGCGGGCAACGGCTGGAACGGCTGGTCGAGGTCTATGGGTCGAGCGAGACGGGCGGCGTCGCGGTGCGCGAGCATGAGGGCGCGGCCTATACACTGCTGGACGGCTGGTCCGCACAGGACGGGCGGTTGGAACGGCTGCTGGCCGATGGAACCCGGCTCGCGGCCGGGGTGCCCGATCACCTCCGCTGGCTCGGCAAGCGGCACTTTGTGGTCGAGGGCCGCCGCGACGGCGCGGTGCAGGTCGGCGGCGTCAACGTCTTTCCCGCGCGGGTGCGCGACACCCTGCTCGCCCATGCCGGGGTGGCGGACGCGGTGGTGCGGCTGGAGGCGGACACGGGGCGGTTGAAGGCGTTTGTCGTGCCGGTGGGCGCCGAGGACGAAGCGCTGCTGGGCAATCTCGACCGCTGGTGCGGCGACCGCCTTTCCGCGCCCGAACGCCCGCGCCGCTTCGCGCTGGGCGGGGCGTTACCGGTCAACGCGATGGGGAAGCCCGCGGACTGGTAAGGCTCCTCCCCACCAAGGAGAGGAGTGCGCCTTACCCCTTGGTGAGCGTGTGCAACAGCTCGCCCGCCAGCGCGCGGTAGTGCTGCGTGATCGCATCGACCTGCATCTGCAACCGCGCCGTCCACAGCGCCAGCTCCGCCGGCGAGCCTGCGCGCGTCGTCATCTCGCGCGGTACGCCGACGTCCCCCGCCGGGTCGTAGCGTTCGAGATAGCTGACCACGGCTTCCAGCTCGTCATGCTCCTCGACCCAGAACAGGTCGTGGAGGTCGGGGGATTTGTGGAACAGCCGGATGTCGCTGACATAGCTGCCGATCACCGTCCGGTGGACGTTCAACTCGTACCAGAAGGGCAGCGCCGGGGTGACCCCGCACATCGTCGCGACGGTGGTGCCGTTGAACAGCAACGGGCGACGCCCGGTGCGCTTCAGCGCCTGCATCGGCGCGAGTGTCGCACCGAGGTCGGCGAGCCGGTCCTGCGCTTGCTGGTCGAGGTGGCGCAGCTCGCGGAAGGGCGAAGCGGCGGCTTGGGTCGCAGTCTGCATGGGGTCGCTCGGCTCAGACGATGTTGCGGACGCGCGTCAACGCGACGTTGCGGACCGCCTCCAGACATTGCTGGAGGTGGAGCTCGCGCTCGCTGCTCGCCAGCACCAGCCGGGCGAGGTTCTGCGTCTGCTCGTGATAGGAACGCTGCTGCTCGTTCGCCTTGGCGAGGAGGCTCAGCTCGTTGACCAGCGCGCGCAGCTGCCGCTCGCGCTCGCCGCCCTCCGCCACCATGCGCGCGAGCGCGGCGTATTGCCGCTGCAACTCGACCGCGTCGTGGTGCAAGTCCGCTTCTTCCGTCACGCCCTGCGCGCCGTGCATCATCTCCAACTCCTCGGGCGAGAACAGGTCGGAGTCGTAATCGCCCGCCCTCTCGATAGGTGTCTCTTTCATTGCTTCGATCTCCAGAGAGGCGGCACGCTCAGACGCGCTTGATGAAGATCCAGATGCCGCGGGCGGCATCGGCGGATTTCATGTGGATGCGTACGTTGGTCGCCTGCATCTTGTAGTCGAACTGGTAGTCGAACATGGTGTTGACATGGCCGTCGGCGACGGCGCGGAAGAAGTGATTATAAAACGCCTGCCCTTTCGCGCACGGGGCGACGTCGTTGAAGAAGTTCTTGCCGACCACGTCGCCCGGGTTGCGCCCGCTGATCCCCGACTCGACGTGGTTGTAGCGGATCACGTCACCCTGCTGGTTGACCATGATGGCCCCGAACGGCAGCAGCTCGGCGCGCGACGGGTCCGTGGCCAGCCTGTTCTCCAGGTCGTCCGATCCGAATTTGATCACTTCCATGCGTGCAAGTCCTTGAGCTCGGTTCCGCGCAGGGGCGGGTCGGTACTGACAAGGCAAGGCAGAACGCCGATTCGGTCGTGCCGCCCTGCTGCCGGAGGTCCTAGGCGGTCGTGCGTTGAAAAACGGTAACGACGGCGCGGGTTCGGGACCGGGTTCGACGAATAGAGAAATCGCGATCCGCTTGGCAGGCGCGCCGCGGGCAAAGCCCGCGTCGTCAGACGGCGCTGGGACGCCGCTGGCCGGGAGTGTCGGGTGAAACAGCCCCCGGCTGTTTCAGGTCGTCCGGGGGACGACCGGCCCGACACTCGCCGAGCCTCGCTTTAGCTCCGCTAAACCGATACGGCGCGCCATGCACTTTCTCGACCAGGCAAAGATCTACGTCAGCTCCGGCGCGGGCGGCCCCGGCGCGGTGTCGTTCCGGCGCGAGAAGTTCGTCGAATATGGCGGCCCCGACGGCGGCAACGGCGGCAAAGGCGGCGATATCGTTTTCGAGGCGGTGCCCGGCCTCAACACGCTGATCGACTTTCGCTACACCCAGCATTTCCGCGCGCCGAGGGGCAGCGGCGGCGCGGGCGCGAACCGCACCGGCGGCGGCGGGGACGATCGCGTCATCCAGGTGCCGGTCGGCACGCAGGTGCTGGACGAGGACCGCGAGGAGGTGCTGCTCGACTTCACCGCCCCCGGCCAGCGCGAGGTGTTCCTGCGAGGCGGCGACGGCGGGCGCGGCAATGCGAGCTACAAGACCTCCACCAACCGCGCGCCGCGCCAGCACGGCACCGGCTGGCCGAGCGAGGAGGCGTGGGTGTGGCTGCGCCTCAAGCTGCTCGCCGACGCCGGGCTGGTCGGGTTACCCAACGCGGGCAAGAGCACGTTCCTCAACGCGGTAACCAACGCGCAGGCGAAAGTCGGCGCCTACGCCTTTACCACCACCCGCCCGCAGCTCGGCGTCGTGCGCCACCACGCGCGCGAGTTCGTGCTCGCCGACATCCCCGGCCTGATCGAGGGCGCGGCGGAGGGCGCCGGCATCGGCGACCGCTTTCTCGGCCATATCGAGCGGTGCCGGGTGCTGCTTCACCTTGTAGATGCGGGGGACGCGGATGTGGGCGAGAGCTACCGCATCGTCCGCGACGAACTCGCCGCGTACGGCGCGGGGCTGGACGACAAGCCGCAGGTGGTCGCGCTCAACAAGATCGACACGCTCGACGACGAGCTGATCGCCGCGCTGGTCGGCGAGCTGGAAGAGGCGAGCGGGGCGGAGGTGATCCCGGTCTCCGCGGCGGCGGGCACCGGCGTCGACTGGGCGCTCGACCGACTGCTCGACGCGATCGGCGAGGCGGCAATCGTCGTGGGCAAGGACGATGACGGCGAGGACGAGGTGGAGTGGTCGCCGGTTTAGGTATAAAAGGGGGCCATGCGCCTCGATCCAGCTTATCGCAAAATTACTGCCGACGAATTCCTTAACATGGATTTCGGCAGCGACCGCAAGTTCGAGCTTCATGACGGCATGATCGTCGCCATGGTTGGTGGCTTGGAACCGCACTCTTGGGTGAAGGGCAACATATACAGCTGGCTGCGTACGCGCCTTCGCGGTAGCCGTTGCCGCCCGTACGATTCCGACTTTGCGGTGCAGGTCAGCGATACGCAGGTACGCTACCCCGATGTAAGCGTCTTTTGCGACCAGCCGCCGCGCGAGGATCTTCGTCGGACCAAAGCGCTGCTGGACCCGACCATTGTTATCGAGGTTTTGTCGCCGGGCACCGCCGCGTTCGACCAAGGCGAAAAGCTGGCCGAGTACAAGGGCGTGCCCTCCATCCGAACGATCGCGTTCGTCGATCCCGACGCCGAGCTCTGCCGCACGGTCGAACGGCTGGAGGAGGGTTGGCTCGACCATATCTTCTCCGGCACGCGCGGGATCGTGATCCCCGCGCTCGACCTCACCATCCCGCACGCGGACGTGTTCGCGCGCGACTGAACCGACGTTGCTCTTTCCGCCCGCCTCCTGCCCGCGGCTGATCATCAAGATCGGCTCGGCGCTGCTCGTCGAGCCCGAAGGCGCGGTGCGGCGGGCGTGGCTGGAGGGCGTCGCCGCCAACGTCGCTGCTCGGCTACGCGAAGGGCAGCAGGTTGCAGTTGTGTCCTCCGGCGCGATCGCGCTCGGCGCGCGGCGGCTCGGACTTGCGAAGGGCGGGCGCGCCACGCTTGAGGATGCGCAAGCCGCCGCCGCGGTGGGGCAAATCGCACTGGGGCAAGTCTGGGCGGAGGTGCTCGGCGCGCAGGGGCTTACCGCCGCGCAGATGCTGCTGACGCTCGATGATCTGGAAGACCGCCGCCGCTATCTCAACGTGACCGCGACGCTCGATCGGCTGCTCTCGCTTGGCGTCGTCCCCGTGCTTAACGAGAATGACAGCGTGGCGACCGAGGAGATTCGCTTCGGCGACAACGACCGGCTCGCCGCGCGGGTGGCGCAGGCGGCGGGGGCGAGCGCCGTGCTGCTCCTGTCCGATGTCGACGGGCTGTACGACCGCGACCCGGCGCTCGCCGGCGCGACTCACATCGCTCGCGTCGAGCGCGTCGATGCGGGCGTGGAGGCGATAGCGACCGGCGGCTCCGCCTCGGGCATGGGCTCGGGCGGGATGGCGTCGAAGGTCGCCGCGGCGCGCATTGCCAACGCGGCGGGCGCGCATCTCGCGGTTGCGTCGGGGCGGGCCGCCAACCCGCTCTCGACCGACGCGCGCCATACGCTGTTCGTCGCCGAGCGGAGCGCGCCCGCGCGCAAGGCGTGGCTCGCGGGCGGGCTGACTGCAAAGGGCACCATCCACATCGACGCGGGTGCGGCGCGCGCGCTGGTGGGGGGCGGGTCGCTGCTCGCGGCGGGGGGGACGCGCGTCGAAGGGCGGTTCGCGCGCGGCGATCTGGTCGTGATCGCCGGCCCGACAGGCCCGGTCGCGCGCGGGCTGAGCGAGTATGACGGCGCCGAAGCCGCGCGCCTGCTCGGTCGTCGCTCGGATGAGCACGCGGCGCTGCTGGGCTATGCGCCCCGAGCGGCGCTGGTGCATCGCAGCCACATGGCGCTGTTGTGATCCTGGCGATCACGGGCGCGACCGGGTTCGTCGGTGGGCACCTGCTCGACCGCGCGCTCGGCGAAGGTCACACCGTCCGCGCGCTCACCCGCCGGGCGCAGCCGCCGCGCGAGGGCGTGACCTGGGTCGAGGGCGCGCTCGACCGTGCCGACGCGCTGGTCCGCCTAGTGGAGGGCGCGGATGCGGCCATCCATGTCGCTGGTCTCGTAAGCGCCCCGGACCGCGCCGTCTTTGCGGCCGGCAACGTCGAAGGCACCCACGCCGTTCTCGCCGCCGCCGAAGCCGCGCGTGTGCGCCGCTTCGTCCATGTCTCCTCGCTGTCCGCGCGCGAGCCCGCGCTCTCCGATTATGGCTGGTCCAAGGCGGAGTCCGAGCGAGTCGTCACCGGCTCTCCGCTCGCTTGGACGATCGTGCGACCGCCGGGCGTGTTTGGACCGCGCGATACCGACGTGCTCGACCTGTTTCGGATGGCGCGGCAGCACGTGATGCCGCTCCCCCCTGCGGGCGGGCGGGCGTCATGGATATATGCGCCCGAGCTGGTCCGCCTCCTGCTCGCGCTCGCCACGTCGGAGATCGCGGTCGGGGACACGCTGGAACCCGACGACGGTATGCCCGAAGGCTGGGACCACCGCGATTTCGCCCACGCGATCGGCGCGGCGGTGGGCGCGCGAGTACTGCCGCTGCCCCTCCCCCGCCCGCTGCTCCGCCTCGGTGCGGCGGTCGACGTCATGGCGCGGGGGAGCGGCGCGAAGCTCACCCCCGACCGGGTCCGCTACATGGCGCATCCCGACTGGGTCTGCCGCCGCCCACCCCCGCCCTCGCTGTGGCGCTCGGAGACGCCCACCCCCGACGCGCTCACCGAGACCGCGCGATGGTATAGCGCGCGCGGGTTGCTATAGCGCGCGGACGTGGCGCCGCGCCGCCGCAACCGCGCCGCATTCATCCGGCAATCAGGATTCCCCATGACCGACCGCCAGCACATCTTCGACACCGTCGCGCGCCAGATTGAGCCGTTCAACAAGAAGGGCGTCGCGCTGAGCGAGGCGACCACCTTCCAGGGCGACCTCGAATGGGACAGCCTCACCGTGCTCGACTTCGTGGCGGCGGTGGAGGACGAGTTCGATATCGTCATTACCATGAACATGCAGGCGGAGATCGAGACGGTGGGCCAGCTCGTCGATGCGGTGGGCAAGCTCACCGCATGACGGAGGCAGGCTTTCAAGCGGAGGCGTTGACGCTCGACCCGGCCCCGGTCGCTCCCGAGCGCGACCTGTTCTCCAAGTTCGACCCGCTCATCGCCGAGCGCGAGGCGCTGCTCGCGACGGGGGTGCGCGATCCGTTCGGGATCGTCATGGACGAGGTCACCTCGCCAACCGAGGCGGTGATCCGCGGCAGGAAGACGATCCTGCTCGGCACTTACAATTACATGGGCATGACGTTCGACCCCGACGTGATCCGGGCGGGCAAGGACGCGCTCGACCGGTTCGGGACGGGCACCAACGGCAGCCGGATGCTCAACGGCACCTTTCGCGACCATGTCGAAGCGGAGGAGGCGCTAAAGGCGTTCTACGGCGCGCGGCACGCGATGGTGTTCTCGACCGGCTATCAGGCGAACCTCGGCATCCTGTCGACGATCGCGGGCAAGGGCGAGTACATCATCCTCGACGCGGACAGCCACGCGTCGATTTATGACGGCTGCGCGCTCGGCAATGCGGAGGTCGTGCGGTTTCGCCATAATTCGGTCGAGGACCTCGATCGTCGCCTGTCCCGCCTGCCTAGGGAAGCGGGCAAGCTCGTCGTGCTCGAGGGCGTATATTCGATGCTCGGCGACGTCGCGCCGCTGGCGGAAATGGTTGCTGTCGCGAAGAAACACGGTGCCATGACGCTGTCCGACGAAGCGCATTCTATGGGGTTCTACGGCCCCAACGGGCGCGGCGTGTATGAGGAACAGGGGCTGGAGGGCGAGGTCGATTTCGTCATCGGCACCTTTTCCAAGTCGGTCGGCACCGTGGGCGGCTTCTGCGTGTCGAACCATCCCAAGTTCGAAGTGATGCGGCTCGCCTGCCGCCCGTATATCTTCACCGCCTCGCTGCCTCCGTCGGTGGTCGCCACCGCCGCCGCGTCGATCCGCAAGCTGATGTTCGCGCACGACAAGCGCCGCCGCTTGTGGGACAATGCGCGCGCGCTTCACGCGGGGCTGACCGAAATGGGCTTCACGCTCGGCACGGCGACGCCGCAGTCCGCGATCGTCGCGGTGATCCTCCACGACCAGCAACAGGCGGTGACGATGTGGCAGGCGCTTCTGGAAGGCGGCTTGTACGTCAACATGGCGCGTCCGCCCGCGACGCCGGCGGGGACCTTCCTGCTCCGCTGCTCGCTCTGCGCCGAGCACACACCCGAGCAGATCGCGACGGTGCTGGCGATGTTCCGCGCGGCGGGCGAGGCGACGGGAACGCTTCATTAATTAAATGCGGCCGCGCTTACCGCCAGCGCAGTGAGCGGAAGCCCCTGCGACGACCCGCGCGCCCGAGGTGATCGCCGCCGAATAAAGCTGACGGGCGCGCGTCCCCCACCTATAGCTTGTGCCCCACGCCGTTCCCGTCCGCGAGCCCGTCCGCCAGCCCATGCAGTCGATCGATCGTTACATGGCGCGGCTGATCGCGGTGCCGCTCTTCTCCACCTTGATCATCGCGGCCGCGCTGCTGGTGCTCGACCGGATGCAGCGCCTGTTCCAGTTCGTCGCCATCGAGGGCGGCCCGGTCGCGGTGGTTTGGCGAATGCTGGCGAGCCTCTTGCCCGAATATCTCGGGCTCGGCATCCCGATCGGGCTGCTGCTCGGCGTGCTGCTCGCGTTCCGCCGGCTCGCGGGATCGTCGGAGCTCGACGTCATGCGCGGCGTGGGGCTAAGCTATACGCGGTTGCTGCGCGTACCGTACCTGTTCGCGATCGGGCTGGCGCTGCTCAACTTCGCGATCGTCGGCTATGTCCAGCCCAAAGCGCGCTATCGGTACGAGCGGCTAAAGTTTGAACTGCGGACGGGCGCGCTCGGCGCGTCGATCAAGGTCGGCGAGTTCACCCACTTGGGCAAGCGGATGACGCTCAGGGTCGAGCAGAGCCATGACGAAGGGCGGCAGCTGACCGGTATCTTCGTCCAGGCGCTGTCGAGCAAGGGTGACTGGGTCGGCATCACCGCCGATCGCGGGCGTTTTCTCGCCAGCCCCGATCCCGACACCATCGTGTTCCGGCTCAGCAATGGTGTGCTGATCCACAACCGCGCCGACTTCCCGCAGCCGCGCGTGCTCACCTTCACCTCGCACGACCTGCCGATCGACCTGCCCAAGTTCGAGGCCTTCCGGCAACGCGGCGAGCAGAATCTGGAGCTTACCTTGCCCGAGCTCCGCCGCCTCGGTCGCAACAAGGACGCGACGCGCGAGCAGCGCGACACCTATCGCGCCGAGTGGGACTTCCGCGTCGCGGAGATCGTGTCGATCTTCCTGATGCCGCTGCTCGGCATCGCGCTCGGCGTCCCGCCCAAGCGGTCGTCCTCCGCGCTCGGCGTGTTCCTCGCGATCGTGATGGTCGTCACCTATCACAAGGTGAACCAGTATGGCGACTCGCTCGGCGCGCTCGGCAAGGTCGATCCGACGCTGGCGCTGTGGGGACCGTTCGCCCTCTTCGCCGCGTTGGTGCTGTGGATGTATCGGACCATCGCCTATGTGCCGGGCGGGCAGCCCATCGGCGGGCTAGAGCGCGGGTTCGCCAAGCTCGGCCGCGCGATCGGGCGCTGGTTGCCGGGGCGGCGCGAGGCGACCGCATGAGCGGGCTGTTCCCCTCGCGCACGGTCGCCCTCTACATGGCGCGGCTGTTCCTCGTACGCGTGTTCGCGATCCTCGCGGGCATGACGCTGGTGCTGACGATGCTCGCGGTGCTGAGCGAGTCGGGTAAGATTCTCGCGCACCCGGGCAACAGCGAGGCCGAGGTGTGGCGCTACGTGTCGCTCCGTTTGCCGCAGGTGGTCGCCTTTGCAACGCCTTATGCGGTACTGCTCGGAACGCTTGTCACCTTCTGGCAGATGAACACCAACAGCGAGGTGATTGCGCTCAAGGGCGCGGGCATGTCCGCGCATCAGGTGCTCGCGCCGTTGCTGGTTGCGAGCCTCGGCGTCGCGGCGCTGTCGTTCGCGTTCAACGACCGCGTCGTCAGCCGCGCCACGGGCGTGCTGACGCAATGGCAGCTGGTCGAGTATGGCGCAGTGCCGACCGATCGCGGCGACCGGAGCAACGTGTGGGTGCTCGACGGCGACGACCTTGTCCAGGCCGACCAGGTCAAGGGCCGCGGACCGGCGGCGACGCTGACGGGCGTCACCATCTACGACCGGACGGGCGGACGGCTGGTGTCGATCATCACCGCCCCGCGCGGGGTGCGCGACGGCGAGGGCTGGCACATCTTCCCCGCGCGGCGCTTCGACGTGGCGAAGGACAGGCAGACGCGGTTTCCGGCGCTGCATGTCGCCGAGGGGGTGCGGCCTGACCAGTTCACGCTGGCGACGGTAGACCCCGATTCGATGTCGTTCGGCGCGCTCCGCTCCGCGATCGGCGACCTGTCGGACGCGGGCCGCCCGACCAAGGCGCTGGAGGGCTCGGCCTGGCATAAGCTGTCGGGGCCGCTCTCGGCGGTGCTGATGCCGCTGCTCGGCGCGGTGGCGGCGTTCGGGCTGGCGCGATCGGGGCAGCTGTTCGTGCGCGCGGTGATCGGCATGGCGCTCGGCTTCGCGTACTTCGTCGCGGACAATTTCGCGCTGGCGATGGGCAATCTGGGTGCTTACCCGCCGTTCCTCGCGGCTTGGGCACCGTTCCTGATGTTCTTGCTTATAGGCGAGAGCGTGCTGGTACGCACCGAGGAATAGCTCAACGCCCGACCGTGCTCCGCACCAGCTTGCCGAGCAGTCCGGGCAGCCCGGCATAGCTCGCACGGTGATAGGGCGAGCCCGCGTCCACCGCGCGCGCCAGCCGCCGATGCGCCTCGCCCAGCGAATGATACGGCAGCCCCGGCAGCAGGTGATGGAGCGCGTGGTAGCGGAGCCCCACCGGGGCCCACAAAGCGGGCAGCAGCGTCGGCGGCGGCACGTTGACCGAGTCAAGATATTGCGCGGTGACGCTCATCGCCTCGCCGTCATTTTCCCAAAGGTGCGCGACGAGTGTGCGCACCTGGTTCAGCACCATCACCGCCGACAGCACGAGCAACGCGATGGCAATCGCGCGCAGCGGCACGACGCCCGTCGCGACAAGCGCGACGAGTGCGATCGCCCACGCGCTCGCGGCGAGCTCCAGCCGCAGCATTTCGCGCCCGGCCGCGCCTTCCGGCATCCGGCGGCGGAACTGCGGATTGATCGCCAGCGACGAGAAGCGCTCCACCACCGCACGCCGCAACCCCGGCACGACCAACGACAGCGGCGTCAGCAACGCATAGCGAAGGAGAAACCCCACCGGAGCGAGCGCGGCCAGCGCGACGAACAGCGGCACCGTCCACGGCTTCATCAACGCGAGCGGGAGGTATTCGGGGTCGTCCACCGTCCCGTACCGCGTCCGCGCGTGGTGGAGGTTGTGAACACCCTCATACATGAAGCTCGGCGCGAGCAGGGGCACGCCGATCATCGCATTCCACCCCGCCTTGAAGCCGGGCACCGCGGCATGGCGCATGTGGCTGATCTCGTGAATGAACAAGCTCGCCCGGTACAGCGCCAGCACCGCGACCACCCCCGCGACGATCGCCCACCCGCCCGGCAACAGCACCGCCCCCGCCAGCGCGCCATAGCCGAGCGCGGCCGAGCCCAGCATGTCACCCCAGTATACCGCCCGGCGGGGCGCGTTAAGATCACGCGTCAGTTCGGCGGCCGTCCGCAGCATCGTCTTGTCGTCGGCGACACGCTCCCGCGCCGGCCTGTCCGCCGGAGCCGCACGAGAGAAGGCAAGCGTCGTCATAACTCGGTCCATTGCCCGCACATAATGGCGACTTCGCGGCGATGCGAGACCCGCCCTTTTCGGCATCGCCCGCGCCGGGTACAGTCGCGGGCAAGCACGAACGGGGGACCGACATGACCGACCAAGTCACCATCCGCGAGGTCAAGACCAAGCGCGATCGTAAAGCGTTCGTCGACTTGCCGTTTCGCCTGTACAAGGACGACCCCGCCTGGGTTCCGCCGTTGAAGGGCGAGGCGCTGGGCTTGATAACTCCCGAGAGAAACGGCTGGTACAGCCATGCGCGCGCTCAGCTTTTCCTGGCCGAGCGCGGCGGCAAGGTGGTGGGCCGCATCTCCGCACATATCGATACGCTCGCGTTGTCGATGGACGCCGCGCAGGGGTTCGGGCCCGGCGTCGGCTTTTGGGGGCTGATGGATGCCGAGGACGAGGGCGTGTTCACCGCCCTGCTCGCCCGCGCGGAAGCGTGGTTGCGCAAGGAAGGGATGAGCCGCGCGCTCGGCCCCGTGTCGCAATCGATCTGGGAGGAACCGGGGTTGCTGACCGAAGGACACGACCACCCGCCGACGATCATGATGGGCCATGCCAGGCCCGAGTACCAAGCGTGGGTCGAGCGCGCCGGCTATGCCTGCGAGAAACGCCTGCTCACCTATGATCTCGACATCACGCAGGAGTTCCCGCCGATCGTGAAGCGGATCATCGCCTCGGGCGAGAAGAACTCGCGCATCCATATCCGCGAGGTCGACAAGCGCAAGTTCAAGCAGGAAGCGGAGATCATCCTCGGCATCCTCAACGACGCGTGGAGCGACAATTGGGGCTTCGTGCCGCTGACCGAGCCCGAGATCGACGATGTCGGCGTCAAGCTGAAGCCGATCGTGTTCAACGACCTGATCCGCATCGCCGAGCTGGACGGCAAGCCCGTTGCGTTCATGATTACGCTCCCCGACCTCAACGAGGCGATCAAGCCGCTGAGCGGCGAGCTGCTGCCGTTCGGCTGGGCCAAGCTGCTGCTATGGCTGAGGAAGCCCAAGGTGCGGACAATGCGCGTGCCGTTGATGGGCGTCGTCAAGGAGCTGCAAGCCTCGCGCATGGCCTCGCAGCTCGCCTTCATGATGATCGAATATATCCGCCGCGCGTCGGTGGACCGCTATGGCGCAAGCCGCGGCGAGATCGGCTGGATTCTCGAGGACAACCAAGGGATGCGCTCGATCGCGGAAACCATCCAGAGCCGCGTCAACAAAGTCTACCAGGTTTACGGGAAGGGACTATAGGCCCCTTCCCGTGCGGTCTCACCGCGCCCTCGGCCCCCCGAACGGCAGCGGGGGCGCGCGGCGGTCGCGGCGGGGGAGCTGCGCCTGGTACGCGTGGCCGCAATGGTCGACGCAGTAGGGGAAGCCTGGATTCACCTTCTCGCCGCAGAAGTGGAAGTCGGGCTCGCCCGGATGGCCGAGCGGCCATTTGCAGATTTTGTCGTTGAGGTCGAGCAGCCCGGTCTTGCCCGCGATGTCGGGTGAGGGCCGCGCGGGAACGAGCCGGCGCGGCGGCGCGGGCGAGCTTGGCGGCTGCTGCTCGCCGGGGGCCTGACGAAGGAAGCCGCCGGGACCGACCGAGCGCAGCACCGGCTCGCGCGGCGGCATCGGCGCGGCGATGACGGGCACGGGCGACGCGATGTCGTCGGCGGTCTCGATATCGGCTTCCACCTCGGGCTCCGGCTCCGCCTCGACCTCCGGCTCCGGCTCCGGCTCCGGCGCGGCCACCACGGGCTCGGGCTCAAGCGGCGGCGCAGCGGGCTCGTTTGGCTTCACCGGCGAGGGACGCGCCTGCAGCTCGAGCCGGTGCGCCTTGCCGATCACCGCATTGCGGCTCACCCCGCCCAGCTCCTCGGCGATCTGGCTCGCGGTCTGCCCCGCTTCCCACATCTTCTTGAGCGTCTCGATCCGCTCGTCGGTCCAGGTCATCATGGTCATCATTCCCGTGCGCCGGGTTGCGGGCGGCGGCGGCGGCGGTTACGCGAATGCGCGATGAGCAGCCAGCCCCCCTTCGGCGAAAACGTATCGGCGATACGAGCCGCCCCCGGCGTACCGGTGATCCGGCAAGTGAATTGGGGCGGGCTCAAGACACTCTATGTCAAGGAAGTGCGCCGCTTTTTCAAGGTGCAGCTGCAGACGATCTGGGCGCCCGCGATCACCACCTTGCTGTTCCTGATCATCTTCACCGTCGCGACCGGCGGGCGGCAGCCGGTGCACGTCGGCGCGGCCACGGTGCCGTTCGCGGACTTCATTGCCCCCGGGCTGATCGTGATGGGAATGCTCCAGACCGCGTTCGCCAATGCCAGCTTTTCGCTGCTGGTGGGCAAGATCCAGGGGACGATCGTCGATTACCTCATGCCGCCGCTGTCGAGCGCGGAGCTGCTGGCGGCGATGGTCGGCGGCGCGGTGACGCGCGCGGCGTGTGTCGGCGCGGCGGTGTGGGTGGCGATGGCGCTGTGGCCGGGGGTGCATGTCACGCCGGTGCAGCCGTTCGCGATCCTGTGGTTCGGCGTGTTCGGCGCGGTGCTGCTGGCGCTGGTGGGCGTGCTGACGTCGATCTGGGCGGAGAAGTTCGACCATGCCGCGGCGGTGCAGAACTTCGCCATCGCGCCGCTGACCCTGCTGTCGGGCACGTTCTACTCGGTCACGCACCTCGCGCCCGCGTTCAGGGCGTTCAGCCATGTGAACCCGTTCTTCTACATCATCTCCGGTTTCCGGTTCGGGTTCCTCGGCGTCGCCGACTCGCCGGTGCTGCTGGGCGGCGCGGTGGTGTTGGGGCTAGATGTGGCGCTGGGGCTGTTGTGCTACACGCTGCTCCGGCGCGGGTGGAAGCTCAAGAACTGAAGCGGTGTAGCCTATACTGATAGTGTCAGAGCGGGGGTAATTAGTATGCCGATGCTGCCACCGTAATATGTTTACACCAAAGTCGAAGACCTTGAGGGCACTGCAAAGGTGGGTAGCGGGCAATGTGTCGCTTTGGTCCAGCACTATACGGGCGCGCCATTGACCGCGAATTGGCGGCAAGGAGCTCCGGTCCGCGGTTTGACCGGACTGGCCAAAGGAGCCGCTATCGCCACTTTCGAAGACGGGCGCTATGCCAGCCCTGCCTGAGTTCGATCGGCTTCTACGATGGCGTCGTTCGGGACCAAGTGGAGCTTGCGCCGACCACGTTGCAGCAACATGGCTCCGGCCCGATGAGTCGCTGGACGTTTCAAGGGATACGCGGGCCCGTTTATATAGCCTGCCATTATCGGGGAACCGATTTGGTGCTGACGGCTTCCCTTCCCGCAGGCACGCATGAATGCACATTAAGCAGCGATCGGTTAAGCGGATTGCCGAACGCGTCATCGCTGATGTGCCGCTGACGGGGTAAGCCATGCGACGCGGCTGATACCGCGTGGACGCGGGCGCTCCCGTGCTCAGCTTCGTGGCGTTAACCAGTCAGGCGCTGGCATTTGCGGCTTGGGGCGACGCAGCCGGACGCTGATCGCGGCGAGCAGGTGCAGCAACGCGAGCGCGGCGATCGCGAGCGGCACCGCTTTGGACAGGCCCGGCCACATCGCCAGCACCAGCGCCAAAATCGTCAGAGCAAGCCCAGCGACTCGCAAAGGCCTCGCCACCCGCGCCGCCGCGTGCCGGTATGCGGCCAAGTCCTCGCTCATTCGGTCAGCGCGTTGACCAGCGCGCGCACCTTCTTCTGCCGCCATTGCGGGAGCGGGGCGACGAGCCAATAGCCGAGCCGCGAGGGCCGGGGCTCGCCCAGCGCCCGCACCCGCCCCGCCGCGAGATCGCGTCGCGCGAGCAATTCGGGCACGGTCGCGCGACCGAGCCCCTCCGCCGCCGCGTCGATCGCCAGCCCCGCATCCGCGACCCGAACGGGCGCGCCCACATCCTCGGTCGGGCAGCCGGGCCAGGCGATCGCGGGCGCGTCGCGGGCTCCGTCGGGCGCAACGACCGCGACCAGCCCTTCTGACTCGAGCGCTTCCCCTTCGTAATCACCCGGCCCATCCGCCCAGCGGATCGCGAGATCGAGATTGGCTTCGGTGAAGTCGGGCTCGCCATCGGTCGCGACCAAGAGGAAGCGCAGCTCGCGGTCGCCGCGCGCCAGCCGGGCGAGGTGCGGCATCAGCCACTTCTCCGTCACGTCGCGCGGCGCGGCGATCGTCAACGATTTGGACGACTGCCCCGCCTGCATCGCGCGCACCGCTTCCTCGAACTGGAGAAAGCCGCCACGCAGTGACACCAGCCCCGCCTCCCCCTCGGGCGTCAGCTCCAGCCCACGCGTCGTGCGGCGGAACAGCACCACGCCCAGCGTCTCCTCCAGCGCGCGCACCTGCTGCCCGACCGCGGCGGGCGTCACCGCGAGCTCGTCGGCGGCGCGTGTGAAGGAGAGATGCCGGGCGGCGGCGTCGAGGACGCGCAGGCCGTTGAGCGGAAGGTGAGTTCGTTTCACCCTTCCCCCCTCCCGCTTGCGGGAGGGGCCGGGGGTGGGCTGGAGGAGAACAACCGGATCGGCCCACCTCCAGCCCCTCCCGCAAGCGAGAGGGGGACGGTCACGTCGCCACCGCCGGGGCGACCAGCGCGAACTTGGGAATCGCGACGTCAAATTGCGCGCCGTCCTCGCCGACAACGCGATAACTGCCCTGCATCTGTCCGGTCGGCGTCGCGAGCGGGCAGCCGGAGACATAGTCGAAGCTGCCACCCGGCTCGATCAGCGGTTGCTCGCCGACGACGCCCTCGCCCTCCACCGAATGCCGAGCGCCGCGCCCGTCGGTGATGACCCAGTGGCGGGTGAGCAGCTGCACCGCCTGCCTGCCCTCATTCTCGATGCGGACGTGATAGGCCCAGAACCAGCGCCCGCGCCGCGGCTCGGATTGTTCGGGCAGGTAGCTGACCGACACGCGCACGACCACGCCCGCCGTCTCCGCCGCATGGGGGAAGAGCGACCTCACAGCCCCACCATCGTCAGCGCTTGGTCAAGGTCGGCGAGGAGGTCCGCCGGATCCTCCAGCCCCACGTTGAGCCGGAGCAATCCCTCCGTCACACCCATCTCCTCGCGCTTCTCGGGCGCGACGCCGTAATGCGTCGTAGACGCGGGGTGCGTCATCAGCGAGCGCGAGTCGCCGATGTTGTTCGAGATGTCGATCAGCCCCAGCGCGTTGAGCAGCGCATGTGCCTGCGCGCGCCCCTCCACCTCGAACGCGAAGATCGGTCCGCAGGCGTCCATCTGCGTGGCCGCGAGATTGTGTTGCGGGTGGCTCGGCAGCCCGGGATGCAGCATCCGATTCACGCGCGGCTCGAGGAAGCGCCCCACCTCCAGCGCGCTTTCCGACTGGCGGCGGATACGCAGGTCGAGCGTCTCCAGCCCCTTGAGCACCACCCAGGCGTTGAACGGCGACAGCGTCGGCCCGGTGTTGCGCGTGAACGGCAGCAGCGAGTCGTTGATGAACGCCTCGGTCCCGCACACCGCGCCCGCGAGCACGCGCCCCTGCCCGTCCATCATCTTGGTCGCGCTATAGGCGGTGACGTCCGCCCCCCATTCCATCGGGCGTTGCAGCGCGGGGGTGGCGAAGGCGTTGTCGACCACGGTCGTGATCCCGTGCGCGCGGGCGAGATCGCACACCGCGCGCAGGTCGACCACGTCCATCGTCGGATTGGCGGGCGTTTCGAAGAAGAAGACCTTGGTATTGGGCCGGATCGCGTCGGCGAATGCCTGCGGGTCGCGCGCGTCGACGACCGTCGTCTCGATGCCGAAGCGGGGCAGCATCGTGTCGGTCAGCCACCGGCACGACCCGAACGCCGCACGCCCGCCGACCATATGGTCGCCCGCCGACAGCTGGCACAGCAACACCGCCGTCATCGCCGCCATCCCGCTCGCGGCCGCGCGGCACGCCTCCGCGCCTTCCAGCAGCGCGATGCGGTGTTCCAGCATCTCCACCGTCGGATTCTGAAGCCGCGAGTACGTCATCCCAGCCTGCTCGCCCGCGAACCGTGCGGCGGCGTCCTCCGCGCAATCGTAGGAATAGCCGGAGGTGAGGAAGATCGCCTCTGACGTCTCGCCGAACTCCGACCGCGCGGTGCCGCCGCGGACGGCGCGGGTCGCGGGTCGCCAGCCCTGCGTGATCGAACGGTCCTGCCCGGTGGTGCGCTTCATGGCTTGGCGCTTTGCCTTTCCGTGCGCCGCCCTGCAAGGGAGGCGCTGCCCGATGCCCTGGTTCCGCCGCCCCCTGCCGCTCGCGCTCGTCTTCGGCCTGGTCGCGGAGGCGCTGTTCCTGTTTCGCGTGAGCGTGCCGGGCAAGCCGGTGTTCGATGAGGTGCATTACGTCCCCGCCGCGCGCGTGCTGCTGACGCTGGCGGGGCCGCGCAACACCGAGCACCCGCTGCTGGGCAAGGAGCTGATCGCGCTTGGCATGTGGCTGTTCGGGGATGACAGCTGCGGGTGGCGGGTGATGTCGACGCTGGCGGCGAGCGCGGTCGTGGTGGGCGTGGTCGCGATCGCGTGGCTGATCTGGAGTCGCGCGCGCACGGCGGCGCTGGCGGGGGCGGCGGTGGTGCTCAACTTCACCGTGTTCGTGCAAGCGCGGATCGCCATGCTCGACGGGTTCATGGCGGCGTTCGCGGTTCTGGGCATCGCCGCCTTGCTCTGGTCGATGCGGGCGGGGCAGGCTGGCGCGGCATGGCGCAGGTGGCTGCTCGGCGCGGCACTGCTGGGGCTCGCGACCGCGTGCAAGTGGGCGGCCCTGCCGTACGTCGGCTTCGCGGGCGCGGCGTTCCTGTGGGTGCGGTGGCGCGACCACCGGGCGATCGGGCCCGCGCTGGGCGGCAGGGGGCAGCGCCATTGGCCGGGCATGGCCGCCCTCCCCGCGCTGCTCTCGCTCGGCGCGGTGGCGGCGCTCGCCTATCTCGTCACCTTCGCGCCCGCCTTCTTCTATGCCGATCAGCCGCTGACGCTCGCCACGCTGATCCCGTTCCAGGTCGCGATGTTTCATCAGCAAACACAAGTGCTTCCGGCGCACACCTACCAATCCGTCTGGTGGACGTGGCCGTTGATGATCCGGCCGATCTGGTATCTGTACGAGCGCGTCGACGGGGCGCAGCGCGGGGTGTTGATGCTCGGCAACCCGGCGATGTTGTGGAGCGGGCTGGTCGCGGTGCCGCTGTGCCTGTGGGCGGGCTGGCGCGAGCGCGACGCGAGGCTGACCGCCGCCGCGCTGCTGTGGATCGCCGGGCTCGCGGTCTGGGCGGTGATCCCCAAGTCGCTCGGATTCTTCTACTATTACTACCTGCCCAGCATCCTGCTCGCGCTGCCGATCGCGGGCGCGTGGGCGCGGTTCGGGCGCGGGCGGCTGAAGGGGTGGGACGAGGCGTGGCTCGTGCTGCTCGCGGCGCTGTTCGCGTGGTTCTACCCGATCCTGTCAGCGATGCCGCTCGCCGGCGCGCAGTCTTTCCAGCGCTGGATGTGGTTTAGGAGCTGGCTCTAATATCGCCCCCACACGAAGCGCGAGGACAGCGCGTAGTTCCACACCGCGCCCACCGCGATGCCCGCCAGCGCGGGGAGCGCGAAGCCATAGCGCGCGTCGAACAGGAAACTCGCGACCCCGACATTGGCGACCGCGCCGACGCCGCAGACGAGGCAGAACACCGCCCACCCCTTCGCCAGCGCCCTCGCCCCCTTCAGCCGCGCGTCACGGTACGTCAGTGCGTTGTCGAGCAGGTAGTTGAACGTCATCGCCGCCAGCGTCGCCGCGATCGTCGCCGCCCGGAACGCCGGATCGGGGCCGATCGCGAATTCCGCCGCGAGCAGCCGGAACAGCGGGATCAGCACCAGGAAGTGCACGATCGCGCCCAGCGCGCCCACCCCCGCGAACAATGCGAAGCGGACGGGCACGACGCGCCCGAACATGCGGTCGTACAGCGCGATCAGGAACTCGAGCGCGACGACATGATCGAGCTTGCTCTCCCCCTCTTGGCGCACCCGGAACGTATAGGGCAGCTCCACGAAGCGCAGCGGCACCGGCGCGGCGGTCATCAGGTCGAGCAGGATCTTGAAGCCGATCGCGTTGAGGCGCGGCACCAGATCGCGCGCGCGCGCGGTCCGGATCATGAAAAAGCCGCTCATCGGGTCCGACACGTCGGCCTGGAGCACGCGGCGCGACAGCCGGGTCGCCAGCGCCGACTTCGCCACCCGGTCGCTGTCCCACTCGCCCGTCCCGCCGCCGGCGACGAACCGCGAGCCGATCGCCAGATCGAGCGCCGGGTCGCGCTGCAACGCGCGCAGCATGTCGGGGAGGATGCGCTCGTCATGCTGGAGATCGCCGTCGATCACCGCCACCACCGGCGCGGGGGTCGCGAGCATCCCCTCGATACAGGCGGATGACAGGCCGCGCCGCCCGATCCGCTGGATCACGCGCACTCGCGGGTCGCGTACGCCGATCGCGCGGGCGGCGTCGGCGGTGCCGTCAGGGCTGTTGTCGTCGACGAAGATCGCTTCCCACGCGACGCCCGCCAGCGCCGCGTCGAGCTTGGCGACGATCAGCGGGACGTTGGCCAGCTCGTTGAAGGTCGGGATGACGACCGCCAGCTCGAGCGCCCCAGTCATAGCGCGGCCAGCACCGCATCGCCCATCGCGCGGGTGGAGAGCGCGCCGCCAAGGTCCGCCGTTCGCGCGCCAGCCGCGATCGCCTGCGCCACCGCCGCCTCGACCCGGTCCGCCGCCTCCGGCTCGCCCAGCGAGTGCCGCAGCATCATCGCCGCCGACAATATCGCCGCGCACGGGTTCGCCCTGCCCTGCCCCGCAATGTCGGGCGCGGAGCCGTGGATCGGCTCGTACAGCCCGGTGTCGCCCTCCCACGCGCGCAAGGAGGCGGAGGGCAGCATGCCGATCGACCCCGCGCACATGCTGGCCTGATCCGACAGGATATCGCCGAACAGATTGCCGGTGACGACGACGTCGAATTGGCCGGGGTTCCGCACCAGCTGCATCGCCGCGTTGTCGACATACATGTGCGTGACCGCGACCTCCGGGTAGTCGCGCGCGACCTCCATTACCACGTCGCGCCACAGCTGCGACGTTTCGAGCACGTTCGCCTTGTCGATCGAGTGCAGCACCCGCTTGCGCCGCGACGCCATGCCGAACGCGACCCGGGCGATGCGCGCGATCTCCGCCTCGTCATAGGCCATGACGTCATACCCTTGGCGCAGGCCCGCGTCGGTCGTTCGGCGGCCCTTGTCGCCGAAATACACATCGCCGGTCAGCTCGCGGACGATCACCATGTCGATCCGCCGCGCGACCTCGGGCCGGAGCGCGGAGGCGTCCTCCAACCCCGCGAACAGTCGCGCCGGGCGGAGGTTGGCGAACAGCCCGAGTTCGCGGCGGAGCCCGAGGATCGCCTGTTCGGGCCTCAGCGCGCGGTCGAGCGTGTCGAAGCGCGGGTCGCCCACCGCGCCGAACAGGATCGCGTCCGCGCGGGCGGCGAGCGCCAACGTCGCGGGCGGCAGCGGGTGCCCGCTCGCGAGGTACGCCGCGCCGCCGACCGCGGCCTCCTCATAAGCGAGGTCTAGCCCCAGCGCGTCGAGCACCCGCCGCGCTTCGGCGACCACCTCCGGCCCGATCCCGTCACCGGGGAGCAAAGCAACCAGCTTGCGCGTCACGATCCGTCCTTCACGCCCTCTCGCCTAGGTAAAAGCGGGCGGTTCGACAAGCGGAGTGCTACGCGGCGCGCTTGAGGCGCTCGATTAGCCGCTCGCGCGCGGCCAGCGGTTCGGCGCGGCGATCGGTGAGGATGTCGCGAGACAGGAACTGCCCGGTGATCCGCAAGCCTGCCAAGATGTCGGGCCAGTCCGCCGCGCCACCCTCGCGCAGGAACGCGGGAAGCGCGAACAGCCGGTCCTCATAGCCCGCCGCCGCCGCCCGGCTCACCGCGCCGCCGCTCTTCGGGCTCACAAAAGCAAGTCCGTCCTCCGCCCCGCTCACCACGCACCGTTCCAGATCGAGGCCGAAGCCGAGTTCCCCCAACAGCAACAGCTCATACCGCACCAGCGCCGCCGCCCAGCCGCGCGCAGCGGGGGCCGCCTCGATCGCACCGAGCATCCCGCTCAGCGCCGCGTATAGCGCCGGATAGGGCTGCGCCTCGGGCAGCGCGGCGGCGGTCAGCGCGGTCGACCATTCGATCGCGGCCGCCGGCAGCGGCTCCGCCCATAACGGCGCGCAGCTCGCGACCAGCTCCACCGTCAGCGCCGCAAGCTGCTCGGCGGTCCGCGCTCGCCAATCGCCCAGCACAGCATTGCCCGGCTGCAGCACCGGCCGCAGCCGCCGCGACCGCCCGCCGCGCACATAGCCCGGTTGCACGCCGTCCCGCTCCGTCAGTGCGCGGACGATCAGCCCATGCTCGCCATGCGCGCGGGTGGACAGGACGATTGCGGGCGCGGCGAGGTGCATCAGCGCGCGTGGTAGAAGTCGTACACCTGTTGCGCGACGCTTACGCTTACGCCTGGCGCTTTTTGCAGGTCCTCCAAGCTCGCGTTCCGAACCGCGCGCCCCGTGCCGAAGTGCATCAACAGCGCCTTCTTGCGCGCGGGGCCGATGCCGGGCACCTCGTCGAGCGGGCTCGCCCCCATCGCCTTGGCGCGCTTCTCGCGGTGCGCGCCGATCGCGAAACGGTGGACCTCGTCACGCAGCCGTTGGAGGTAGAACAGCACGGGCGCGTTGACCGGCAGCTGGAACTCGCGCCCGTCGAGCATGTGAAACACCTCGCGCCCCTCGCGCCCGTGATGCGGTCCCTTGGCGACGCCGACCAGGCACACGTCCTCGATGCCGAGGTCCTCCAGCACCGCCCTCGCCGCGTTGAGCTGGCCCCTGCCGCCGTCGATGAGGACGATGTCGGGCCAAGTCGCGTCATCACGGTCGGGCGCTTCCTCCATCTGGCGCGCGAAGCGGCGGCGGAACACCTCGCGCATCATCCCGAAATCGTCGTCCGTCGCGGCCTCGTTACCCTTGATGTTGAATTTGCGATACTGCCCCTTGCGGAAGCCCTCCGGCCCCGCGACCACCATTGCGCCGAGCGCGTTGGTGCCCTGGATATGGCTGTTGTCGTACACCTCGATCCGGTCGGGCGGCTCGGGCAGGTCGAACAGCTCGGCCACCTCGCGCAGCAGCTTTGCCTGCGTAGTCGATTCCGCCAGCCGCCGGTCGAGCGCCTCCTCCGCATTGCGCTTTGCCTGATCGAGCAGGCGGCGGCGCGTGCCCCGCTGCGGCACCGACAGCTCGACCTTGCGCCCCGCCTGCTCCGCGAAGGCCTCGGCGAGCAGCGCCGCTTCGGGCAACTCGCGGTCGACGAACACGGTGCGGGCGGGCGGCACTTCCTCGTAGAATTGCGTGAGAAATGCTGTCATCACCTCATCTTCGGGCACGTCGTTCACATGGCTCGGGAAGAAGCTGCGGTGTCCCCAATTCTGCCCACCGCGGATGAAGAACGCCTGGATACCGATCACCCCGTCCTTGCACGCCATCGCAAAGATGTCCGCATCGCCGACGCCTTCCGCGTTGATGAACTGCGTCCCCTGCACGAAGGTGAGCGCCTTCAGCCGGTCGCGCAGCAGCGCGGCGAGCTCAAAGTCCATCGCCTCCGCCGCCGCCTCCATCTGCTTGCCGAGCTTGGCCTGCACATCGGTCGCCTTGCCCGCGAGGAACTGCTTGGCGTCGGCGACCAACTCGGCATAGCCGCCCTCGTCGATCCGTCCGACGCACGGCGCGGAACAGCGCTTGATCTGGTACAGGAGGCACGGTCGGTCGCGCGTCTTGAAGAACCCGTCGGTGCAGCTTCGCAGCAGGAACAGCTTCTGAAGCGCGTTGAGCGTGTTGTTGACCGACCCCGCGCTCGCGAACGGGCCGTAATAGTCGCCCTTCGCCCGCCGCGCCCCGCGATGCTTCTGGATGCGCGGAAACTCCTGGTCGCCACGTAGCAGGATGAAGGGGAAGGATTTGTCGTCACGGAGCAGCACGTTGTACGCCGGGCGATAGCGCTTGATCAGCTGCGCCTCGAGCAGCAGCGCTTCGGCCTCGTTGTTGGTGGTGACGATCGTCATCGACCGCGTCTGCGACACCATGCGCCGGAGCCGCTGGGTCAGATTGTTCACGTTCGTGTAGTTCGCGACCCGGTTCTTGAGCGCGCGCGCCTTGCCGACATAGAGCACGTCGCCCTTGGCGTCCTGCATCCGATACACGCCCGGCGCGGCGGGCAGTGTTTTCAACACGTTACGAATTGCAGCTACGCCCGCGTCGAGGTCGGGCGTGTCGCTCCCCCGGATGGTGAAAGTGGCTTGCTCTTCGTGAAACCGGGTCGGCGGGCCGTAGGAGGACATAACTAAGGATGTAGGGGGACGAGAGTCGCGGGGCTAGAGCACTGGACCGTTGCTGCTGCCTAACAGTCCCTAAGTTCGTGCAGCGCGGGCGATCGTGCGCGCGATTAAAGCCGAAAACCGAGGAACGACGCGCCCGGAACCGGATTGTACGAGATCGGCTCAGCCGCGACGGACTCGAAGCTCTGATAAAGGTCTCGGGCGGAGACAAACTTCTCCATCACATCAAGTCTCATCTCGCGATAGCCGGCCATGCGGGCTTCCGCGATCAATCGGCCAACCAGCTCGTGACCCAGACGCTTACCGCGCGCGTGAGGACGAACATAGAGCCGCTTCATCTCACATATGTCGGCATCGACCTTGCGAAAGGCGACGCACCCCTCGATGTCGTTCCCCTGACCCGCCAACAATATGCAGCCGCCCGGTGCCACGTACTTGCCGGCCAGGTCCGCGAACTCGGCGTCATTTTGTTGGTAGTCGAGATTGACCGGGGAGTTGGCAATGAACTCACGCCAGATGCCCAGCACCGCAGCCGTATCGTCCGGAAAAATCGCGTGTCTGATTTCTGTCATGGAGATGACAGCTGACCGAAAATCGTGGCGGCAATGGGACAACAGCCTATACACCGGCTAGCCGTTAGCGTTCATTCCAGCGGTCCAACTCGTACGCAATGGACGTCTCGACCAACCTCTCGTATAATTCGGCGACGAGCGCGTCGGGCACACCCTCACGCTCGGCAATCGCCCGCGCATGGGCTATCACCGCCGCCTTGCGCGCCTCGTCGCGCACCTGCGCCCGCTCGGGTTTGATGCGCGCGGCGGCGTCCATGTAGCGAAAGCGGCGGGCGAGCAGCTTGACCAGCGTCTCGTCGAGCGCGTCGACGCCCGCGCGGACCTCGGCCATGGTGCGGCAGTCTTCGGGGTCGACCATAGGCCCGCCACGCGTCAGTGCGCGCGGCCGAGCCCGGCGATGCTGCGGTCGATCAGCGCGCGGTCAGCCTCCGCGTCGTGGCGCTCGGCGATGATCGCGCCCGCCGCGCGGGTCGCGGCGACGTCGGCCGTCCCGGCGGTGTCACAGGCGG
>CALMGC010000050.1 GCA_937863505.1 uncultured Sphingomonadales bacterium | reverse complement strand
GCATTGGTCTCGTTCGCGGTCGGCGGCGTCGCGCTCGCGGCGGTGCTGCTCGCGAGCGGGGGCGCGAGGTTCGGACCCGCCGCGCGGGCGCTACCCGCCCAGGCCTGGCTCGGCGGGCTGTACGGCGCGTTCTTCGTCGCGGTCGCCGCGCTCGCCGCGCCGCGGATCGGCGTGAGCGCGCTGCTCACCGCCGCGATCGCGGGGCAGATCGTCGCCGCGCTGTTGCTCGACCATTTCGGCCTGCTCGGGCTTACGCGGCATCCGCTGTCGGCGACGCGCGCGGCGGGCGCGGTGGTGGTGATCGCGGGCGCGCTGCTGATCCGGCGCGGATAAGCGACGCTAACCGCTTGTCCACCGTCGGCGGGGTAGGGAGCCGTGGTGTCCGCCCTGCCCGCCCTCCTCGTCGCCTCCGGCCATACCGGCGTGCCCACGCCCCGCACCGGGCCCGAGCCGTCCGACATCGCGCTGTTCCTCCTCGCCGCGCTCGCGCTTTGGTTCGTGCGGCGGGCGTTGCGGCGGCGCGCGATCGCGAGGCGGGCGGACGGGCCCGACGGCTCGGCGACCGCGCGGCGGGATTGACCGGAGCCGCCGCCCGCGCCAGCGCTTCCCCCGCATGACCGACCCGCTAGACCGCCTCCAGGCCACCATCGCCGCCCGCCGCGCCGCCGACCCCGCCGGCTCCTATGTCGCGAGCCTGTTCGCCAAGGGCCGCGCCCGCATCGCGCAGAAGCTCGGCGAGGAAGCGGTCGAGTGCGTCATCGCCGCCTGCGGTCCCGACCCCGCCAAGATCGTCCCCGAAGCGGCGGACCTCATCTTCCATCTCCTCGTCCTGCTGACGGACGCAGGGCTGAGCCTAGATGACCTCCGCGCGGAATTGGCGCGGCGCGAGGGCGTCGGTGGGCTGGTGGAGAAGGCGGGGCGGGAGACGGAGAGGCGGTAGAGGCTGGTCTCGCCCGCTTCCGGACCTTACCGCCGATCTTCGTTTGGCTGATTAGCCGCCCGACGCTGCCATAGGCGCCGGCTGGCCACTCGCCGACGCGGGAGGCATTGGGATCGGCGTCAGGGTGTCGAAAACGGGTTGCGGCGTACCCTTTTTGGCAAGCTGGAAGCCAAACGGGTAAGTCTCGCCGTTCCACTTCACAACGATGTTGATGCGCTGGGGAAGTGCGCTTTCCTTGATCTTCGCCAACACGATTCGCCCGGCATAGCTGTCTTGCGGATCAACCGTGGTCATCTGCACAGTTGTCGCACCCAGGGCCTCGCGCGTCTTATCCAATTGGTTCTGGATAGCGTACAAGCCAACGCCCGTACCAGCGATGGCCGCAGCAGCAGCGGCTTGTCCAGCAGCGCTAGGTGTCTGAACTATGGTTCGATAGGTGCCGTGCGGCGTGTAGGTCGTTGCGCGATAAGTGTCGGTGGTGTTTGCTGCCGCAGCTGACGCAAGTGCTCCTGCGGTTGCGAGAGCGATGCTGTTCCACATCGCGCGATGTTTCGCCTTGTGCTCGAGATCGGACCGCGAGAACACAGTGTAATGAGCACCGCCAGACTCAACGTCGACGTTTGTGACGTCCATGTTCGCGCTCCCCGGCCCCTTGTTCAGCACCGCCACCGTGAAAGCGTAGCTGCCGTGATCCATGGGCAAGGGCGTGATCTGAACTGCCCCATGCTCGCGTTGGAGATCAAGCGTTGGTACGCCCTGGAAGAAGCGGATGGTTTCGGTTCCCACATGCACCGGCTGAATAACCGGTCCCGCGACGGTCGGCGTAGCTATGGTAACGAGCGCGACCGCAGCCGCGAGCTGGTTATAGAGTCTCAAGATGATTCCCCCTGCTGTTCGAGACGTGCCCCCGCCCGAACCAGTGCCGTTTTGTTCATTCGTTCGCGCGACGCAACCCTTTTCATCGCGGCGCGGCTGCTCCCTTCCAGACGATCACATTGCAATCATCCGGAGCTGTCCTACACGCCGCCACCTGTGTCATGGTCGGCGGATGCGCCGTTCGGCTCTCCCCCTCGCCGTCCCGAACCTCCGTCGCGCCGTTGCGGCAGGGCATAACGAACCTACCGTAGAGCGAACTTAGCGAACTTCCGCGCCTCCGCCGCCGAGGCAACTCGCGCGCGGGGCCTCGCCCTTTCCCTCCCGCCGGACCACCGCCATGTCGATCGACGCTACCCTGCCCTACGACCCCGCCAACATCTTCGCCCGCATCCTGCGCGACGAGATACCGTCGCGGCTTGTGTATGAAGACGAGCATGCGGTCGCGTTCCACGACATCGCGCCGCAGGCGGCGACGCACATCCTGGTTATCCCGCGCGGGGCCTATGTCTCGTGGGACGATTTCTCCGCCCGTGCGTCCGATGCGGAGATCGCCGGGTTCGTCCGCGCGGTCGGAGAGGTGGCGCGGCGCGAGGGGCTGGTCGCGCCCGGTTATCGACTGCTCGCCAACACGGGTCCGCATGGCGGGCAGGAGGTGCCGCATCTCCACGTCCACCTGTTCGGCGGCGAGCCGCTCGGGCCGATGCTCGCGCGCTGAGGATTAACCTGTTGCGCGCGCGCGATAACCGGCTAGGTTTCCGTCCCGATGCGGCGACGGGCCGCGCGGGAGCGTAGCATTGAACCTTTTCGAGCGCGTTAAGCCCTTGGACGCGATCCTCGCCACCGCCGAGAAAAAGGGGCTGCAACGCTCGCTCGGCGCGTTTCAGCTGACCATGCTCGGCATCGGCGCGGTGATCGGCACCGGCATCTTCGTGCTGACCAGCGAGGCCGCGCAAAAGGCGGGGCCGGGAATGCTGCTGTCGTTCATCCTCGCGGGCGCGGTCTGCGCGGTGGCGGCGCTCTGCTATGCGGAGCTCGCCTCGATGGTGCCGGTCGCGGGCTCCGCCTACACCTACACCTATGCGGTGATGGGCGAGCTGCTCGCCTGGACGGTCGGGTGGGCGCTGGTGCTCGAATATGCGATCGGCGCGTCGGCGGTGGCGGTCGGCTGGTCGGGCTATTTCGCGGGCTTCCTCCAGAACACGTTCGGCGTCGCCATCCCGGCCGCGCTCGCCAATGGCCCCAGCGGCGGCGGTGTCATCAACCTGCCCGCGGTGGTCATCGCGATGCTCGTCACCTGGCTGCTGGTGGTCGGCACGACCGAGAGCGCGCGCGTCAACGCGGTGCTGGTGGTTATCAAGATCGTGGCGCTGACGCTGTTCTGCATCCTGGCGGTGCCAGTGATGAACACCGCGCATTTCACCCCGCTGCTGCCCACCGGCGTCACCGGGATGGCGGGTGCCGCGGCGTCGATCTTCTTCGCTTACGTCGGCTTCGACGCGGTCTCCACCGCGGCGGAGGAGACGCGCAATCCGCAACGCAACGTGCCGATCGGGCTGATCGGCTCCCTGCTGATATGCACCGTCTTCTACCTCGTCGTCGCCAGCGGCGCGATCGGCGCGACGAGCGACCCGACCTTCGCGCAGCCGGTGCGCGACGCGGCGGGGACGCTGCTCGACCCGGGCAGCACCGCGCTGACGCAGCGCTGCACCGAGCTGGCGGGCATGGGGCATGAGCCCTTGTCCTGTTCGCACGAGGCGCTCGCGCATGTGCTGCGCTCGATCGGGTGGACGCGGGTCGGCAATTTGATTGGGCTCGCCGCCTTTCTCGCGCTGCCGTCGGTGGTGCTGATGATGATGTTCGGCCAGATCCGGGTGTTCTTCGCGATGGCGCGCGACGGGTTGCTGCCCGCCCGGCTCGCCTCCGTCCACCCGCGCTTCCACACGCCGCATGTGATGACGATCGTGACGGGGGTGGTGGTGACGCTGGCGGCGGCGTTCCTGCCGGTGGGCAAGCTCGCCGACTATTCCAACGCGGGGACGCTGTTCGCGTTCGGGATGGTGGCGGCGTCGGTGATGACGTTGCGCCGCTCCGATCCGTCGCGCCATCGCCCGTTCCGGACCCCCGCGGTGTTCGTGGTCGCGCCGCTGGCGATCCTGGGGTGCATCTACCTCTATTTTTCGCTCTCGCTGACGGCCATGCTGGTGCCGCTCGGCTGGGGCGCGATCGGGCTGCTGATTTACTTCACCTATAGCCGCAGCCGCTCCTATGTCGGCCGCGGGATCAGCGACGCAGTGCCGGGCGACCCGAACATACAGCCGGAGGTGGCGAGGCCGCTCCGGGGCTAGGCGCTCAGCCCAGCACCCGCGTTGCCAGCGCGCGCATGTCCGTCTGAGGCCGCGCGCCATAGTGGGAGATGATCTCCGCCGCGCAGGCCGCGCCTAGCTTGAGGCTCGCCTCCAGCCCCGCGCCACGCGCCTGGCCGGTGAGGAAGCCCGCGGCAAACAGGTCGCCCGCGCCGGTGGTGTCGACCACGGCGGCGACCGGCTCCGCGCCGACCTCGACCCGCCGCCCGCCCTGCACCGCGGTCGCGCCAGCCTCGCCGCGCGTCACCACCAGCGTCGGCACCCGCTCCAGCGCCGCCAGCCCCGCGTCGAACGCCTCCGCCCCGGTCAGCGCCAGCAGCTCCGCCTCGTTGGCGAACAGGATGTCGATCAGCCCGTCCGCGATCAGCTTGCGGAAGTCGTCGCCGTGGCGGCTGATGCAGAAGGTGTCCGACAAGGTGAACGCCACCTTGCGCCCTGCCTTGCGCGCGACCTCGATCGCGGCGCGCATCGCCGCGCGCGGCTCTTCGGGGTCCCACAGATAGCCTTCGAGGTACAGGATCGCGGCGTCCGCGATCACCTGCCGGTCGAGCGCGGCCTCGGGCAGGAACTGCGACGCGCCCAGAAACGTGTTCATCGTCCGCTGCCCGTCGGGCGTCACGAAGATGAGACAGCGCGCGGTGGTCGGCTCGCCTTCCCGCGAGGCGGTGGCGAAATCGACCCCGGCGGCGCGGATGTCGTGCGCGAACACCTCGCCCAGCTGGTCGTCTGCGACCTGGCCGATGAA
>CALMGC010000049.1:7666-9552 GCA_937863505.1 uncultured Sphingomonadales bacterium | reverse complement strand
TGGCACCATACCCGGTCGGTGCCGGTACGCGACGCGGACGGGCGGATCGTCGAGTGGCTGGGCACGTCCACCGACATCCAGGGCCTGCGCGAGTTGCAGGAGCGGCAGGGCGTGCTGGTCGGCGAGCTCCAGCATCGCACGCGCAACCTCATCGGCGTGGTCCGCTCCATGGCGGACAAGTCGCTCCGCGCGAGTGCGGACCTGCCCGACTTCCGCGACCGGTTCGGCCACCGGATGCAGGCGCTGTCGCGGGTGCAGGGGCTGCTCTCCCGCCTGAGCGAAGGCGAGCGGGTGACGTTCGACGCGCTGCTCGGCGCCGAGCTGGCGGCGATGGACGCGAATGGCGACGACCGGGTGACGCTGGACGGACCCGCCGGCGTCGCGCTCCGGTCGGGCACGGTGCAGACGCTGGCGCTCGCGATCCACGAGCTCGCGACCAATGCGATGAAGTACGGCGCGCTCGGGCAGACGGGTGGGCGGTTGCGCGTCGCGTGGCTGTTGTTGCCCCCCAACGGCCACCCACAGCCCCGGCTGCGGATCGACTGGCGCGAGACGGGCGTCGCGATGCCGCCGCCGGGCTCACCGCCGCAGGGCACGGGGCAAGGGCGCGAACTGATCGAGCGGGCGCTTCCTTATCAGCTCGATGCCGAGACAACCTATGTCTTTGCGGAGGATGGGGTTGATTGCTCTATCATCATTCCTGTTTCCGCCCATGTCTCGCCTGAGGACCCGGCCCATGCCTGAAGCGCGTTTGCGTAATTGCCGGATTTTGGTGGCGGAGGACGAGTATCTGCTCGCCGAGGAGATGCGCGAAGGGCTGGAGGACAGCGGTGCGCTGGTGCTGGGCCCGGCGGCGACGGTCGAGCAGGCGCTCCACCTCATCGCCGCGGAAGCGAAGATCGACGCGGCGGTGCTGGACGTGAACCTGCGCAACAAGGAGATCTATCCGGCGGTGGACGCGCTGGTCGAGCGGGGCGTGCCTACCGTGCTGACCACCGGCTATGGCCCGTCGGAAATTCCCGAACGCTTCCGCCACGTTCCCCGCTGCGAAAAGCCGGTCAACATGAAGCTGGTCAGGCGAGCGATCGGGCAGGCGTTGGGCAGCTAAAGCCCCTTCACGAGCGCGTCGATCGCCACCAGCTGCTCGAGCAACGGCGCGAGCTCGCCGAGCGGCCAAGCGTTGGGACCGTCGGACAGCGCGCGGTCGGGGTCGGGGTGCGTCTCGACGAACAGCCCCGCGACCCCCGCCGCGACCGCCGCGCGCGCCAGCACCGGCACGAAACGCCGCTCCCCGCCCGACCGGTCGCCCATGCCGCCGGGCAGCTGCACCGAATGCGTCGCGTCGAACACCACCGGGCACCCGGTTTCGCGCAGGATCTCCAGCGAGCGCATGTCGGAAACGAGGTTGTTGTACCCGAACGACACTCCCCGCTCGCACACGGTGAAGCGATCCGCGTCGAGCCCCGCGGTTTCCGCCGCGTCGCGCGCCTTGGCGACCACCTGCACCATGTCGCGCGGGGCCATGAACTGCGCTTTTTTCAAGTTGACCGGTTTGCCCGACGCGGCGACGGCGGCGATGAAGTCGCTCTGCCGCGCAAGGAAAGCGGGCGTCTGGAGCATGTCGACCACCGAGGCGACCGCCGGAACCTGGTCCGCGTCGTGCACATCGGTCAGCACGGGCATGCCGACCTCCGCGCGCACTTTCTCCAGGATGCGCAGGCCTTCATCCAGCCCCGGCCCGCGATGGGAGCGCCCCGAGCTGCGGTTCGCCTTGTCGAACGAGCTCTTGTAAATGAGCAGCAGCCCGAGGCGGTCGGCAAGCCGCTTCAGCGTCGTCGCCGTCTCCAGCGCCAACGCCTCGCTTTCGATCACGCACGGGCCCGCGA
>CALMGC010000049.1:0-7656 GCA_937863505.1 uncultured Sphingomonadales bacterium | reverse complement strand
ATGGTCCGGGCCGACCGGCCGTCCGCAAAGCTGCATCGAAACGCCTCCCGGCGAGAACCGCCCGCCGATCGAGTTATTGACATGCCCATGAACGGGTGGAACCGCGCAGGCAACCTGCCTAAGGCCCGGCCAGCCGGGTGAGGCGTTGTGATAGGTTGCATGGCGTACGACGTAGAGGAACACGGACCGGCGGCGGCGGAGGACGACGCGCTGTTGTCCGCGCTGGAAACGGTCCGTATCGAGCAGCGCGCGCTCGCCGCGCTGGAGGTGGCGCTGGCGCGGACGCCGCTCGGCGATGCGTTCCGCCGCGCGCTCGACCTGATCGTCGCCGCGCGCGGGCGGGTGATCGCGACGGGCATCGGCAAGAGCGGCCTGATCGCGCGCAAGACGGCGGCGACGATGATGTCGATGGGGACGCCCGCCGCGTTCCTCCATCCGGGCGAAGCGAGCCATGGCGACCTCGGCATGGTGACGTCGGGCGACGCCGTGTTGGCGTTCAGCTGGTCGGGCGAGACGGTGGAACTGGCCGAGGTGACCGATTACGCGCGGGCGATCGGCGCGGCGCTGATCGTCGCGACCTCACGCGCTGACAGCAGCGCCGGGCGCGCGGCGAACGTCTGCCTGCCGCTGCCCCCGGTGGAGGAGGCGTGCCCGCATCAGCTCGCCCCCACCGCCTCGACGACGATGCAGGCGGCGCTGGGCGACGCGCTGGCGATCGCGCTGGCGCGGCGGCGCGGCTTCACCCGCACCGACTTCCGGCGGCTCCACCCCGGCGGGCGGCTCGGCGCGAAGGCGGTCAGCGTCGGGCAGCTGATGGGTTCCGGCGAGGCCGCGCCCGTTGTCCCCGCAAGCGCGACGCTGATGGCCGCGACGGTGGAGATGAGCCGCAAACGCTATGGCTGCACCGCGGTGGTGGACGAGGCGGGTGATCTCATCGGCGTGTTCACCGACGGCGACCTGCGGCGCAGCTTCGCCGCCGGGCGGGTCGACTCGGCCATCGTCGAGCACATGACCCCGCGCCCGCTGTCGGTTCCCCCGCATATGCCCGCCGCCGAGGCGCTCCGGATCATGACCGACCACGCGGTGTCGGTGCTGTTCGTGTGCGAGGGCAGGCGGCTGCTCGGCGCGGTCCATGTTCACGATCTGGTCCGTGCCGGCATCCTCTGACGACGGCCCCGACCTGCTCGTCATCCCGGCGCGGTGGGGCTCGACGCGGCTGCCGGGCAAGCCGCTCGCGCGCGTTTCGGGCCGGACATTGCTCGACCGGGTGGTCGATGTGGGGCGGCGCGCGGCGGCGCTGGCGGGCGACATGGAAATGGTGGTCGCAACCGATGACGAGCGGGTCGCCGCCCACGCGCGCGCGCTCGGGTGCGCGGTGGCGATGACCGACCCGGCGATCGCGTCGGGCTCTGGGCGCGCCCATGCGGCGGCGGCGGCGCGGGCGCGTCCGCCGGCGATTGTCGTGAACCTGCAAGGCGACGCGCCGTTCGTCGAGGCGGGGGTTGTCGCGGCGCTGGTCGCAGCGTTGCGAGCGTCCGCTTACGGCGTAGCGACGCCGGTGGTGCGGCTCGGCTGGGACGCGCTCGACCGGTTGCGCGAGCACAAGCGCGCCGCGCCGTTCAGCGGCACCACCTGCACGCTCACCGCCGACGGTCGCTCGCTGTGGTTCTCCAAGGCGATCATCCCCGCGATCCGGGGCGAGGCGGCGCTGCGGACGCGTGAGCCCCTGTCGCCGGTATACCGGCACCTCGGCGTCTACGCCTATCGGCTGGACGCGCTCGCCCGGTTCGAGGCGACCGCGCCGACACCGTATGAGGCGCTGGAGGGGCTGGAGCAGCTGCGTTTTCTGGAGACGGGCGTCGACATCCTGACGGTGCCCGTCGACGCGCCCCGGCTCGACATGGGCGGGGTCGACACGCCCGAGGACGTCGCGCTGGCCGAACGGCTGATCGCCGGGGCCGGCGACCCGTACGGCGGATGAGCGCGACGCTGACGATCGTGCGGCACGGCGACACGTTCGCGCCCGGCGAAGCGCCGCGCCGCATCGGCGCGCGCACCGATCTGCCGCTGGTGGCGAGCGGCGAAGCGCAGGTGCGCGCGCTGGGGGCGGCGTTCGCGGGGGAGGGCGTCCGTTTCGACCGGGTGCTCGTCGCACCGCTCCGGCGGACGCGGTCGACCGCCGAGTTGATCCTGGGCGAGCTCGCCGCGCCGCCGTTGGTTGAGACGTGCGACTGGCTGGCCGAGATCGACCACGGGCCGGACGAGGATCAGCCCGAGGCGCGCGTGGTCGCGCGGATCGGGGCGCAGGCCTTGGCGCGCTGGGACCGCGCGCTGGTGCCGCCGCCGGGCTGGCGGGTCGACGCGCCCGCGAGGGCAACGGGGTGGCGCGGGTTGCTGGAGGCGGCGCGAGGGCATGTGCTGCTCGTCACCAGCAACGGCGCGGCGCGCTTCGTGTTCGGGGCGGACGTGGCGTTGGGGGAGCAGGCGGCGGCGTTGCCGTCGTTGAAGCTGCGCACCGGGGCGTGGGGTCGCCTGGTCCGCGAGGCGAGCGGGTGGCGCATCGCGGCGTGGGACGTGCGCCCGTGAACGAGGTGCCGCTGCTGCGCTCGCCGCCGTTCCCGGGGGTGCAGGCGCGTGTCGCGGCGGTCAGTGGCGGGCCTGCGCGCGAGGTGGGGACGCTGACTGACGCTGACGTGGACGCGCTGCTCGCGGCGGTTCGCGAAGCGCGGGTCGGCGCGGAGTTCTGGGCCGAACCGGTGCGCACGGAGCTGACTACGATCGTGCGCCCGCGTGCTGGCGACGACGTGCGACGGATTGCGAGGGAACTCGGCGGTCCCGCCTTCTGGTCGATAGCGCGCCGAACCTCGCGCGTTCCCCCCGCGCACGAGCTGGTCCGGCGCGCGGTCGATCCCTGGTCGCTGCTGGCGCCCGGGCGGACGCTGGTCGCGCATGGCGACGACGAATGGGCCGCGGTCGCGACGATCGCGGGCGCGGAATTGCGCCCGCGATCGTCGGGGCGGTTCGCGCGCGCCGACGACGACCCCGCGATGCGCCGCCGCCGGGTCGCGACCGAGCTGCTGCGGACGACGTACCGCGATCCGTTCACCGGCACGGCGGCGTCGGTCGAGGACACGGTCGCGCTGCTGGCGCTTTGGCGATCGCTGATCGAGGCGAACCGCGCGGTCGTCGCCGCCGCGGGCATGGCGTGGTGGAAGCAGGCGGAGATACGCCGTTTCCTCTGGGCACCGCGCGCCGCGCGGCTCCGCTTCCTGCCCGGCCCGGCCGCGGTCCAGCTTGCAGCGTCGCGGCGCGGCGATGTCGCGGTGTGGCCTTCGCGCATCTCGGCCAAGACGATTTCCGCCGCGCGCGGGCTTGGCGTGCGGCTGGTCGAGGTCGAAGACGGGTTCATCCGCTCGGTCGGGCTCGGGGCGGACCTGGTACCGCCCTTGTCGGTGGCGGTGGACCGGCTCGGCGCCCACTACGACCCGTCGCGCCCGAGCGAGCTGGAGCGCTTGCTCGGGGAAGCGGATTTCTCCCCCAAGCTGCTCGCCCGCGCCGCCGCGCTGCGCGACACGATCGTCGCGCGGGGAATCAGCAAATATGGCGGCGCTGCGGACGCCGAGTTGCCCCCGCGCACTCCCGGACGGCGCGTCGTGCTCGTGCCCGGACAGGTCGAGGACGACCGCTCCGTGCTGCTCGGCGGCGGCGAGGTGGCGGGCAATCTCGACCTGCTCCGCCGCGCGCGCGCCGCCGAGCCGGACGCGGAGATCTGGTATCGCCCGCATCCCGATGTCGACGCCGGCCACCGGCGCGGCGGCGTCCGCGATGCGGACGCGCTCGCCCATGTCGACCAGGTCGTGCGCGGCGGCGGCATGGCCGCGCTGCTGGGCCGGGTCGACGCGGTGCATGTGCTGACCTCGCTGACCGGGTTCGAGGCGCTGCTGCGCGGGCTGGCGGTGACGTGCCACGGTGTACCGTTCTACGCGGGTTGGGGATTGACCCGCGATCTGGGACGGGTGCCCGAACGGCGGCGACGGCGGTTGACGCTCGACCAGCTGGTCGCGGCGACGCTGATCCTCTACCCGCGCTATCTCGACCCGGTGACGCGGCTGCCATGTCCGGTCGAGGTACTGGTGGCGCGGCTGGCCGAGCCGGGCGCGCCGCGTCACGGCTGGCTCGTCCGCCTGCGCCGGTGGCAGGGCCGGTTGAGCAAGCCATGGCGATGACGCGCTTGGCGCGGGGCGGAACGACCGGTAGGCGAAGCCACCCTAACGAGAGAAACAGCGCCTTGGACGCGATCGGCCCGGTGATGGGCATGGCCACCATCCCGATGGCGTTGCTGAGCCTCGCGAGCGTCGTGGCGGGGGCGGCGCTGCTCGTATTCGGCGATTGGCGGCTGGTGGTCGGCGGCGTCGCGGCGGCCGCGTTCTGCTACCTGCTCGCGCGTCCGCTGGAGCGGGTGGCGATCGCGACCGACGACCG
The DNA here is from genome assembly GCA_937863505.1 of uncultured Sphingomonadales bacterium. Classification (GTDB taxonomy): domain Bacteria; phylum Pseudomonadota; class Alphaproteobacteria; order Sphingomonadales; family Sphingomonadaceae; genus Sphingomonas. The sequence continues at coordinate 3,174 of CALMGC010000049.1, read as the reverse complement.
CGCGGTCGCGGCGCTTCGGCGGGGACGGCGCGCGCGGGCCCGGGGCTTCGCGGCGGTGAGCGGCGTGTTCCCAACGCTGGTCATCCTTCTCGCCGAGATGCTGATCGTCCGTTTGTCGACCACGTCGGCGAGCTTCGCCCCGCTCGTCTGGCTGTGGGCCTATGGCGTCGCGACCGGGCCGTGGACGCTGTGGGCGGCGCGGGTCAGCCGGTTCCGCCGCACGCTGGCGAGCATCCGCGCCTATGCCGGGCATGTCGCCTTGTGGTTGCTGGCGCTCGCGCTGGTCGCGGGTGCGCCATACGGAATCGCGACCGCCGTCGGGCTGCTGGCGGCGTGGTTGCCGGTATCGGTCGGCGTGCTGCTGGCGATGGCGGACCGGGGCGCGATCAGCGACGTGCGGATCTGACGCCCGAGTGACCCGCTGCTTCCTGTTCCTGCAAGGGCCGCACGGGCGCTTCTTCCCGCGGTTGGGCGACGAGCTGGCGCGCGAGGGGCACCGCGTCCGCCGCGTCAACCTCAACGGCGGCGATCGCGCGACCTGGCCGGGGGCGGACGATTATCGCGGGCCCGAGCGCGGCTGGCCTCGCCACGTCGCGCGCTACATGGCCAGGCACCGCGTCACCGACCTGGTCGTGTTCGGCGACGGACGCCCGCCCCACGCGGCGGCGATCGCGCAAGCGCACGCGGCGGGCGTGCGCGTGCATGTGTTCGAGGAGGGCTATCTCCGCCCCGACTGGATCACGCTGGAGCGCGACGGGGTGAACGGCCATTCGCGGCTGCCGCGCGACCCGGCATGGTATCTGGAACAGGCGCGCAATCTCGGCCCGGTGCCCGAGCACCCGCCCGTTCCCTCCTACGCGACCGCGCGCGGCTGGGCGGCGTTCTTCTACCATGCGGAGGTGGTGCTTCAGCGTTGGCGTTACCCGTTCCACCGCTCCCACCGCGACCGCGACCCGGTGTGGGAGGGGATCACGTTTCTGCGCCGCTTTCGCCGTCGACCGGCGGAGGAGGCGCGCACCGCCGAGACGCTCGCGCGGCTCGGCGCGGCGCCGTTCTTCCTGTTCCCGTTGCAGCTCAACTCGGATTACCAGATCCGCGTCCACTCGCGCTTCGGCAGCGTCCACGCCGCGATCGACCATGTTCTGGAGAGCTTTGCCCGCGCCGCGCCCGCCGCGACGCACCTCGTCGTCAAGGAGCACCCGCTCGACTCCGGGCTCAACCGCTGGAGCGAGGTCGTGCGCGCGCGGGTGGCGGCGTACCGCATCGAGGGGCGCGTCGCGTTCATCGAGGGCGGGAACCTGTCGCGGCTGGTCGAGGCGTCGCGCGGCATGGTGGTCGTCAACAGCACCAGCGGCACGCTCGCGCTCGCGGCGGGCAAGCCGGTCAAGGCGTTGGGCGACCCGGTGTACGACCTACCCGGGCTGACCGATCCGCAGCCGCTCGACGCGTTCTGGACCGCGCCGCAGGCGGGCGACGCGGCGCTGTTCGAGGCGTTCCGCCGCGTGCTGGCCGACCGCGTGCTGATCCACGGCGCGTTCCTGAGCGAGGCGGGGATCGACCTGCTCCTCGCCGAGTCCGCGCGGCGGCTGGTCGCGGACTAGAGGAACGGGCGTAGCGCCCCCCACACCTCGTCGACGGTGATCGAGCGGACGCACACCGCCTCGCGCCCGCACAGGTCGATGTCGTTCAGCCCGCAGCCGGTGCACGGCACCCGTTTGGAGACGATCGCGCCGACCCCGTCCTGCCCCCATTCGTTCCAGTTGAGCCGGTCGACATGGACGCTGACCGTCGGCACCCCGCGCGCGGCGGCGAGATGCTTGGGGCCGGAGTCGTTGCCGACCAGCGCCCTCGCCGCCGACACGACGCTGTCGAACAGGTCGGGGTCGAGGAGGTCGAACCGGTGGACGCGATCGCCTGCCGGCGACACTTCGGCCCCGAACAGCACCACATCGTGCGCCGTCTCGGCGAGCACGCGCTCGGCGAGTTGCGCGAAGCGTTCGGCGGGCCAACGGTTGATCGCGTGCCGCGCACCGAGGTGGAGCACCACATATGCACCGCGCGTCAGCCCCAGCGGTCGCAGCACCTCCGGCGCGACCGCGCGCGGCACGGGCGCGCGGGCGGGCGCGGCGGCGAGCGCGAGCGCCTCGACCAGCATCGACACGGTGGCGGCATGGGACAGCTTCTCCAGCCGGTTGACCTTGTCGCGCGAGCGCGTCGTGACCCCGAAGTCGAGAAAGTCGAACCGCTCGGGATGGTGCCCGACCAGCCAGGTCGCGCCCGTCAGCAACAGCAACGGGCGGCTTTCGTCGCCCGGCGACAGGTCGATCGCGAGGTCGAACGATCGCGCCGCCAGCATCGCGCGGACGCGCTGCTCCTCGCTCAGGTCGAGCCGCCGTTGCTCGCTGGCGGTGTCATAGTCGAGCGTGATCGGCAGCACCTCGTCCGCCACCCCCGACGCTTCGACCATCGCGCGCACCCCCGGTTGCGCGAGCACCGTCAGCCGCGCGTCGGGAAAGATCGCGCGCAGCCGTACCAGCGCGGGCAGAGAGGCGGCGACATCGCCCAGCTGGTCGACGCGCAGCGCGAGGATCGACCGGACCGGCGCGTCGAACAGCGTCCGCGCGGCGGGGCGGACCGTCGCGGGCGCGGCGGCGACCGCCTCGCCCGGGTCCGCCGTCCCGGCGATCGGCGACGACACATAACCGTTCGAGCCCGCGAACGCCGCCGGGTCCTCCCCGTGCGCGACGTTGACGAACAGCCCCGTCGGCGCGATCGACCCGCCGACGCTGACCGACAGCCAGTGCCGCCCGGCGGGCAACGCGCGGCTGTCGAGCCAGATGTTGAACACATGCGTGCGGAGCGGCCCGCGTCCGGGGACGGGCCGGAGCGGCTCGGCGACGGTGATCGCGCCCGGCCCCTCGCCGACGCGCAGCTCGACCCGGTCTAGCGTGGTGAGCGCGGTGATGCGGCCGCGCACCGCCACCACGCCCGCGAACAACGGCTCGCGCGAGCCGCCGCGCGCCACCGTCATCGCGCCGACCTGGTCGAGCTTCACCGCCGCATAGCCCGCCCCGCGCAGCCGACTGCCGACCTGGCCCTCGCGGCCGAGCGCGCCGAGCCAGCCGCGCGGCTCCAGCGCGTCGAGCAGCATCCGGTTGGGAAGCAGGCGAGGGG
>CALMGC010000048.1 GCA_937863505.1 uncultured Sphingomonadales bacterium | reverse complement strand
CCACCTTGCGGGCCGCCACCTTGACGGCCGTCTTTCTGCTTGCTGAACCACTTGTCGAGGAGCCGGCCGTGCCGGCTCTTGCACCACCGGCCCCCGCCGCGCCGGTCGCGCTTGCCCGGGCGACGCCGCCGGTTACGTACGCGCCAGCCGCCCCGGTCGGGCTCGCGCAGGCGGCACCGCCGCGTGGCGACCGGTTCGTGCCGTATCAGCGTCCGGGTAGCATGTTGCCCGGCTATGTCCGCGTGGGCGGCGCTCCGTCGAGCATGGTTGCCGCTGTAGTGCCAACGCCGTCGCAGGCCCGCGTCACAGGCACGCTGAGCGCGCCGACGTTGGCGGTCGCTTCGGCCCTCCCACCGCGTGCGGTCACCCCCGCGCCGGTAAGTCCGGCAGCGCAGGTTAGGCCGTCGCTCGGGGCGGGGACGTTGCCGACAGCTCCCGTCCTGACGACGGCTTCTTCGAGTCTGGTCCGCCCAGCGACTGCACCCGTTGCGCTGGCGAGTGCCGCGCCGGTCTCCGTCTTGCCCCCCGTCGTGACGCCATCTCCGATTTCAGGCCCCGAGACGGCGCCGCTCAATTCGGTAACCGCAACTCCGCCGCTCGTGGTCGCGCAATCCGCGCCGGTTGCTTCGGCTGGAACAGCACCCCGGACTGGCGTCGAGGCAGTCCCGGCAAGCGCTGTCGCGCCGGCCCTGGCCACTGCGAGGCCGCTTGGCGTGGGGTTCGGGGCTGGCGTTCCGGCAGTCACCACGTCGCAAAGTGTCGCTCAATCCGCGCAGGGCGGCATTGGTGAGGCACCCTCATCCAGCGGCTCCGGGGTGGCGCTCGCTTCGGCGGTTCCGCTCGTCGCAACGCGCGCGCCCTCGTCCGGCGCGTTACCCACCGGAGCCATCCCGAGCGCGCCGCCGCCCGATGTGGCGGTGACCGCAGCCGGTCCGGCCCTTGTCGCGGCGACGCAGCCTGTCGCGGACGGCACGGCGGTACCCGCCACGGTCGCGCCGCCGTCCGCCCCCGCGAACACGGCAGGCTTCTCGACCACATCGGTCGGCACCGCTTCGCCCGAGCCGGTCGCTGCCGGCGAGCCCGCCGGAGTTGCGGTGGCGAGCCCCGCGCCCGCTCATGCCGACGGGCTGGCAAAGATCGTCTCCGCGTTGCCGGTGCCCGCGAGCGAGTTGAACATCGCCGCGCCAACACCTGCACCCGCACCGAGGCGAGCCGCGACGGTCGGTCGCCAGGTCGCGGCGCTGGCGAACGACACGCCCTCCCGATCGCGCTCGGCCGGAACCGCGCCGGGCGCCAGCGACAGCGGCGCTGCGGATGACACGCGCTCGACCGGGAGCAGGCGGCACAAGGCCGCGAGCTCGTCCAACGATACCGCTCCGACCACGCGCAAGCACGGTGATACCGCTTCCGATGGCGACGCCCCCGCTACGAAGGCAAAAGGTCGCAGAGGTACCGCCATCGCCGAAGAACCCGCGCCGAAGAGCCGCAGAGGCGTTTCCGCTGATGACGCACCTTCCGTCAAGGGTCGTCGCGCCGCGCTCGCCAAGGCGGACGAGGACGACGACGCGTCGACGCACGGCAAGCACGGCCGCCACACCGCCGAAGATGACGCCAAAAAGCCGATTGGCAAGAAAGCCATTGCCGACAAGCACGAGGCGGAGCCAAAACGCTATTGGGTTCAGGTCGCGGGCGGCGCGAACGACGCCTCGCTCGGCAAGGCGTGGTCGATCGCGCGCGGCAAGGCACCCGCGCTGGCGGGCAAGAAGGGCTATACCACCCCGCTTCACGCCACCAACCGCGTGCTCGCCGGGCCGTTCAAGGACGACGGCGAGGCGCGCGCGTTCGTGAACACGCTCAACAAGCAGGGTGTGCACGCATTCCAGTTCACCAGCGACAAGGGCCAGAAGGTCAGAAAGCTCGACGACGAGTGACCGCGCCCGCGCTTTGGGCATCGGACCCGGAGCGTAGCAACGGTCGCCTCCACCGGGAACAGAACGGGACCGCGCGCGGTCCGCGCGACGCATTCCAGCGTGATCGTGACCGGGTGATCCATTCGATCAGCTTCCGCCGCCTGCGCCACAAGACGCAGGTGTTCATGGCCCCGGACGGCGACCATTTCCGTGTCCGGCTGACGCACAGCCTGGAGGTCGCGCAGATCGGCCGCACGATAGCGCGCGCGCTGGGGCTCAACGAGGATTTGACCGAAGCGATCTGCCTCGCGCACGACATCGGCCACCCGCCGTTCGGCCATGCGGGCGAAGCCGCGCTCAAGGACGCGTTGCGCGGCGCGGGCGGGTTCGACCATAACGGGCACACATTGCGGGTGCTGACCGCGATCGAGCGACCTTATCCACGCTGGAACGGACTTAATCTGACCTGGGAGACGCTGGAGGGGCTAGCGAAACATAACGGTCCGCAGCGTCGTCCCGGCTGGGCGTTGGCGGAGGCGGATGCGGCGTTCCCGTTGGCGCTCGGCACCTGGCCCTCGCTGGAGGCGCAGGTCGCGGCGATCGCGGACGACATCGCCTACGACAATCACGACATCGACGACGGATTGCGCGCGGGGCTGTTGTCGCTCGACCAGCTGCTCGCCGTGCCGACTGTCGCGCGCAACTGGGCGGCGGCGCGGGCGCGCTTTGCCGATGTGGCGGACGCGCGGCTGATGGGTGAGCTGGTGCGTGGACAGATCGGCGAGATGGTGACCGACCTGCTCGACGAGACGCGCGCGCGGATCGCGGCGGCGGGGGTGGAGAGCGCGGACGAGGTGCGCGCGACGCCGCACGCGCTGGCCGCCTTCTCGCCCGCAATGCGCGAGGAGGAGCGCGATCTGAAGCGGTTCATGTACGCGAATCTGTACCATCACCCGCGCCAGCTCGCCGCCGCCGATGCGGCGCACGCGGTGGTGGCGGGGTTGTTCGCGGCCTATCGCGCGGATGCCGCCCTGCTGCCCGAAGGCTGGCGCGCCGAGCTACCCGTCGGCGAGCCGGAGCGCGGCCGCCACGTCGCCGACTTCATCGCCGGCATGACGGATCGGTATGCGGTCGCGCGCTACCGCGAGGTGGTCGGCGCGATCGACCTGCCCGAGGGCTTCTGAGTGACAGGATTGTCCGGCGCTTGACATAGCCTTGCGACAGGCGACCGATATACTGCCACGATTGCGAAACAGGGATTTGATCCGCATGTCCGCGTCCGCCCCGCTCGCCAGCATCGCGTTAAACCGCTTCGGACTCGGTGCGCGTCCCGCCCAGACGTCCCCTTCCGACCCGAAACGCTGGTTGCTCGACCAGTTCGAGCAATACGACCCTCGCCCCGACGTGATCGCGGAGGCCCCGACCAGCGCGGGCGTGTCGGCGGAGCTCGCCGACTATTTCCGCGAACTGCGGACGCTGCGCCAGCAAGCGACGGCGACCGCGATGCCGATGCCTATGCCTGCTTCGGCGATGACCGGGATGCCGCTGCCCAAGCCGCCGCAAACCCCCGAACAGCGCGAGGCGCGCCAGTTCGCGCAGCGTGAGGGGCGCGTCGCCTATGCGGGTGCGGTCGCCGCGCGCGCGATGGCGGCGCTCGCCTCCGACGCGCCGTTCATGGAACGGCTGGTGTATTTCTGGGCGAACCATTTCGCGGTTTCGGCGGAGAAACTGCCCGTGGTCGGTCTGTCGGGGACGCTCGAGTTTGAGGCGATCCGCCCGCATGTGACGGGCAAGTTCGGCGACATGCTGGTGGCGGTGGAGCGGCATCCGGCGATGCTGATCTATCTCGACCAGGCGGTGTCGGTCGGGCCGGACAGCCCGCTCGGCACCCGCATCGCGGCCAAGGGCAACCGCAAGGTCGGGCTGAACGAGAACTTCGCGCGCGAGATCCTCGAGCTGCATACGCTCGGCGTGCGCTCCGGCTACACGCAGGCGGACGTGACCGAGTTCGCGCGGGCGATGACCGGATGGACGGTCGCGGGCATCGGCCAAGGGCCGGGCGCAAAGGCGGCGGGGACGGACGGTGTGCCGGGCGACTTCGTCTTCGCGGACGCGCTGCACGAGCCGGGCGACCGCGTGATCCTCGGCAAGCGCTACCCGGCGGGCGGGGTGGAGCAGGCGCAGGCGGTGCTCGCCGACGTCTCGGTTGCGCCCGCCACCGCACGGCACATCGCGACCAAGCTCGCGCGCCACTTCGCCGGGGACACGCCGCCGCCCGCCACCGTCAGGCGGCTGGAGGCGGCATTCCTCAGCTCGGGCGGCGACCTGCCGACCGTGTACCGCGCGCTGATCGATTCACCCGAGGTTTGGGTGGCGCAGTCGCTCAAGTTCCGCACGCCGTGGGAATGGACGCTTGGCTGTTACCGTGCGCTCGGGACCAAGGACGTTCAGCCGCAGGCGATCGTCGGGCTGCTCCAACAACTGGGCCAGCCGACGTGGAAGCCGGGCCAGCCGGTCGGCTATGACGATGTCGCGGGCAGCTGGGCGGGACCGGACGCTATACTGCGGCGGGTGGAAGCGGCGGAGCGGTTCGCGCAGCGCGCGGGGCCGGTCGACGCACGCGCGCTCGCGCCCAAGCTGTTCCCGGGCTCGGTCAGCCCCGCAACCGAGCAGGCGATCGCACGCGCGGAAAGCCCGGGGCAGGCGCTGGCGCTCATGCTCGTATCGCCCGAGATGATGCGGAGGTAAGCCTATGTTCGATCGTCGTTCCTTTCTCGCCCGCGCCGGCGTTGCCGCCAGTCTCGCGCTTGCTCCGCGCATGGCGTTCGCCGCCGCCGCAACGAGCAAGCGCTTCGTGTTCATCATCCAGCGCGGCGCGGCGGACGGGCTGGGCACGGTCGCCCCGGTCGGCGACCCGGCGTTGACGGGCGCGCGCGGTGCGCTGTCCGAAGACTTCGCGAACGCGCCGAGGCTCGACGCGATGTTCGCGCTCCACCCGGCGATGGCGAATACCTTGGCGATGTACCGGGGCGGCGAGGCGCTGTTCGCGCATGCGGTCGCCTCGCCGTACCGCGACCGCTCGCATTTCGACGGGCAGAATGTGCTCGAGACGGGCGGCGCGGGTGCGTATCAGGTGCGCGACGGGTGGATGAACCGGATGCTCGGCGTCGTGCCGCGCGAGGACGCGCACGCGATCGCGCTGGCGGCAACGGTGCCGATGGCGCTGCGGGGGCGGCAGGAGGTGGCGAGCTACGCGCCGTCCAGCCTGCCGCGCGCGTCGGACGACCTGCTCCAGCGCGTGTCGATGCTGTATCAGGGCGACGCGCAGCTTCATGCCCTGTGGTCCGAGGCGCTCGGCACCCGCGAGCTGACCGGCGACCTCGCGCAGAACGGCGGCGCGGACGCGGCGGCGACGGGCGCGCTCGCCGCCAAGCTGCTACTGCCCGCGAACGGCGCGCGTGTGGCGATGATCGAGACCGGCGGTTGGGACACCCACGCAGGCCAGCGCGGGCGGCTGCAGGCGCAGCTGAAGGGGCTCGACGCGATGCTGGCGGCGCTCAAAACGGGGCTGGGGCCGGTGTGGAGCGACACGCTGGTGCTGGTCGCGACCGAGTTCGGGCGTACGGTGGCGGTGAATGGGACCGGCGGCACCGATCACGGCACCGGCGCGGCGGCGATGCTGCTCGGGGGCGCGGTGAAGGGCGGGCGCGTGCTGGCGGACTGGCCCGGGCTCGCCCCCGCGGCGCTGTACGAGGGGCGCGACCTCAAACCGACACTGGCGCTCGACACGCTGATCGCCTCGGCGGTGGCGCAGCATTTCGCGCTTGACCCCGCGCGGGTAGGCGCGACGCTGTTCCCCGGCGCGCCCAAGGCGCGCGCGGTCGAGGGGCTGGTCAGGCTCTGAGGGTTCGCTTTCGCGCGCGCTTGGTCTAGGCGCGCGGGCATGACGCTATATTCCCGTTTCGCCGCGCATGTCGAGGCGGCGCTCGATGTGCTGGCCGCCGCGGGCGCGCTGCCCGCCGATGCGGACCGCGCCGCGGTGACGGTGGAGCCGCCGCGCGACGCCGCGCATGGCGACCTCGCCACCAACGCGGCGATGGTGCTGGCCAAGCCTGCGCGCACCAATCCGCGCGCATTGGCGGAGAAGATCGCCTCCGAACTCGGCAAGCTGGACGAGGTCGCGGCGGTGTCGGTCGCGGGGCCGGGGTTCATCAACCTGACGCTAACCGACGACAGCTGGCGCGCGGAGCTGGCGACGGTCGCGGACGAAGCGGCGGCATACGGGCGCGCGACGGTGGGGCGGGGCGTCACCGTCAATGTCGAGTACGTCTCCGCCAACCCGACCGGGCCGATGCACATGGGGCATTGCCGGGGCGCGGTGG
>CALMGC010000047.1 GCA_937863505.1 uncultured Sphingomonadales bacterium | reverse complement strand
GCCACGCGCCCCCGATCAACGCCGCCGCCAGCACCAGCGTCGCCGCCACCCGCCACGCGTCCCACCCGCGCGCCCGCAGCCGGCGCGCCAACCCGCGCCGCCTCCGCCGCGCGCGCAGCAGCGGATAGCGGCGCGGGTCCTCAAGCACCGAGGTCGTAGCTCCGCAGGAGGTCGTACAATGTCGGGCGACTCACACCCAACAGCTTGGCGGTCGCGGAGATGTTGCCGTCGGCCCGCGCCAGCGCGCGCGCGATCGCGCGGCGGTCGGCTCCCTCGCGCGCGACGCGGAGATTGACGTCCTCCGCGTCCGCGGGCGCGAGGTCGAGATCGGCGGCGGTGACATGGCGGCCATCGGCCATGATGACCGCGCGCTTGACCCGATTTTCCAGCTCGCGGACATTACCCGGCCAGCCCCATGCGTCGATCGCCACACGCGCGTCCGCCGCCAGCCCGGTGACGGCGGGGTTCATGCGCTTGGCGTAGCTCGTGACGAAATGCCGCGCGAGCAACGCCGCGTCACCCGCGCGTTCGGCAAGCGACGGGATGCGGACGACGATCTCGGCGAGGCGGTAATAGAGGTCCTCGCGGAAGCTTCCCGCGCGCACCATCGCGTCGACGTCGCGATGCGTCGCGCACACCACCCGCGTGTCGACCGGGATGGCCTTGCGCCCGCCGACGCGTTCGATCACCCGCTCCTGGAGGAAGCGAAGCAGCTTGACCTGGAGCGGCAGCGGCACGTCGCCGATCTCGTCGAGGAACAGCGTGCCACCGCGCGCGGCCTCGATCTTGCCCTCGACCGTCCGCACCGCGCCGGTGAACGCGCCCTTCTCATGCCCGAACAGCTCCGATTCGAGCAGCGCTTCGGGGATGGCAGCGCAGTTGATCGCGACGAACGCTCCCGCGCGACGTGGACTGGCTTCATGCACTCCCCGCGCGAGAAGTTCCTTGCCCGTGCCCGACGCGCCGAGCAGCATCACCGATACGTCGGCGGGCGCGACCCGCTCGATCAGCCGCGTCACCTTGAGCATCTCAGGGGAGGCGGTGATGATCCCGCCGAGCGCCGCTCCGTCCGGCCGCGCGGACAGCCTGCGGTTCTCCGCCTCCAGCGCGTGGACGTGTAACGCGCGCGCGACGATCAGCCCCAGCGCGTCGATGTCGATCGGCTTGCTGTAGAAGTCCCACGCGCCCTCGCCGATCGCGCGCAACGCGCTCTCGCGCGCGCCGTGGCCCGACGCGACGATCACCTTGGTGTCGGGGCGGAGCGCGAGGATGTCGGCCAGCGTCGCGAAGCCCTCGCTCGTCCCGTCCGGGTCAGGCGGCAAGCCGAGGTCGAGCGTCACCACCGCCGGCTCCTCCGCGCGCACCACCGCGACCGCCTCCGCGCGGGTAGCGGCGGTGAGGACCTCATAGCCTTCGTACGCCCAGCGCAGCTGGCGCTGGAGCGCGAGGTCGTCCTCGACGATGAGCAGCCTGGGTTTGCTCACGCCGCCATCTCCACGTCACCCACCCCCGGCAATCGCACGGTGAACCGCGTCCCCTCGCCCTCCCGGCTCCATACTTCGACGCTGCCCCCCATCGCCTCCGCCAGCGCGCGCGCCTCGAACGCGCCGATGCCGAAGCCGCCCGGCTTGGTGGAATGAAACGCGCGGAACAGTTCGTCGCGCAGGAACGCAGGGCTCATGCCGCAGCCCCGGTCGGCCACCTCCACCGCGACCTGCCCCCCGCCACCCGACACCGCCAGCGTCACCGGCGCGCCGTCCGCGCTCGCCTCCATCGCGTTGTGCACGAGATGCGCGAGCAGCTGTTCCACCCGCGCCGGGTCGGCGAGCGCGAGCGCCGCCTCGCCCGTCACCTCCACCGCGTACGGGTTCCGCCGCGCCACCGTCCGCGCGAGCGCCAGCAGGTCCACAGCCACGGGCGCATCATGCCGCCGCGCGTCGTGCTGCGACAATCGCGCGAGCAATCCGTTCATCTTGTCCGCTGATTCCTTCAGCGTCGCGGCCATGTCCGCGCGGAACGCCGGGTTGTCCGAATGCCGCTCCGCGTTGCGCGCGACGAGGCTGAGGCCACTGACCAGATTCTTGATGTCGTGCATGATGAACGCGAAGCGGCGGTGGAACTCGTCGAAGCGCTGCGCCTCGGCCAGCTCGTCGAGCGCGCGCGCCTCGGCGAGGTAGCTCGCCACCTGCCGCCCGGTGATGCGGAGCAGGTCGAAATCCTCCCAGTCGAGCGCGCGGTCCACTGGCGGACGCGCGAGCACGATCGCGCCGACCAGCTGGCCGAAATGCAGGAGCGGCACCACCGCCCACGCGTCCGGCCTTGCCAGCAACGCAGATGACACGGCGGCGCGGTCGCCCGCCTCCGCCTCGCCCGCGCGCACCGCGTCGAGTTCGATGATCCGCCCCGTCGCGGCCACATGCCGTGCGAGCGGCTCGTCCGCGGGCAGCGGCTCCGCCGTCCAGTTCCACCCCACGCCCTCCACCAGCGCCGGCCCGTCGGCGACCAGCAGCACGCCGGCGGGCGCGCAGAGCAGGTCCGCCATCGCCTTGACGACGCGCCGGTCGAGCGGCGCGGCCTCGTTGCCGGGCAGCCCCAGCGTGTCGGTGAAGCGCACCCACTCCGCGCGATAATCATAGCGGTGCCGGAACAGGTGCTTGGCCAGCATCACCTTGACCCAGGCGCGCAGCCACGGGTTCGACACGAGCGTGAACAAGGCGGTGGTGGTGCCGAATACGAACGCGGTCTGCCACACCCGCGCCCGCGCCCCGCCCCACAGCTCGATGGCGCCCATCGCGAGCAGGGTGCCGCCGAGATAGGCCGCCAGTGCCAGCACCGACAGCGAGCGGACCGTGGTCGCGCGCGACACGCGGAGCGTCCAGTCGCCGTCGCGATGCGCCGCCATCGCCAGCACCGGCGCGAGCGCGACGGTCGACAGCGCGCGCGCCAGCCCGAGCGGCGCGGGCCAGCCGCCGGTGAGGTACGCGCTGGCGTAGAAGAACAGGTCGAGCGCCCACATCGTCGCCAGCGCCGCGACCACGACGCGCAGGCCCCCGCTCGCGCGCGCGCTCGTCGCCGCGTGGAGGTGGTGCGTCAGCACCAGCGCGCTGACCGCGACCATCATCCGCAGCATCAGCCGCACGTCGCCCAACGCCGCGATCAGCGCGGGCG
>CALMGC010000046.1 GCA_937863505.1 uncultured Sphingomonadales bacterium | reverse complement strand
CACGCCCGCGCCGTCCGACGCCGACACCGCGCTCTCCAGCCCCGCATTCGCGCCGCCGAACCAGCGCAGCACCCCGCCGCCATAGGCATTCGGCACAGGCTCGGAAGCGTCGACGGTCAGTGCCCGCCCATCACTCGCCACCACCCGCGCGAACCGCCGCCGGCCCGCCATCGCGACGCGGCAGCGTTTGTCGCCCAGTTCCGCGCGGCATTCCGCGCTCGTCTCCTCCGCCACCGGGCGCGCGAGCGCCGCCGCGACCCCCTGCAGCTCGGCGGTGAACGCGCCGTCATGCGTTTCCACCGCGCCGATCGTCCCCTCGCCGAGCGGCACCGGCGCGCCCCCGCCCGTCCAGTCCGCCGCGAACAGCACCACGCGCGCCCCGTCCCAGCGCCCCGCCACCAGGTCCGCCTCGCCGATCGCCGCGCCGGTCAGCGCGCCCGCGACGTCCATCGTGTCCGCGTCGAGCCCGTCGCCCCGCGCCACCGCCGAGGGCGTCATCCCCGGCGCGGCGCGATAGGTCACGCCGCCCACGACGAGGTCGCGGTCATGGCTGGTCAGTCCCACCGCCACTCCGTCCCGCCGCTCGACGCGCCAGCACAGCGCGAGGGTGGTGAGGTCGCTGTCGAGCCAGGTCATGCGACCTCCTTTGCCGCGAAGCGGCAGCTTGGTTCATGGAAGAAGAAGGAAGAAATGCTCACGCGAAGGCGCGAAGGCGCGAAGATAGAAGATGGATCTTCTCTTAGACCAGCGATCCTGAAACCCAAGCTGGGGAGCGATGAAGGCGCGCTATCGCGCGCGTTCTTTCAGTCACTAAACCTGACGATCACGCGTGCAGCGTCCGCTAGCCCTTCTCCTTCTTCGCGCCTTCGCGCCTTCGCGTGAGCCAAATCTTCTTTTTTGTTATCTAAGCCTCGCGGACCTCGACCAAAGGCACGCTAGCCGCCCGCCCCGCGCCGAAGGTCGCCGCGCTGACGCTCAGTTTGTCCTCTGCGAAGCGCACCGGCACGTCGAAGCGATAGTCCGCCCGCACCGCCACACCCGCCACCGGCGCGGCGTCGAGCACCACCCATCCGCCCGGTTCCAGTGTCCACGCCTGCGTCGCCGCCCCGCCGACCCGCACCGCCACGCTCCCCGCCACCGGCCGCGTGATCCTGCGTGTCTGCTCGCCATACGCCTTCACCAGCGCGAACCGCCGCGTCGCGCCGTCGCCGACGCCGAGCAGCTGATCCGCGCCGGCGGAGTCGAACGGGTCGCGTAACCGGAACGCGCGCGCTGGCCCCATCCGCGCGCGGAAGAAGGCGAGCAGCACCGCGATGTCCGCCTCGCTCCGCACCCCCGGCCCTGCGTCATAGCCGGTCCGCGCCTCCGCCCAGGCGGCGTTGCGTTGCTCCCGCCCGCCCGCGCCCGTCACGATCGCGGTGGAAAAGCCGGGCGTCACCTCCACCTCCGCGCCGAGCGCCAGCGGAAAGAGCACATCGTCGAACGCCTGCATCTCGTCCTCGCTTTCTTTGTTTTCAGGGGCCCAGTGAACGAACCCGTCGCGGATCACCTGCGGCAGCGCCCACACGAACACCTCCGCCGCGCCCCGCCCTCGCGCTGCATCCACCGCCGCGTCGATCAGCGCCCACTCGGCGCGGTCCTCGGGCCGCAGCACGAAACCGCTAAGGTAATGCTGCTTGTCCGATGGGTAGCCGAGCCGCGCCCCCGCTTCCGTCACGCCCCGCGCGGTCGCGTCCATGTCGCCCGCCGTGACCCAATCGTAATCCTCGAGCTGGAGCACATCGAACAGCGGGCTCGCCCAGCCGACCGGCAGGTTCGCCCACCGCACCTCGGGCGCGCGCGCGTCGAGCACGCCGGGGAGGTACGTCAGCAGATGGCACACGCACCCCGGCGCCGCCGCCCGCGCCGCCGCGACCAGCGCCGCCGTTGACGCCGCGAGGCACACCCCCGCCCGGTCGAGCGTCGCGCGCTGGCCGGTGTCCAGCGCACCCCGCACGCTCGGCACGGCGGCGGGCGCGAATGCGGCGACCGCGTGCGCGTCGTACAGGCAGGGCTCGCCCGTGTCGGGCCTCACCCACCACCACGGCTCGCCCGCCTGAAACCTTGGTGAAAGCCCCACCTCGGTCGCTATGCCCAGAAACGCCGTAGCCACCGCCCGCAGATACGCCATCGCTTCCGCGCAGGCGGGGCTCAGCAGCGTCGACGGCGGCACCCACCCTGTTAGCGCGGGCGAGCCGTCCGCCGCGCGCTGCTTCCACGCTTCCGGGCAGTAGGCGTCGAACAGCTCATACGAGACCGACCAGATCACGTCGTAGCCGAGCGCCCTCGCCCGCCCTGCGAAATCTCGATGCCACGCCGCGCAGGGCGCGTTGAGCACGCCACCGTCAAGCGTGGCGGTGCCACCCGCGAGCCGGGCGTAATGACTCATCCCGACATAATGGACGATGCTCCCCCGATACCCCAGCTGGAGCGCGTTCCTGAGCACCCGCGCGGGCGTCAGATTGTAGCAATCGTCATAGCCCGTCGCGATCCGCAACGCGTGCTCGGGCGTCACCGCCTCGCCGATCGCCAGCACCGCGCCCGGCCCCTCGCAGGCGATCTCGGTCAGCTCGACCCACGCCTCCGCCGCAGCCGCGAGCGGTTCCGCAGCGCCCGTGTACCCCTCGGGCACCAGCGACACGAACATCCGGTCGACATCCCCCGCCCACACCGGGTCCGCCTCGCCCGGCAGCAGGAAGCCGCCGTCGAGGCTCGCGAAGTCGAGGCTGATCGTCGCGTCCTCCGGCGTACCGGTCGCATAGTTCCACAACCGCACATACCACGCGCGAGAGTTCCCGCTCGCGTCGCGCCCCTCGATCGTCAGCACCGGCCCGTTGACCGCATCGAGCCCCCGCACCCCCGCCGACCGCCAGCGAAAGCTCAACCGGCACCCGCGAAAGTCCCGAGAAGTCTCATAGGCGAGCAGCGGGTGGTCCCACCGGTCCTCCGCCTCCCAGATCAGCCCCGCGAGGTCGTCCCGCCGGTAAAAGGCAAGGTTCACGCGCAATGAGTCCGGCGCAGGCGTCGTCACCGCCGCCATCATCGGCCTGGGAAAGTTGACGGTCCAGAACCGCGGATCGAACCGCGTCACGAACCCTTCCGCCTGCCCGTTCCGGGCGGCGGTGAGTGAATAGGCCATTGTGCAAGCTCCCTCCGCAAGTAGGATCGGATGATGACCTCGATGCTCGCAACCCTGACCAGCTCGGACGGGCTCCATCGAATAGACTTCGACCAGAGTGCCGATGGCCTAGTCCGCTTTACCGAACTGGTGCTCCGTCGTGAGCAGGCACCTTGGGACCCGAACGAAATCGACGAGTATTGGAAGTTCGGAGTATCCTCTGGACTGCACGCGTCACTCGAGGATGCGCAGGCCTATGCCAAGTCGGAGCTACCTTGGTATCGCGCCGAAACCTCACGACCTAATCCGACAACGCCGCCTTCACCGCCCGCGCCACCTGCCGGCTCGACCGCATCAGCGCACCCGGCGCGTCGCCCCCGCCGCCCTGCACCGTGATCGCCACCCGCACGTCGCGCGCGCCCGCCGCGCTGCCCGCCGCCATCACCGTGCCGCTCGCGGTCGGCACGAACAGCTCCGGCCCCCGCTCGCCCACCAGATAAGGCCGCCCCGCACTCACCGGACCACCCGTTGCCCGCCCCGGTAAGCCGAGCACCGACCCCAGCGCACTCGACAGGATCGCCCCGACCC
>CALMGC010000045.1 GCA_937863505.1 uncultured Sphingomonadales bacterium | reverse complement strand
GCGGCAACCGGCTCGCCACCATCGTCCCCAGCGTCCGCGCCATCCGCGCGGCGTGAAGATCACGAAGCAACCGCCCGAGTAGCGGGGCGCGGAGCAGCCATGAGTCGAACCGTAGCCGAAGCGCGGGGTTCTTCAGCGCTCGCCACCAGCCAAAACAGAACAGGGCGACGGCCACGAGCAGCAAAAGGCCGTAGTGGACAAGAAAGCTCGACAAGCCGATCACCATTCGGGTCAGAAACGGCAGCTGCTGGCCGACGGTGTCGAACTGCTCCACCACCTGCGGCACCACGAACACCATCAGCGCGGTGACGACCCCGAGCGCGACCACCGACAGCACCGCCGGATAGGCGATCGCAGTGATGAGCTTGCCCCGGATCTCCGCCTGCCGCTCCAGCAGCGCCGCGAGCCGTTCGAGAATGGCGGGCAGCGATCCGGAACTCTCGCCCGCCGACACCATCGCGCGGTAGAGCGGGGGGAAGCTCTTTGGCGCGCGCGCCATCGCGTCGGCGAGGCGGCGGCCCTCCACCACGCCCGCATGGACCTGCGCGACGATCGCCTGCACCGCCTCCTGCTCGGTCTGGCGGGTGATGGTGCGGAGCGACTCCTCCAGCGGCGACACGCGGTTTAGTGTCGCGAGCTGGCGGGTGAAGAGGGTGAGCTGCTTCCCACTCATCCGAGCGCGGCCGAGCTGGAGCCCGAACAGCGGGCGTCCGCGCACGGCTTGCGGCGGGGAGCCGGGTTCGAGCCGGACGACATAGAGCCGCTTGCGGTCGAGCGCCTCTCGCGCGCGGTCGAGGTCGGCGGCGGCGATGTGCCCGCGCTTCTCCGCCCCGCGCGTGTCGATGGCGAGATAGTCGAAGTCAGGCATCGACCAGCTCTTCCACGTCCGCCGCATCCCTGCGCGACACGCGGATCGCCTCTTCCGGCGTCGTCACCCCGTCGCGCACCAGCGCCCGGGCCGCCTCCGCCAGGTCCGGCCCGCCCCGGAATGCGTGCGCCGCGATCGCGCCCTCGTCGCCGCCGTCGTTGATCAGGCGGCGGATCGTCTCGTCGACGCGCACCGCCTCGAACACGCCCACGCGGCCCTTGTACCCCGTGCCGCCGCAGCGCTCGCACGCGCCCGGCGCGTACACGATCGAGTCCGCCGCCAGCCCCAGCAGCGGCGCCACCGTGTCGCCTGCGCGCACCGGGCGGCGGCAATCGGGGCAAAGCCTGCGCACCAGTCGTTGCGCGATGACCGCGCGCAAGGTGGAGGCGAGCAGGAACGGCTCCACCTTCATGTCGCGCATCCGCGTGATCGCGCCCACCGCGTCGTTGGTGTGGACGGTGGAAAGCACCAGATGCCCGGTCAGCGAGGCCTGCACCGCGATCTCGGCGGTCTCGCGATCGCGGATCTCGCCCACCATCACCGTGTCCGGGTCCTGCCGCAGGATCGCGCGCAGGCCTGCGGCGAAGGTCAGGCCCACCTTGGGGTTGACTTGGGTCTGCCCGACGCCCTCGATCGCATACTCGACCGGGTCCTCGACAGTGAGGATGTTGCGCGTGCCGTCGTTGAGCAGGCGGAGCGCGGCGTAGAGCGTCGTGGTCTTGCCCGATCCGGTCGGGCCGGTGACGAGGATGATCCCGTTCGGCTCCTGAACCGCGCCGGTCAGCAGCCGATACATCGCCGGCGGGAGGCCGAGCGCGGGCAGGTCGATGCCTGCATTCTCCTTGTCCAGAATGCGCAGCACCACCCGCTCGCCCGCGCGCGACGGCAGCGTCGACACGCGCACGTCGAGCAGCTTGCCGCCGAGCGTCAGCCCCATCCGCCCGTCCTGCGGCACGCGCCGCTCGGCGATGTCGAGCCGCGCCATGACCTTGACCCGGCTGACCACCACCGGCGCGACATGCGGCGGCATCCGCAGCGTCTCGCGCAGCACGCCGTCGATCCGCATCCGGACGACGAGGCCGCTTTCGTATGGCTCGATATGAATATCTGACACGCCGTTCCTCGCCGCGTCGGCGATGACGCCGTTGATCAGCCGGATCGCGGGCGCGTCGTCGGCGGTGTCGAGCAGGTCCTCCGCGGTGGGCAGATCGGCGGCGAGGCTGTCGAGCTCGCTCCCCATGCCGACCGCCGCGAGCGCGGTCGCCTGCCCGTCCATCGCGTAGCGGTCGGACAAGAGACGGTCGAACGCGGGCGGCGCGACGATCTCGACCGCGAACGGGCGCGCGAGGAAACGGCGGACTTCGAGCAGCACCTTGGGGTCCGCGCCCTCACGCAGCGCGACGGTGAGCGGCGCGTCGGCCCCGGCGTGATCGACGATGACCCCAAACCGGCGCGCGAAGGCGTAGGGGAGGGTAAGCTGTGGGATGGGCGCGGTGTCCCCCTCCCGCTCGCGGGAGGGGTTAGGGGTGGGCCTGTCCGCAGGCGTAACGCTTGCCGATGCAGGCCCACCCCCAGCCCCTCCCGCAAGCGGGAGGGGGGAAGGGCGCAGGTCGTTCACCGCCCTTCCCCCAACCTGATCCGCGTGCTGCTTCGCGTCTGCACCGGCACCGCGATGTTCGGGTCCTCGATATTGCCCGGGATTGGCGCGCTCGGGATCGGCGGGGCGGTGCCGAGATACTCGCGCACCAGCTGGTCGATCGACGGCTCCACGCCGGGCTGCCCGTCCGCCTGCAGCGCGCGGAGATAGCCGTAGCGCTGCTCGGTCAACCGCCGCGAGTCCTCCGCCGTGCGGAGGATCGTGGGGCGAAGGAAGATCATCAGGTTGGTCTTGGTCCGGCTGCGCGCCTTGGAGCGGAACGCGTTGCCGAGCAGCGGCAAGTCGCCCAGCACTGGTATCTTCTCGATCGTCCGCCGCTCGTCGTCGCTCAGCAAACCGCCGATTACCACGATCTGGCCATCGTCCGCCGAAAACGTGTTCTCGATCCCGCGCTTGTTGAGGATCAGCTCCTGATTGGTGGTCGACACCGGCCCGGCGATGCTGCTCACTTCCAATCGCACGAACAGCTTGATCGCGCCCGAGGCGTTGATCTGCGGCTTGACGTCGAGGCTGATGCCGACATTCTCGCGCTGAACGGTGCGGAACGCATTGTCGAGATTGTTCGAGGCCAGCGACAACGCCTGACCCGTGGTGATCGGGATTTCCTGCCCGACGAGGCTGTGCGCCTGCTGGTTGTCGAGCGTGACGAGGTGCGGCGACTGGAGCAGATTGGACGCGGTGTCGCTCTTCACCGCGCTGAGGATGCCCGCGAACAGTGTCTGCCCGATCGTCCCCGCCGCGCCCGCGAACCCGCCGTCCGCGCCCAGGATCGAGCTGATCGCGGATTGGGCGAGCGAGTCGCTGATCGTCGAGTTGGTGCTGGTGGTGACGGTCGCGCCGTTGATCGTCGTGGTCGTGGTGTTGAGCCGCCGCGCGCCGATCGCGCCCGCGATGGTGAGGAGGTTGGGAACTGAATTGGAGAAGCTGGTCGCCGCGAACGCGCCGCCGTTTAGGTTGCCTAGCAATACCTGCGCACCCAGGCGGCTCGCGGTCGCGTCCGACACCTCGGCGACGATCGCCTCCACCTGCACCTGCTGGCGGCGGGTGTCGAGCTGGCGGATGACGTCGAACAGCTGGCGCTGGATCTCCGCCGGCCCGGCGATGACGATCGCATTCGCGCCCGCAAAGCGGGTCACGACCGCGGCGGTGCGACCACCCTGCGTGGTGATCGCCGCCTGCTGGCCGTTGGGGGTGCTGTTGGAGGACTGGATCGGCGCGGATTGCTGAATGACGGGTTGGGTGTAGGCGGAGATGTTGGGCTGGGTGCCCGTCGCGGTCGTGCCCGACCCCTGGCTGAAATTGCCACGCGTCAGCGTGGTTTCCTGGACCGGATCGGGCTGTTGCCCCACCAGCTGCTGGAGCACGGGGAGCAGCTGCTCGGCGTCCGCGTTCTCGAGGAACACGACGCGGATCTCGTTGCCGTTGCGCGCCTTGCGGTCGAGCTCCTGCGCGACGCTCGCGAGTCGCGCGACGGTGGCCGCGTCGCCGCGGATCAGCACGGAGTTGCTGCTCTCCACCGCCGTCACGGTCGCGCCCTGCCCGGTCACCCCCGCTCCCGGCTGCCCGCCCGCCGCTCCGCCGCCGCTCAGCCCTTGCAACGCCGCCGCGATCTCGCGCGCGCCCGCATTCTGGAGCGCGACCACGCGGGTCGCGTCGTTGATGCTGTCGATCCGCCGCAGCACCTCGCGGATGCGGCGGACATTGTCCGCGAAATCGACGATCACCAGCGTGTTGCCCGCGCGGTTGGCGGTCGCGGAGCCCTGCTGGCTGACGAGCGGGCGCACCGTCTCCAGCGCGCTGGCGGCGTCGATCGAGCGGAGGCGGACGATGTCGGTGACGAGGCTGTTGCGCCCCGCCCCGTTCGTGCCGACGCGGCTGGGCGCCTGCGCGGCGTTGTCGATCGGCTGCACCCGCAGCGCTCCCCGCGCGGTTGGCACCGCGACGAGGCCGTTGGCGCGCAGGGTCGAGAGAAACACCTCGAAATACTCGGAGCGGCTGAGCGGGTGGTCGGTCACCACCGTCACCTTGCCCTGCACCCGGCTGTCGATGATGAATGTGCGCCCGGTCACCTTGGCGGCGTCGGCGATGAACGCGCGCATGTCCGCGTCGCGGACGTTCAGCGTCGTCTGCGCGGCGAGCGGCGCGGCCAGCGCGAGCAGCGCGAGGGCGGCGAGGCGCTTCACGGCGCTGGCGCGATCGGCACGGTGAGCGGGGTTAGCGCGCCGCCGCGTTCGACGGTGATCGGCAACGCGCCGCCCTTGGCATAATCGCGCGCCACCGCGTCGAGATCACCCGCGCCCGTCACCGGACGGCCCGCGATCGACAGCAGCACGTCGCCTTCTTTCAGCCCCGCCGCGCGGAACGCCTGCCCCGCGCCCTGCGGCCGAACGACGAGCCCGGTGAGCTGGCCGCCCTGCAACCGGGGCGTGAACAGGATGTCGGAGCGGAGCTGCGCGACCGGCACCGCACCCGCCGGGGCCGAGCCCGGGGGCGCGCCGGTCAGCGGCGTGCCCGACGGCGCGGCGACAGCGGCGGGCGTGGCAGCCCCCGACTGGTCGAGGTACAAATCCTCCGGCGCGGCCCCGCGCGACACGGTGACATGGTCGAACGCGACCGACTTGAGCGTCACCCCCGGCACGATCTCCTCGCCCACCGCGATGCTCTTCTGCGCGCCATCCGGCCCGGCGATGATCGCCGACCCGCGCCCGGTCGCCTCGTCAACGCGCGTACCGTAGAGCTTGAGCTGGAGCGAGGTCACCACCGCCGGCCCCGCCTGCGCCCCGCTGACGCGGAAGAACGGGTCGAAGCTACGGAGCAGCTCGGTCGGCTCGGGCGGCACCACCGGCTGCGCGGGCCGCCAGTCCCCGAGCGGCCCCACCGGCGTCACGATCGCCCAGACCAGCCGCGCGCATTGCGCCGCCAGCCCGGCGAGCAGCACCAGCTCGCCCGCGGAATACGGGTTCACCGCCGGCCACCGCTTCAGCCATCGACGCGCGCGGGCGTCGAGTTTCAACCGCATCACCACTCCCCACGCCCCTGCCGCCCCGTTTAGCGATTTCGTCGCGCTTGCCTAGGCTTGGCAAGCGCGGCGCGAGGCTGGCACAAGCGGCGGATGAACACACCCCGCTCCGGCCTCGACGGCGCGCCGATCGTGCGCGCGATCCTCGCGCATCCCGGCGTCCAGCGGGTACCGAGCCCCAAGCTGACGCTGTTCATCAAGCGCGCGTTCCTCCCGCCCGAGCTGTGCCGCGCGGTAATCGAGCGGATCGACGCGGGGCGGCGGCCCTCGACCATCTCCGACGTCAACGGCAAGCCGAACTTCCGCACCAGCGAGACGTGCGACCTGTCGCGCGACGACCCGGCGGTTGCCGAGGTGGAGGGGACGATCGCGGCGCTGACCACCCTCGACCCCGCGTACGGCGAGCCGATCCAGGGCCAGCGCTACGCGGTCGGGCAGGAGTTCAACGCGCACACCGATTGTTTCGAGCCGACCGGCGTCGACTATCAACGCTATTGTGGGCTGGCGGGCAATCGCACCTGGACGGTGATGATCTACCTCAACGAGCCGGAGGCGGGCGGCGCGACCCGGTTCAAGGCGGCGAACAAGATCATCCAGCCCGAAACGGGCAAGCTCGTTGCCTGGAACAACCGCCGCGCGGACGGGACGCTGAACCCGGCGACGCTGCACTCGGGGATGAAGGTGCGCGCGGGGGTCAAGTATGTGGTGACGAAGTGGTATAGGGAGGGTATGTGGGGGTGAGACAGCAACGGAAGCCGCTTGGGGGTTTGATGCCATATTGGGTTCGGCTACTGTTCGTCTTGGACG
This sequence comes from uncultured Sphingomonadales bacterium, assembly GCA_937863505.1. Lineage (GTDB taxonomy): Bacteria > Pseudomonadota > Alphaproteobacteria > Sphingomonadales > Sphingomonadaceae > Sphingomonas. Next base: position 2,601 of record CALMGC010000045.1, on the reverse strand, counting down.
TCGGCGTGTAAGTTCCACACGGCGCAGCGGGGAACGATGGGGTGGTAGCAGGACTTGATATCCGTCGAAGCAACTCATGCTCGGCACTTACCGAAGACGATTTCAACGAACTCGTGAACATTGCTAAGCTCGATGTCGGCGCGGGTTCCTGGCTTGTGTCGTTTACGGAAAGCCTTGGTGGCCTAGTAGTCAAGGTAGTCCCGAAACGAGTCAAATCGGCTATCGTTTCGGCACTAAGGCCCGTTCTCGAAAGCGGTAATGCCGCCATGGCCCATACCCACACCGAAGACGATGGTTCGTGGGCTAGTTGGTTCGGTCAGATGCTCAGCGGCTCCTATTTTCATAAGGCTATTGTGAGCGCTTCCGGGGCGTTAGGTGGATCGCTTGGACCGTTGTCCGCCGCAGGCGACATTGCCTTCTCCACAGCGATGATCATCCGGTCGATCCAAGAGATAGCGATCGACTACGGCGAGGACTTGTCGAAACCGCAGGCCTTAGCAGACTGCCTGAGTGTGCTTGCGATGGGTGGGCCAAGGTCCGACGAAGAAACGCTAGACAGTACATTTTTAGAGACCCGCTTGGGTCTGAGGGCGGGTATCACCGAAAAGTCCGTCTCCAAGGCGATCGAGAAGGGAGCGAAGTTAGAAGCTACTCAAAAGGTGCTTGCGTCAAAAGTCGTGCAGGACGCGCTTGAGTCCACCACGTTCAAAAAACTGATCGATAGGTTTGGGATCACGACACAGGCTGTCTTTGTCGAGAAATCAATACCAGTTGTTGGCGCAGTCTTTGGAGCCGCTACGAATTATCAGTTTATGTCGTACTACCAAAGCCTAGCGCACGTCTTGTACCGTATCAAGGAGCTCGAAAGCCGATACGATCCCGAACAGGTCAACTCTTGTTACAGTCGAGTACGACAGGCATTGAAGAAAGACTCGAAGCACTTCGACTAAGCTCTACATCGTAAAGCTCCTATTCGTCGTTGGCTATTTCGCTACCCTCACTCCACCCTTCATCACCATCCGCACCCGCTCCAGCGCCGTCACGTCCCGCGTCGGGTCGCCCTCCACCGCGACCAGGTCGGCGAGCAGCCCCGGGCGGATCGCGCCGAGCCTGTCCTCCAGCCCCAGCACCCGCGCGTTGCCCGCCGTCGCCACGCGCAGCACCTCCGCCGGGGCCATCCCCCACGCGACCATCAACTCCTCCTCGCGCGCGTTCTTCCCATGCGCGAACACGCCGGTGTCGCCGCCCGCGCACATCGTCACCCCGCTCCTCAGCGCCGCGGCGAAGCTCGCGCGCTTGGCGGTGATCGCGAGCGGCTCGGGGGCCTGACCGTTCCAGCCGCGATACCGCTGGATCGCGTCGGTCGCGGCCAGCGTCGGGCAATAGGCGACGCCCTTCGCCTTGAGCAGCGCGAACACGGCGGGCGTGCCCTCGTCGCCATGCTCCACCGTGTCGACTCCGGCCTCCGCCGCGCGGCGCATCCCCTCGGCGGTGGCGGCGTGCGCGGCGACCTTGCGCCCCGCGTCATGCGCCGCCTCCACCGCGCCGCGCATCTCGGCGACGGTGAAGGTGGCGGTGGCGCGCGTGCTCCCCTGCCAGTGATAGTCGGCGTAGAGCTTCACCACGTCCGCGCCCTCGCCCATCTGGCGGCGCGCGGCGACCGTGACGTCCTCCCCGCTCGCCTCCTCCGCGCCTTGCGGCACGGGGAAGTTGTAGCCCTTGGGCCCATACGCGCCGGTGGCGACGATCGCGCGGTTGGCGGAGAGTATGCGCGGGCCGGGGACGACGCCCGTCTCGATCGCCTGTTTCAGCCCCTGGTCCGCGTCCCCCGCCCCCTCCGTGCCGAGATCGCGCACGGTGGTGAACCCCGCCATCAGCGTCGCCTTTGCGGCGGCGACCGCGCGCGCGACGCGGAGGGAGAGCGGTTCCTTGAGCACCTGATCGTTCCAGCTCGCCTCGTTGTACGGGTGCAGGAACAGGTGGACATGCGAGTCGATCATCCCGGGGAGGAGGGTGGTGCCGGGGAGTTTTACCTCCTCCGCGCCGGGCGGGGGTGACAGGTCCGGGCCGACGGCGGCGATCCTGTCGCCCTCGACCAGCACGCGCCAGCCGGGATGCGCGATGCCGTCGGTGGCGGTGAAGACCCGGTCGGGCTCGAGGAGGATGGCGTGCGGTGGCAGGTCCGCGGCGTGGGCGGTAGTGGCGAGTAGGGCGAGCGGGAGGAGGCGCTTCATGCGAACAGGTGTGGCGCGTGCGCCCGCTTAAGGAAAGGCCCCAGCTCCTCCCCGCTCGCGGGGATGGGGACCGCCGGGCGCAGCCCGGTGGTGGAGGGGGGCTGGCCGGGTGCGCACTCGCCGCACCCCCTCCACCACGCCGCTTCGCGTCGCGGTCCCCCTCCCCGTGCCGGGAGGAGCTTGGGATCATACGATACGACACGTCACCTGGCCCGCGCCGCGGCAAAGCCGCGTCGTCGAAGCTCGGCGTTGCCGAGCCCGGCCGCGCTTGCGCGAGTCTTGCGCCAGGGTGGCGCAAGCCGCGCTGCGCGGTGGTGGGCGCGACAGGGATTGAACCTGTGACCCCACCCGTGTGAAGGGTGTGCTC
>CALMGC010000044.1 GCA_937863505.1 uncultured Sphingomonadales bacterium | reverse complement strand
GCAATGCAACCCGGCGCGCACTGACCGGGTGACACGAGAAGGGCGGCGGGCATCAGCGCCGCCGCCCTTTCCTTGTTTGTGAAAAACCCTAGCGGCCTATTCCTCCCCGTCACTCTCGACGCCGTTGTCGACCAGCGCCTGGCCGAGATGGCGCACCTTCTCGGCGATCTTGGGGTCCTGCGCCTTGTCGGCGAGCTTCACCGTCGCGGGGCCGAGCTTGCCGAGCAGCTTGGTGATCCGGTCGGCGTTGGGCTCTTCCTTTTCCAGCTCCTTGGCGAGCCGGTCGAGGTCGTTGTGCAGCCCCTTCGCGCCCGCGACGTCGGTTTTCTCGAGCTCGGCCACCCACTCATGAACCAGCTTGGCCCCTGACTTGGGGCTGGTATGCGCGAGGCCCTTCTCGATCGCGTGCTCGGTGGTGGCGAAACGCTGCGGCATGGTGTTCTCCTGTTCGGGCGCGGCCTGAGATGGCGACGCGCCCGGGCCCAACCCGTCGCGCGAAGGCGCGTTCCGCCGAGTGATGCGGATCAACTTGGCGTCGGCCTTGGCCCGATCTTCCGGGTAGGCTAAGGAAAGGACATGATCGAACTTCGGATCGCGTTGCCTTCGGTTCTGGAAAGCGCGCTCGCGTTGCGGGTCGCCGAGAGCGGTTACGCGGACCCGTCGGACTATGTCCGCGAGTTGCTGCATCGCGAGCTGAGCGAAGCCGTGGCCGACCGTCGCTGGCTCAAGGCGATGATCGATCAAGGGCTCGCCTCGGGCCTCTGCGAGGAAGATGCGTTCGAGGTGCTCGACAAGGTGATCTCCGAAGATCCGGATCTGCGTGGCTAGACTGACGATCGCGTCGGAGGCGCGGGCCGATTTGCGCGACATTCGGCATTTCAGCAAGGCTGCATTCGGCCCAGTCGTTGTGCGTGCTTACCTAGAGGGACTTCGCGAACGGTTCTTGTCCATCGTGACGCGACCACTCGTCGGCAGGTGCGAGGCGGATGTCGGCGACGACATCAGAAGTGTCGGGTATCGCTCGCATCGTATCTATTACAAAACGGCAGAACAGGGCGTCACGATCGTACGCATCCTGCACCACGCGCGGGATGTGAACCGAGCATTCGAGGTGGACGGGTGACCGACGACCGCCTCCTCTCCCCCGCCCGGCGCGCCGACGATGTCGACGCGGCGTTGCGCCCGCGCACGCTCGACGACTTCGTCGGGCAGCGGGCGGCGCGCGAGAACCTGCGCGTGTTCATTAACGCGGCGCGGGCGCGGGGCGAAGCGCTCGACCATGTCTTGTTCTTCGGGCCGCCGGGGCTGGGCAAGACGACCTTGGCGCAGATCGTCGCGCGCGAGATGGGGGTCGGCTTTCGCGCCACCAGCGGCCCGGTGATCGCCAAGTCGGGCGACCTCGCCGCCCTGCTCACCAATCTGGAGGACGGCGACGTCCTGTTCATCGACGAGATTCACCGGCTCCAGCCCGCGGTGGAGGAAGTGCTCTACCCGGCGATGGAGGACCGCGCGCTCGACCTGATGATCGGGGAAGGGCCATCCGCGCGATCGGTCCGCATCGACCTGCCGCGCTTCACGCTGGTGGGCGCGACGACGCGACAGGGGCTGCTCACCACGCCGCTGCGCGACCGGTTCGGTATCCCGGTGCGGCTACAGTTTTACACGGTGGAAGAGCTGACCCGCGTGGTGACGCGCGCGGCGGGGCTGCTCGGGCTGCCCGTCACGTCCGATGGCGCGAGCGAGGTCGCGCGCCGCTCGCGGGGGACACCGCGCATCGCCGGGCGGCTGCTGCGGCGGGTGCGAGACTTCGCCCATGCGGCGGGGCATGACAGCGTGGACGCGCGCGCGGCGGACGCGGCGCTCAACCGGATGGAGGTCGACAAGCTCGGCCTCGACGCGATGGACCGGCGCTACCTGACGATGATCGCCGACATTTACCGCGGCGGCCCGGTCGGCGTGGAGACGCTCGCCGCGGGCCTCAGCGAACCGCGCGACACGATCGAGGAGGTGATCGAACCGTACCTGATCCAGCTGGGGCTGGTCGCGCGGACCGCGCGGGGGCGGTGCCTCAACGCGGGCGGGTGGAAGCACCTCGGGCTGAACCCGCCGGCGGGGAGCCAGGACGGCTTGTTCGATTGACCAACCGTCTCCTAACCTTTGTGAGTAAACGCCAAGTCGGCCTGCGCTAGTCTTTCCCCGTCGCCAACACGCATTCAAATCACGGTCGCGGCGGCGAGGAGATATAGCGATGAGGATAGTTCACCGGCTGCTTGCCTGCGTCTTCGTTCTGTCCGCGCCATCCACCGCTTGGGCGGTGCCCGTCATCGTGGCGGTGAATGCCGACACGACAACCACGCCCTTCTCGTTCAACCTCGGCGGGGCAGTGTTCACCTTCGCCGCGACGGGGGACTTCTTCAATCCTTTGTCGGTCCGCAACTCGACGCCCGCCGCGGTCAACTCGTTCGGCGGCTTTCTCGGCATCCCGGTCAGCCCCACGACGAACTTCATTGATCGCGGGGTGGTGACCTTCGGCCCGGGCGACCCGTTCACCAGCTTCCCGACCGCGACCACCGTGCCCTTCTCCAATGGAAACAATTTCATCGGGCTGCGCGCCACGATCGGTGCCGACAGTTTCTTCGGTTTCGCCTTTACGACGAACGCGCTCGTGAACAGCGTCGGTTTCGAGACGGCGGCGAACACCGAGATTACCGCGACCACCGCGATCCCGGCGGCGTCGGCGGTGCCGGAGATGGGCACGTGGGCGACGATGCTGATCGGCTTCGGCCTGCTCGGCGGCGGGGCGCGTTATCGTCGGCGTCGGGTCCGCTTGGCGTTCACGCCCGCCGGCTGATTCAGGGCGGTCGGCGAATACGGCTCCGTGACGCGGAGGATGAACTTGCCGCGTTAGTCTGCTACCCCCTTCCCCATGACCTCGGCCGCCGCTTCCGCTCGCGAAATCCTGGTCCGGCTGCATGACGTGATGGCCG
>CALMGC010000043.1 GCA_937863505.1 uncultured Sphingomonadales bacterium | reverse complement strand
ACGCGGTCGAGGGCGCGGGGGGCAAGGTGGTGGCGCTGGAGACGTTCGACCGCACCCCGGCGGGGGTCGCGGCGGCGGCGGCGAAGCTCAACCGCGGCGCGCCCTTTGATGCGGTGCTGGTCGCCGACAGCGGCGCACTGGCGGCGGCGGCGGCCCCCGCGGTCAAGCGCGCGAGCCCGGCGGCGCACCTGCTCGGCACCGAATTGTGGAACTCGGAGCGCGGCGTGGTGGTGCGGCCTCAGTTGCAGGGCGCATGGTTCGCGAGTGTGTCGAACACGCTCTACCGGTCATATGTGACCAAATACCGCGCCCGCTTCGCGACCGACCCGTACCGGTTGTCGAGTCTGGGCTATGACGCGGTGCTGCTGACCGTCCGCATTGCGCAGGACTGGCCGGTGGGAACGCGGTTTCCGGAAGCGCGGCTGCGCGACCGGGGCGGGTTCTCCGGCATCGACGGCGCGTTCCGCTTTGGTCGCGACGGCGTGGCCGAGCGCGCGCTGGAGGTGCAGGAGATCCGCGGCGGGACGGGCGTGGTGGTGAGCCCCGCGCCTACCGGGTTCGAGGACCGGTAGCGTCAGGCTGGCTCGAACTCGGTCAGCACCAGTTCGGCGAGGATCGCGTCGAGCAGCAGCGCGCCCGCCTCGGTGACGCGGAGCCGCTCGCCCGTCCGCTCGACCAGCCCCTGCCGCGCGAGCAGGTCGAGCGCGCGGGTGTCGATCACCTCCGCTCCACCGGCCAGCGCCTCGATGCGCTTGAGATCGACCCCTTCGGTCAGCCGCAGGCCCATCAGCAGCGCCTCGGTCGCGCGGGTGCGCGGGGCGAGCGGCTCCTCGCTCTCCAGCCCGTGCCCGTTGCGGTCGACGGCGGCTAACCAATTCTCCGGCTTCTTCCGCCGCACGGTGGCGAGCGCGCCGCGCCGCCCATGCGCGCCGGGGCCGATGCCGGCGTAATCGCCGTAGCGCCAGTAGGTGAGGTTGTGGCGGCTCTCCGCGCCGGGGCGGGCGTGGTTGCTCGTCTCATAGGCGGGGAGCCCGGCGGCGGCGGTCATCACGCGCGTCGCCTCCCACAGGTCCGCCGCGGTATCGCCGTCGGGCAGGGTGAGTCGCCCCGCCGCCGCCTCGGTCGCGAAGCGGGTGCCGGGCTCGACGGTGAGCTGATACAGTGACAGATGCTCGGTCCCGAACGCCAGCGCGCGGGCGAGCTCGGTTTCCCACTCGCCAAGCGACTGGCCGGGCCGGGCGGTAATAAGGTCGAACGACACGCGCGCGAACGCCGCCTGCGCGGTGTCGAGGGCGGCAAGGCCCTCCGCCACGTCGTGCGCACGCCCGAGAAAGCGGAGCGCCGTGTCGTCGAGCGCCTGCAACCCCAGCGACACCCGGTTCACCCCTGCCGCCGCGAGATCGGCGAACCGCGCCGCCTCCACCGAGGACGGGTTCGCCTCCAGCGTGATCTCCAGATCGGACGCGACCCGCCAATGCCCCGCCACCGCGTCGAGCAGCGCCGCCACCGTCTCCGACGGCATCAGCGACGGCGTTCCCCCGCCGAAGAACACTGACCCGACCTGCCGCCCCGGCAACACGGCCGCCTCATGTGCGAGGTCGGCCAGCAACGCCTCGCGCCACCGCGCCTGGTCAACCGAGGCGCGGACATGGCTGTTGAAGTCGCAATACGGACATTTCGAGACGCAGAACGGCCAGTGGATGTAGAGGGCGAGTGGGGCTTGGCCGTCCATCAGCATTGTACTACACTGTAGTAGAACTGAAAGGGGTTGTCGATGTCGGCGTCGCGAGAGGGGTTGGCGAGCGTGAGCTTGGGCCGCACCAAGGAGATCGGCCTCAGGTTCGTCGCCGAGGGCCGGTTCGAGAACCTGTCCGAGGCGTGTCGCGCCGGGCTGCGACGGCTTGAGGAGGACGCCCGCGTCATCGACCTGCTGGTGGCGTTGGGCGAGGAAGGAATGGCGAGCGGCATTAGTGAAGGTTTCGATATAGACGCGTTCATTGAAGAAGATGAGGAGGACGAAACGCGGGCGGTCGCGTGAAGCTCGCCTGGTCCAATCTCGCCCACAACGACCTGCGCGAGCTTCGCCGCTACTCGACGAAGCAATGGGGACGGGAGGTCATGCGGCGCTATCTGCGCGAGATTCGCGACGCCGCGCAACGTACCGCCGACCAGCCGGATCGCGCGAGGCCGCTCAAGGGTTCGTTTCGGCTCGTGCGGGTCAGGTCGCATCACCTGATCGTGAAAGCCGACGTCGCGACCGGCCAGCTGATTGTCGTGCGTGTGCTGCATACCGCGATGGACTTGGAGCGGCACCTTCCGTCGGACTGAACTGTCCGTTGCTGGTGGTGAGCTGCCGGTGGCAGCGCTGGCATCACGAACGAAAAACTGGTTGCCAAATAGCGGAAATAGTCAAAAGTAGCAAACTCCCAAGGAGAAACAGCTCACACGCCGTGAACACTACCGCAAAGAACCAGAAATAGATAGGCGACTTTTCCAGAGAGTAAGTTATTTGGCCATATTTAAAACGCCGCCTTTTCCAAGCTCGCCATAGCAAGGAGGAGTTGTATACAATCAAGCTAATAAGGAATGGCCAAGCCCATAGTGGCACTGTTCGACTCTCCGCCAGCGATGCTCGCACGCTCATGCTCTGGGTTGCGCGCTGTGTAGGTGACTAGCGCGATATCCGCGAATGAGCGTCAGTAGTCCCTCGGCCACGCCGTTCTCCAAATAGGGAGATAAGCTTTACAAGACCGCCGCCACCAGCTTCGCAAACGCGTCCGCGCGGTGGCTGCGCGTGTGCTTCTCCGCCGGGTCCAGTTCGGCGTAGGTGCGCGTCTCGCCGAGCGGCACGAACACCGGGTCGTAGCCGAACCCCACCGTGCCGCGCGGCGGCCAGGTGAGGGTGCCGTCGGCGCGGCCTTCGAAGCTCTCGACATGGCCATCGGGCCAGGCGAGCGCGAGCGTACTGACGAAATGCGCGTCGCGGCTCGCATCCGGGCCCTTGGCGGCGAGCGCGTCCTCCACCCGCCGCATCGCCAGCGCCCAGTCACGGCCGGTCGGGGTCTCCGCCCAGTTCGCGGTATAGACACCCGGATCGCCGCCCAGCGCCTCGACGCACAGCCCGCTGTCGTCGGCGAGCGCGGGCAGGCCGGACAGGTCGGCGGCGAGCCTTGCCTTGAGCTCCGCATTAGCGACGAAGGTGGTGCCGGTCTCCTCGGGCTCGGGCAGGTCGAGCTCTCTCGCGGACACCGATTCGATACCGTAAGGCCCGAGCAACACGGCGATCTCGCGCACCTTGCCCGCATTGTGGCTGGCGATCACGAGCTTGCCGGGCGCTAGCTTGCGGATCGCCTGTGGGTCAGGAAGGTCGAGGCTCACCGAACCGCGCGCTCCTGCGCGGCGAAGATGTCCGCGCAGCCGATGCGCGCGAGGCGGAGCAGGCGAAGCAGCGCTTCCTCGTCATAGGTCGCGCCTTCCGCCGTCGCCTGCGCCTCGGCGATGTGACCGTTCTCGAGCAGCACGAAATTAGCGTCCGCGTCGGCGGCGGAGTCCTCGGGATAATCGAGGTCGAGCACCGGCGTCCCCTGATAGATGCCGCACGACACCGCCGCCACCTTTTGCCGGATCGGGTCGGCGGAGAGCTTGCCCGTCGCCATCAGCGTGTTGACCGCGAGCCGAAGCGCGACCCATGCGCCGCTGATCGACGCGGTGCGGGTGCCGCCGTCCGCTTGGATCACGTCGCAATCGAGCGTGATCTGCCGCTCGCCGAGCGCCTTCATGTCGGTGACGGCGCGCAACGATCGACCGATCAGCCGTTGTATCTCCTGAGTTCGCCCCGACTGTTTCCCCTTCGCCGCCTCGCGCGAGCCGCGGGTGTGGGTCGCGCGGGGGAGCATTCCGTATTCGGCGGTCACCCAGCCCTCGCCCTTGCCGCGCAGGAACGGCGGCACCCGCTCCTCGACGGAGGCGGTGACGAGCACCTTGGTGTCGCCGAACGCGACCAGGACGGAGCCTTCGGCGTGGCGAGTATAATGCGGCTCGATCGAGATGGAGCGCATCTGGTCGGGCGCGCGGCCGGAGGGGCGCATGAGGGAACTCCTGTGGTTTGCCGCTGCCTAGCCGCGCGCTGCTTTCCCGTCACCCCGCTTTCGCGGGGGCAAACGGCGGGCTACATGCGCGTCATGTCGCCCGCTCCCCCGATCAGCGACCTATCCGACCGCGCGCGCGACATCTTCCGGCGCGTCGTCGACGGCTATCTCGCCAGCGGGCAGCCGGTGGGGTCGCGGACGCTGGCGCAAGCGGGCCTGAACCTGTCGCCCGCGTCCATCCGCTCGGTGATGGGCGAGCTGGAGGCGCTGGGGCTGCTCGCCGCCCCGCACACCAGCGCGGGGCGGATGCCGACCGAGCGCGGTTTGCGCCTGTTCGTCGACGGCATGATGCAGGCGCTCGAGCCCAGCGCGGAGGAGCAGGCGACCATCGCCCGCCGCGCAAGCGAGGGCTCCGGGCCGGTGGAGGACGCGATCGCCGCCACCGCCGCCGCGCTGTCGGGCCTGTCCGCCTGCGCCGGGCTGGTGATGGTGCCCAAGCGCGAGCTGCGGCTACGCTCGATCGGCTTCGTCCCGCTGTCGGGGCGGCAGGCGCTGGCGGTGCTGGTGAGCGAGGACGGCGCGGTCGAGAACCGGGTGGTGGACCTGCCCGACGGCCTGTCGCCCTCCACGCTGGTCGAGGCGGGCAACTACATGAGCGCGACGCTGGGCGGGCTGACGCTCGCCGAGGCGCGCGCGCGGATCGCGGCGGAGATCGCCGACGGGCGCGCGGCGATCGACGGGGCGGCGCGCGCGCTGGTCGAGGCGGGGCTGGCGGTGTGGAGCGAGGATGGCGAGCGGCGCCCGGTGCTGATCGTGCGCGGGCAGGGGCGGCTGATCGACGCGGCCGCCGCCGCCGATCTCGATCGGGTGCGCGACCTGCTCGACGATCTGGAGGGCAAGCAGGATATCGCGCGCCTGCTCGACTCGGCGCGCGCGGGCGACGCGACCCGCATCTTCATCGGTGCGGAGAACAAGCTGTTCGCGCTGTCTGGTTCGTCCGTCATCGCCAAGCCGTTCCGGGGCGCGGACGGGCAGGTGGTGGGCGTGGTCGGCGTGATCGGCCCGACTCGGTTGAACTATGCGCGGGTCGTGCCCATGGTGGATTTCACCGCCGCA
>CALMGC010000042.1:5027-10865 GCA_937863505.1 uncultured Sphingomonadales bacterium | reverse complement strand
GGGCCGGGGGCGACCAAGGCGGTCATCGTCGCGAGCAGCAGCGCCGCGACCATCGCCAGCGCCATCCACGCCTGCTCGCGCCGAAGGTCCGCGAAGCGGGTGGGCGCGGCGAGCCAGAGCGGGCGCGCGCGGCGCGGCATCAGTGAACGACCGCGAGCGTCGCCACCACGCCCGCGAGCGCGGCGGCGGCGGCGACCACGCCATAGCGAACCGCGCTGCCGAGCTTCACCGTCGCGACGACGGGGATGGGCGGGATCGGCGGTGCGCCGCCCGCAGGTGGGAACTTGTCCTCGATCCGGCGGACGAGGTCGGGCAGCCGCGCGAGCGTGCGCAGATTGGTGACCAGCGCGTCGGCAATCCGCCCCTCCGGCCCAAGCTCACCCCTGATCCATTCGGCGACCACCGGCTCTGCGACGACCCACAGGTTGATCTCCGGGTCGAGCGAGGTCGCGACCCCTTCCACCATCACCATCGTCTTCTGCAGCAGCAGCAGATGCGGCTGAACCTGCATCTCGAAATCGCGCGTGATCGAGAACAGCCCGTCGAGCATGGTGCCGATCGACATCTCCTTGACCGGCATCCCGCGCATCGGCTCGCCGACGGCGCGCAAGGCGGTGGCGAATTCGGCGACATTGTGGTGCGCGGGGACGTACGCCGCCTCGAAGTGGATCTCGGCCACGCGGCGGTAATCGCCGGTGATGAGGCCATGGAGAATCTCCGCCAGCCACAGTCGCGCCTGCCGGTCGAGCCGCCCCATGATGCCGAAGTCGATCGCCGCGACCCGGCCATCGGGCAGCGCGAACAGATTGCCTTGGTGCATGTCGGCGTGGAAGAAACCCTCCGCGATCGCCTGGCGCAGGAAGGCGTGGACCAGCGTGCGCGCGAGGCGGGGCAGGTCTTGGCCGCCCGCGACCAGCGCGGCGCGGTCGGACAGTTTCACCCCGTCGATCCATTCGAGCGTCAGCACCTTGCCCGTGGTGCGCCGCCAGTCGATCGCGGGGACATGGTAGTCGGGCTCGGCCGCCATCGCCTCGGCGAGCTCGGACGCGGACGCGGCCTCGCGACGGAAGTCGAGTTCGCGCGCGGTCCAGCGCTTGAACGTCTCGATCACCACGCGCGGGCGCAGCCGAGTGAACTCGCCCCCGAACGCTTCAAGGTGCGCGGCGGCCCATTGATAGGTGTCGATCGCGCGCGCGAACTCCGCCTCGACGCCGGGCCGCTGAACCTTGACCGCGACCACCTGCCCGTCGGTCGTCACCGCGCGGTGGACCTGCGCGATCGAGGCGGCACCGACGGGCTGCTCGTCGATGCTGTCGAACAGCGCGGAGAGCGGGTAGCGTTGGCTCGACTCTATGGCTCGGCGGATGACGTTGAAGGGGAGCGGGGGGAGCGCGTCTTGCAGCCGCTGAAGGTCGCGCGCTGCGTCCTCGCCGACGAGGTCGGGGCGGGTCGCGAGCGTTTGGCCGAACTTGACCGCCGCCGGGCCGATCGCCTGGAAAGCGTCGGCATAGCGCGGTTGTTTTGGCGCGAACGTGCCCACCCGCGCGAGGCGGGCGAGACGGCGTACGACGGCGGGCGCATTGCGGTCGCGCTCTACCCCGCGCAGCGCGCCGTGCCGCGCGAGCGTGCGGCCCCAACGCGTAAGACGCCAGAGGTGCGTGACGGCGCTGGTCACGAGCGCGGGGTCAGATCTTCCAGCCGCTGTGGATCGCGACCAGCCCGCCGAGGAGTGGTTCGACGCTCGTGCGGACGAAACCCGCCTCGCCGATCATGCGCTCGAATTGCGGCATCGGCGGAAAGCGGCGAATCGACTCGATCAAGTAGCGATAACTGTCCGCGTCGCCCGCCAGCAGCTTGCCGAGCTGCGGCACGAGCCGGTGCGAATAGGCGTCGTACACGTCCTTGAAGCCCGGCCATTGCGTCGTTGAGAACTCAAGGCAGAAGAACCGCCCGCCGCGCTTCAGCACCCGATGCGCTTCGCGCAGCGCGGCGGGAATGTCGGTCACATTGCGGATGCCGAACGCGATCGTGTAGGCGTCGAACTGCCGGTCGGCGAGGGTAAGCGTTTCCGCATTCTGCTCGCTCCACTCCAGCCCCGCGATGCCGCGTTTGGCCGCGCGCTGCTTGCCGACGTCGAGCATCGCCGGGTTGATGTCCGCGACCGTCACCTCGGCCCCGTAGCGGGCTAGGCGAAATGCGATGTCGGCGGTGCCGCCCGCCATGTCGAGGATGCGCTCGCCGCTGCGCGGCTTCACCCGGCGCACGAAGCGGTCTTTCCACAGCCGGTGCATCCCGCCCGACATTGCGTCGTTCATCAGGTCGTAGCGCGAGGCCACGCCCGTGAACACGTTGCCGACGCGCCGGGTCTTTTCCTCAGGTGCGACGTCTTCAAAGCCGAAGGAGACGGTTTCCATGCTCGTGCCCCTAGGCTTGTGGCGGGGGAGGGCGCAACCTAGCTCGCCTTCGTGCCCGAGCTTCCCGAAGTCGAAACCACCGTGCGCGGGCTTGCCCCCGTGCTGATCGGCGAGCGGATCGCGTCGCTGGAGCTGCGGCGCGAGGGGCTGCGCTGGCCGTTTCCGGCGGACCTGCGCCAGCGACTGACGGGCGCGCGGGTGACGGGGCTCGGGCGGCGCGCGAAATACGGGCTGATCCATACCGACCGGGACGACACCGTCGTGTTCCACCTCGGCATGTCGGGGCGATGGCGCGTCGATCCCGGCGAGAGCCTCGCGCACGACCACCTCGTGATCGAGACGGCGGCGGGGCGGCGGCTGGCGCTCAACGACCCGCGCCGGTTCGGCTTTGTCGACCTGGTCGAGACGGCGCAGCTGGGAGCGTATCCCGCCTTTGCCACCATGGGGCCGGAGCCGCTCGGCGCGGAGCTGACGGGTGCGTACCTGCTTGATGCGCTCAAGGGGCGGCGCGCGCCGATCAAGGCGATGCTCCTCGACCAGCGGGTCGTGGCGGGGCTGGGCAACATCTATGTGTGCGAGGCGCTGCACCTCGCTCGCATCGCGCCGTCGCGCGACGCGGGGCGGATCGCGCTGCCCCGGCTGGAGCGGCTCGTCGAGGCGATCCGCGCGGTGCTGGAAGCCGCAATCCTGGCGGGCGGCTCGACCTTGCGCGACTATGCGCGACCCGATGGCGAGCTCGGCTATTTCTCCAAGCAATGGCGGGTGTACGGGCGCGAGGGCTTGGGCTGCGCGTGCGGCGCGGTTGTGAAGCGCAGGCCGGAGGGCGGGCGCTCGACCTTCTGGTGCCCCGCCTGCCAGCGCGGTTGACTTTCGTGGACGCGCGCGCCAGAGCCGCGTCACCACGGGCGTCGGGGCCTCCCCCAGCGCCCGCTTCGCCGTAACAGCATCAGAGGACCTCCATGGCGAACACGCCGCAAGCCAAGAAGCGCATCCGCCGCAACGATCGCCGCGCCGAAGTCAACGGCGCGCGCACCGGCCGCATTCGCACCTTCGTCAAGAAGGTCGAGTCGGCGCTGGCCTCGGGCGACAAGGCCGCTGCCGCGGACGCGCTGGCGCAGGCCCAGCCCGAGCTGGCGCGCGGCGTCGCCAAGGGCGTACTCCACCGCAACACCGCGGCGCGCAAGTTCGCGCGGCTGACCAAGCGGGTCACCGCGCTGGCCTGAACCGGTCTCCAGCGCTGCGAATTCGTTAGCCCGCCGGGTCCACCCGGCGGGTTTTTTCGTGCCGGTGGCAAAGTGTGGAGAACACACCGCGAACCCGAGGACTCACCGCGATTCGATGCGGGGCCAAAACCCTCGCCGGGTACAAAGACCTAGCGAAATCAGCGAGTTACATAAAATCCCACGCGTTTCCGTGCTAGAGGCGAGTCAATCCCGTTTATTTCAGAGATGCGACAACATCCGGGCTTGATCGACTCTGCCTGCGCTTCATAACGAGTCCCATCGCGCCGGCCATCCGCCGCGCGGTCGCTTGAACATCGCGAGGACCGGAGCGGCTTTGGCCGCAACGGAGGAGCTTTGCCGGTAGAAAATCATGGGCCGCGCGGGGGTGCTTCGCGGCCGGGGGAGAAGTGCGCGTGGCGCGAACGGGCGGAACGGACGACAGCGAGACCGCCAGGGCCTGGGCGCGAGTGCGGGGAAACCTGCGCGAGTCGGCGGGCGCGCGCCTGTTCGAGCAATGGCTGAAACCGATGGAGCTGCTCGAGACGGGGGAGGCGGACACGATCCGGCTCGCGCTGCCGTCCGCGTTCATGACCAATTGGGTCCGCAATCATTATGCCGACCGGCTGCTTCACGAGTTTCGCGCCGCGCTGCCGGGCGTGCGGAGCGTCGCGATCGAGACGCGGGTTGCGGGGGCGGCCCCGACCGTGCTCACCGCGCCCACGCAGTCTGTCGCCGCCGGGGCGACCCCTGCCGTCGAGCGACCGCAGCTCGACGCGCGTTTCACCTTCGCGCGCTTTGTGGTCGACGCCTCAAACCGGGTCGCGTTCAACGCCGCGCGCGCGCTTGCCGAGCCGGGCGCGCCCCGTTTCAGCCCCTTGTTCCTTCACAGCGGCACCGGGCAGGGCAAGACGCACCTCCAGCACGCGATCGGCCATGCGTTTCTGGCGACGAACCCGGGCGCGAGCGTGCTGGTCATGTCCGCCGAGCGGTTCATGTACGAGTTCGTCTCCGCCCTGCGCGCGCGCGACACTTTCGCGTTCAAGGCGCGGTTGCGCTCGGCGGACCTGCTGCTGATCGACGACCTCCAGTTCATCGCGGGCAAGGACTCGACGCAGGAGGAGTTCTTCCACACGATCAACGAGGTGATGGCGGCGGGCAAGCGGCTGGTGATCTCCGCCGACCGTTGCCCGCAGGCGCTCGACGGGGTGGAGCCGCGCATCCTCGGGCGGATGGCGGGTGGCCTCGTCGCGGACATCAAGCCGCCCGAGCTGGGGCTGCGCCGCGCGGTGCTGGAGCGGAAACTCGCCGACCTGCCCGATTGCCGCGTGCCCGCCGACGTGCTCGACCTGCTGGCGACGCGCATCCACCAGAGCATCCGCGAGCTGGAAGGCGCGCTCAACCGCGTGGTCGCCTATGCGACGCTGACGGGGGAGACGATCGACCTCGACTTCGCGACGGCGACGCTGGGCGACGTGCTGCGCGGCGCGCAGCGGCGGGTGACGATCGAGGAGATCCAGAAACTCGTATCCGCGCATTTCGAGCTCAAGCCCGTGGACCTCGTCTCCGACCGCCGCGCGCGCGCGGTGGCGCGCCCGCGACAGATCGCAATGTACCTGTCCAAGCGGCTGACGACGCGGTCGCTGCCCGAGATCGGGCGCAAGTTCGGCGGGCGGGACCATAGCACGGTGATCCACGCGGTCCGCAGGGTGGAGCAGCTGCGGGATAGCGACGCGGATGTGGACGGGGCGGTGCGGGTGCTGATGCGGCAGCTGGAGGGCTAATTCGCTCGGGGCAAGGAGAAAGGGAGAGCTAGACCTGCAACCCAACTGCCAGCTGCGCCGCCGCCAGCGTCGGCGCGGCCAGCGCCCGCGCGCGTTCCGCGCCCCGCTCCAGCACCGCCGCCACCTCACCGCGGTCAGCCAAGAGCGCCGCCATCCGCTCGCGGATCGGCGCGACCGTCGCGACCGCGAGGTCGGCGAGCGCGGGCTTGAACGCGCCGAAGCCTTGGCCGGCGAACTCCGCCAGCACCGCATCCGGCGCGCGCCCGGCAAGCGCGGCGTAGATGGTGACGAGGTTCTTCGCCTCCGCCCGGCCTTCCAGTTCCGCCATCGTCTCGGGCAGCGGCGGCGCATCGGTGCGCGCCTTGCGGAGCTTCTGCGCGATCAGGTCGTCCGGGTCATTGAGGCTGATCCGGCTCATGT
>CALMGC010000042.1:0-5017 GCA_937863505.1 uncultured Sphingomonadales bacterium | reverse complement strand
GGTCCGACTTGCTCATCTTCGCGGTGCCGTCGCGCAGAGACATGATGCGCGGCGCGGCGGGGGAGATGAACGGCTCGGGCAGGGGGAACAGGTCGACGCCATAGTCCCCGTTGAACTTGGTCGCGATGTCGCGGGCGAGCTCTAGATGCTGCTTCTGGTCGTGCCCGACGGGGACGTGCGTCGCGCGATAGAGCAGCACGTCGGCGGCCTGGAGCACGGGATAATTGAACAGCGCGGTACTTTGCGAGTCGCCCTGCTTGCCCGCCTTGTCCTTCCACTGCGTCATGCGGGAAAGCCACCCCATCCGCGCGGTGCCGCCGAGCAGCCAGGCGAGCTCGCTATGAGCAGGCACGCGCGCCTGGTTGAACAGGATCGCGCGTACCGGGTCGATGCCGCAGGCGAGCAGCACCGCCGCCATCTCGATCGTGTTGGCGGCGAGCTCCGCCGGGTTCACCGGCTGACTAAGCGCATGGAGGTCGGCGAGGAAGAACAGGCATTCGTCTCCGGCACTCATGCCATCCTGCATCGCGACCCATTGCTTGATCGCGCCGAGATAGTTGCCGAGGTGGAGATTGCCGGTCGGCTGAATGCCGGAAACGACTCGCATGGGGGTCAGGCCTTGGCTGGGCGGCGCAACAGCGCGCGGATGTCTGACGGACGGATCGCGCCGAACAGGAAGCAGGCGACGGCGTAAACGCCCGCGCCGAGCGCGACGAGTACCGCCAGCGCCGCCCAACGCTCTAGCCCCGGTGCGCCCGTATACGGCGCGAACCGGTCGGCGCTCCACCACAGCGCCGCGCCCATCAGCAGCGACGCCGCCGTCAGCCGCCACGCGCGCCGCCGCAGCTGCGCGTCCGCGACGAACTGCCCGCGCCGCACCAGCGTCCGGTAGAGCAGGACGAGGTTGACGGTCGACGACAGCGCGGTCGCGAGCGGCGGACCCATGTGGCGGAGCGGCACCACGAACGCCAAGTTGAGCACGAGGTTCACGACCATCGAGATCGTCGCATAGCGCACCGGCGTGCGCGTATCGGCGCGCGCGTAATAGCCCGGCGTCAGCACCTTGACGAGGATGTACGACGGCAGCCCGATCGAAAAGGCCGCGAGCGCCTGCGCGGTGTAGCTCGCCGCGACGGGGTCGAACCGGCCATGCTGGAACAGCGCCGCGACGATCGGCACCCCCGCCGTGACGAGCGCCGCGGTCGCGGGGAGGGTGAGGAACAGCGCCAGCTCCATGCCGCGGTTCTGCGTCGCCATCGCCTCACCCTCCGCGCCGCGCCCGAGCTGCGCGGAGATGGTGGGGAGCAGCACGGTGCCGAGCCCGATGCCGATCAGCCCGAGCGGCAGCTGATTCAGCCTGTCGGCGAGGTAGATGTACGTAACCGACCCGTGCGGGAGCAGCGAGGCCGCGAGCGCGGTGGAGATGACGAGGTTGATCTGCACCGCCCCCGCGCCCGCCGCCGCCGGCCAGATCAGCGCAAGCAGACGGCGCACATCGGCGTTGAGCCGGGGACGCTTGAAGCGGAGGTGGACGCCGTTCGCACGGCAGTTCTGCCACAGCCAGGCAAGCTGAAGCGCGCCCGACACCGTCACCGCGATCGCCTGGTTGCGCGCGGTGGCGAGCGGGTCGTGGGTGTGGAACAGCAGCAGCGCGGCAATCAAGGTCAGGTTGAGCAGGATCGGCGCGGCGGCGTTGACCCAGAACCGGTGCATCGAGTTGAGGATGCCGCCGAGCAACGACACGACGCTGATCAGCATGAGATACGGGAACGTCCAGCGGCACAGCCGCACCACGAACGCGAACTGCTCCGGGCTCGCATCCTTGTAGCCGAAAGTGAGCAGCCAGGTGACGGGCCAGGCAAACAGCTCGACCAGCACCGTCATCGCCAGCAGCACCGGCAACAGCACCGACAGCGCATCGTCGGCAAAGGCGATGCCGTCGATCAGGCCGCGACCTTCGGGGTCGCCGACCTTGCGGTTGAACATCGGGATGAACGCGGCGGAGAACGCACCCTCCGCGAACAGCGCGCGAAACATATTTGGGAGGCGAAACGCGATCAGGAACGCGTCGGACGCGAGCCCGGCGCCCAGGAATCGCGCGCCCAAGGCATCGCGCACCAGTCCGAGCACCCGGCTGGCGAGCGTCAGCCCGCCGACCGAGCCCAGGGCTCTACCAAGGTTCACTGGTCAGGCGTGCCCGGTCACGCTCACGTTCGGGCCCGCGCCGCCCTGCTGCTGCTGCATGTACAGCTGCGCGAAGTCGATCGGCTCGAGCAGCAGCGCGGGGAAGCCGCCGTCGCGGATCGTGTCCGCCACCACCCGGCGCGCGAAGGGGAACAGCAGCCGCGGGCCCTCGGCCAGGAGATAGGGCTGGATCTGGTCGGCGGGGACATTGCGGAAACCGAACAGCCCCGAATAGGTGAGGTCGACGATGAACGCGACCGTGCCCTCCGAGTCCGCCTTGACCTCGATCTTGAGCGTCACCTCATGCACTTCCTCCCCAACCTGCTCCGCGCCGATGTTGAACTGGACGTCGATCGCGGGCGCGGTCTGCGACTGGTAGATGCCGGGCGCGTTGGGATTCTCGAACGATAGGTCCTTGACGTATTGCGAGATCATGCCCGCGGCGGGCGCATTGTCCTCTCCGTTCGCGATCGGCCCGGTGCCGAGGGTGGTTGCGTCAGCCATGTATCAAGTCCTTGCCGGGGCGCCGCGCGCCGATCGGCGGGCAGGTAGCAGGGGCCGCGGCCCCTATCAACTTAGGCACGCGGTTCGCCTTTGAACTTGGAGGCGGGACCGCTTATATGACGGGTTCGTGCGAGGGTGGAGGCCCGGTGTTCTACGTCATCCTGTTAGCAATGGTGGCCGGGTTCCTGGCGCTCCGACTTTATTCGGTGCTGGGCAAGCGGACCGGGCATGAGCAACCGCTTCCCAAGGCGACCGAGGGCGCGCGCGCGCCGCTGACGCAGCCCGCCGCGCCGCGCGCGGTCGACGGCGCGTCCGAGCCGCGCGCGCTTCCGGCGGGTACGATCGAGCCCGCCGCCGCCAACGGCCTGCGCGCGATCGTCGCGGGCGAGCCGGGGTTCGACGTCAATCAGTTTCTCGCCGGGGCGCAGTCTGCCTATCGCATGGTGCTCGAAGCGTTCTGGGCGGCGGACGAAGAGAAGCTCGCCTGGCTCGCCGAGCCTGACGTGGCGGCGGCGTTCGGCGAGGCGATCGCGGCGCGCAACACCGCCGGGCATCGGCTCGATAACCGCCTGGTCGTCATCGAGCGCGCGACGATCGTTGATGCGGGGCTCGACGGACGCGTCGGACGGATCACGGTACGGCTGGACGGCGTGGTCTCGGCGGTGACGCGCGATGCGGACGGCGTGGTGATCGCCGGCTCGACGACCGATGCGATCGAGACGCATGACGTCTGGACCTTCGCGCGGACGCTGAAGAGCAGCGACCCGAACTGGAAGCTTGCCGACACCGACGAGGCTTGAGTGGGGGCGTGAGCGTGCGCGCGCGTTGGAGTACGCCGGCGGCGGCCTTGTTGCTCGCCGCCTGCGTGGGCCGGGTGGTGCCGCCGGGTGAGCCGACCGCCGCGCCGGTCCGATCGGAAAGGTCTCCGCCGGGGCGGAGCGAGCCGGTCGCCGACTATGCGCGTCCGCCCTCGCGCGCGCCGTTGCCGGTACGCCAGCCCGTGCCTGCGACGCCGATCGCGCCGCAGCCCTACGTCCCTGCGCCGGGTGCGACCAATGCCGCCGCGACCGGCATAACCGCCGGACCGCCGATCGCTTCGCTCCCGCTCGCCCCCGAGGCGGCCTCCGTCGCGCTGGCGAGTTTTCGTGCGAGCTGTCCTTCCTTGTTGCGCCGCACCGACCAGTCCGGGTTGACGCGCCCGGACGACTGGCGACCCGCCTGCGCCGCCGCCGCGCAGGCGGGCAACCCGGCGCGGTTCTTCGCGCGCTGGTTCGAGGCGGTGCAGGTCGGCGACGGGCGCGCGTTCGCGACCGGCTATTACGTCCCCGAACTCGCCGCCTCGCTCGACCGCCGTTCCGGTTATGACGAGCCGATCTATGCGCGCCCCAGCGACCTGATCGACGTCGACCTCGGCCAGTTCTCGGACGCGTTGAAGGGCAAGAAGGTCCGCGGGCGCGTGCAGGGCCGTTCGCTCGTCCCCTATTACGACCGCGCGGCGATCGAGGCGGGCGCGATCAGGCGCAGCGCGCCCGTGCTCGCCTGGGCGGCGGACCCGGCTTCGGTGTTCTTCCTTCAGGTGCAGGGGTCGGGCGTTCTGCGGCTTCCCGACGGGCGGGTGCTCCGCATCGGCTATGACGGCGGCAACGGGCGCGACTATACCGGCATCGGCGGCACGATGCGCGCGCGCGGTCTGCTCGCGCCGGGGCAGGCGAACATGCAGGGGATCGTGCGTTATCTCCACGAGCATCCCGACGAGGCGCGCGGGATCATGGACGAGAACCGCAATTTCGTGTTCTTCCGCCCGCTCGCCGGTGACGCGGTCGGCGCGCTCGGACTGCCGGTGGTGGCTGGGACGAGCGCGGCGGTGGACCCGAAGTTCGTGTCGCTCGGCGCGCCGGTTTTCCTGTCGATGGACCGCGCGGACGCCTCCTCGCTCTGGGTCGCGCAGGACACGGGCGGGGCGATCCGGGGCGCGAACCGCTTCGACACCTTCTGGGGCGAGGGAGACGAGGCGGCGGCGATCGCGGGCGGGATGAGCGCGCACGGCACCGCCTTCCTGCTGCTGCCGGTCGGTACGCTGGCGCGGTTGGGAGGCGCGGACAATAGCGGAGCGGCCGCTCAGCGCTGACGAGGCGGGGCTGTGGGCGCGGGTGATGGCGACGGTGCGCCCGCTTCGCGCGGTGGCGGTGCCTGCCGCCAAGCCCGTTCGAGCCGAGCCTGCCAAGGTCACGCCCATTGCCGGCCCCTCGACAAGCTCAGGACGACCGGAGCGAGTTGCGGCGCAGGCGAGTACGACCGCTCGCCCCCATGATGCCGCAACGCTCGACGG
>CALMGC010000041.1 GCA_937863505.1 uncultured Sphingomonadales bacterium | reverse complement strand
CTCGTCGGGGCTGACCTGATCCTCGCCGACGACGACGCCGCCGACCAGGATGCGGTAGGTATAAGGCGCGAGGTTGATGTCGTCGCGCACCCGTACCGAGGGCACGACAAAGCCGAGCTCCTTCGACAGCTGCCGCCGGACGCCCGTGATCCGGCCCATCAACGGCGCGCCCCGGCGCTCGTCGGCGAGCGGCACGAGGCCATAGCCGATGTCGAGATTGACCTGCAGCCCGTCGGTGACCTCGTCCCAGCCGATCTTGCTCGGGTCGGGCGCGGGCGCGGCGGGGGCGGGCGGGGGCGGCAGCTTCGCCTGTTTGTTGAGCCGGTACGCCATGAACCCCGCGCCTGCGGCGGCGGGGAGGATGACGAGGTGCGGCATCCCCGGCATCAGCCCGAGCAGCGCCAGGATCGCCGCGACCGGCGTCCAGGTCCGCGCCGAGCCGAACTGGGTGCCGATCTGCCCCGCCAAATCCTGCGTCGAGTTGACGCGCGTCACGATTGCGGCGGCGGCGATGGAGAGCATGAGCGAGGGCAACTGCGCGACCAGCGCGTCGCCGATCGCGAGCAGGACATAGCTGTGCGCGGCCTGCGAGATCGTCAGCCCGTGGCTGACCGGCCCGAGGATCAAGCCGCCGACGATGTTGGCGGCGAGGATCAACAGCCCCGCGACCGCGTCGCCCTTCACGAACTTGGACGAGCCGTCCATCGAGCCGTAGAAATCCGCCTCCGTCGCGACCTCGACCCGGCGCGTCTTGGCCTCGTCGGGGGTGATGAGCCCCGCGTTGAGGTCGGCGTCGATCGCCATCTGCTTGCCGGGCAGCGCGTCGAGCGTGAAACGCGCGGACACCTCGGACACGCGGCCCGCGCCCTTGGTGACGACGATCATGTTGATGATGACAAGGATCGCGAACACGAACAGCCCGACGACATAGTCGCCGCCGATCAGGAACGAGCCGAACGCCTCGATCACATGCCCCGCCGCGCTCTCGCCCTGGTGCCCGTGGACCAGCACCACGCGGGTGGAGGCGACGTTGAGGCCGAGGCGGAACAAGGTCGCGAACAGCAGCACGGTGGGGAAGGCGGAGAAGTCCAACGGCTTTTGCGCGTTGAGGCTGACCATCAGCACCGCGAGGCTGATCGTGATGTTGAGGACGAAGAACACGTCGAGCATCGCCGCCGGGATCGGCACCACCATCAGCACGACGAGGAGCAGGATCGCGACCGGCAGCGCGGCGGAGCGGAGGTGGAGGCGCTTCAGCATCTCAGCCGCCCATGCTCGCGAGCATCATGTAGGCCAGCCGCGCGGTGTCGGGGGTGGGGCGGAGCAGGTTGGTGGCGCTGCCCGCCGCGGTCTTGAGCTGGCCTAGGGTCGACGATGCCCAGGCGACCGCGTCGTGCGCGCTCTGCCCCCCGCCGGAGACGACTTCCGATCCGTCCGCGAGCGCGGTGGAGACGGCGTTGCCGATCGGCGCGACCGCGCCCTCGACCGCGGCGCCGAGCTTGCCCGCGAAATGCTGGTAGATGTCGGACAGCGAACGCGCCGACCCGTCATGCGCGTAGAAGACGTTATGGTTGGCCGCGGCGGCGGCGGGGAACAGCGCGGCGGCGGTCGCGCCGGGGTTGCTCGCCATGGTCGACAGGAACTTGTGTGCGCCGCCGAGCCCGAGGAAGTGCGCCATGTACAGGTCGGTGCCGGTGGCCGCGCGACCGAGGCTGCCCTCCAGCGCCGCCTTGTTGTCGGACGCATAGGAGGCGGCCATCAGGCTGGCGGTGCCCGCGTCGTTGCGGAGCGACAGGATCGCCTGGCGGGTGCCCGCGTCGCCGACCGTCAGCCGCCCGTTCGCGCCCGGCTGGATAGCGTTGGCGGCCCAGCCGAGGCCGTGCTCGGCCCCGTGCTTCTTGACCACCGCGAGCCAGCTCTGCTCGATGAACTGGTAGAGGCCGCTCGCGGAAGAGGTGCCCGCGCGCGCGCCGGCGTTGAGCCCGGACTCGAGCTTCGCCTGGCCGAGCAGGTAGGAGAAATCGACCCCCGTCGCGCGCGCCGCCGTGGCGATGGCGGATTGAACCGCGCCGCTACCGGCATGGAGGACTGAACCGATCGTCATGCCCGGTATAGAGCAAGAGGCGTGCCAGTCCCATGATCCTCCCTGCGAAGCGGGGAGGGGACCGAGGCGCGAAGCGGCTTGGTGGAGGGGAATACGCTTCAGAACGGCACCTTTGTGGCCACCGCCCCTCCACCACTCGCTACGCGAGCGGCCCCCCTCCGCTTCAATGGGGAGGATCAGCTACGCATACGCCGCCACGCCCCCGCGCCGGTACGCGTTGCCGCCCTCGCCGGTCAGCATTTGCAGGCGGCGGCGAACATTTGCCGCCTGCAGGTTGACGTAGATGCGGCACGTCTCATTCAGCCGGTGCGCCTCGTCCGCGAGTTCGCGCAGCTCGGGCCCCGCAGGCCCGTCGCCGAGGCGCCGCACGTCGTCGATCGCGTGGAGCTTGGCGTCGGTCGCGCGCTCCAGCGCACCGACGTCGTTTGCCTTGAGCGCGCCGATCTCCTGGTGGAGCGCGTCGATGCAGCGGATCAGCGCGTCACGCCTGGTCATCGGCAATCCAATCGTAGCGAAAGGCCATCAGCCGGTCGGCGATCGTCGCGGGCAGGATGGGGAAGGTGCCGTTGGCGAGCGCTTCCTTGATCCGGGCCACGCGGTCGGTGTCCACCGGCG
>CALMGC010000040.1 GCA_937863505.1 uncultured Sphingomonadales bacterium | reverse complement strand
GGCGAGCGCGCCGGTGAAGCCGAGCCAGGCGAGCGTCCGCCCCGCCTCCGTCAGCCGGGTCGCGAGTTCCCCCGCGCCGACGCCCGCCATCGCCAACGCCCACAAGGCGGTCGCCCCCAGCGCGCCCACGAACGCGCGCCGCGGCAGCCCTTCGCCGACCCGCCGCGCCTGCGCCAAGCCAAGCAGCCCGAATCCAAGCGCGGCCAGCGACCACAGCGCGAGCGTCAGCGTAGCGGGCATCCAGCCCCCCTCACCGCGCGCCTTCCGGCCACAGCACCACGCGCAGGGTCTGCAACAGGATCAGCAGGTCGAGGAACGGCGAATAGTTCTTCGCGTAGTAAAGGTCGTATTCGAGCTTGTGCCGCGCATCGTCGATCGACGCGCCGTACGGATAGTTGATCTGCGCCCAGCCGGTGATGCCCGGCTTCACCATGTGCCGCTCGGCATAATAGGGCAGTTGCCCTTCGAGCGACTCGACGAACTGCGGCCGCTCGGGACGCGGGCCGACGAAGCTCATCTCGCCTTTTAGCACGCTCCACGCCTGCGGAATCTCGTCGATGCGGACCTTGCGGATCAGCCGCCCGACACGGGTCACGCGCGGGTCGTCCTTCATCGCCCACACCGCCTTGCCGCCGCTTTCCGCATCGGTCCGCATCGAGCGGAACTTGGGGATGTCGAACGGCTCGTTGAACAGCCCGACGCGGCGCTGGCGGTAGAAGACCGGCCCCCGGCTCTCCAGCTTGATCGCCAGCATGGTGACGAGCAGCACTGGGGCCATGCACCCCAGCAACGCGAGGCTGACGACGATGTCGAACCCGCGCTTCATCAGCCCCGACAGCACGCGCCCCGACGAGAAGCCGTCGGAGAAGATCAGCCAGGACGGGTTGACCGAGGCGAGGTCGACGCGCCCTGTCTCGCGCTCCAGAAAGCTCGACAGGTCGGTGACGTTCACCCCCGTGGTGCGGATCCGGAGCAGGTCGGCCAGCGGCAGCGCGTTGCGCCGCTCCTCCAGCGCCAGCACCACCTCGCTCGCGCGCAGGGCGACGACATGCTCGGCTAGGTTGGGGATGTCCTCGCGCGCGCGGGCCTGCCCCACCGCGCGCGCGCCGGCGGTCATCGCGACATAGCCCGCGACGCAGAAGCTCGCGCCGGGCCGCTTCGCCAGCCCCTCCAGTCTGCCCGCGCGCGGTCCCGCGCCGAGCACCACCACGCGCCGCTTGAGCGCGTCGCTGTCGGTCACCTGGGCGAACACCACGCGCGCCGCGACCAGCAGCACCGCCGACAAGGTCATCGCGTACAGGAGATTGGAGCGCCAGAAGGTGATTCCCGGCACCGCAAAGAACAACACGCTCTGGACGAGCACGCCGAGCGAGATCGCGACCAGCAACCGCGCGGTCGCTTGCCGCACCGAATGGAGCGACTCGGGCGAGTAAACGCCGACGCCCACCATCGCGAGCAGGAGGCTGGCGGCGAAGGTGACGAGCTGCGGCAAGCGGGTGAGCGCGGGGGTGACGGCCATGCCGATCTGGTGCGCGCGCACCACCCAGCCGATCTCCGCCGCCGCCAGCAGCAGCGCCGCGTCGATCGCCCCGAGCATCAGCACGAGGTGGGGGACGTAGTGCCTGAACACCCTGACCATGCGCGCCTTGCCGCCCGTGTAAACAATCCCGACAGGGTGCATGTGGCGGCGAATGGATAAGGAATGCTTAGCGCGGGAGCCGGCGACGCCCGGCTGACTCGCGCTAAGCACGGCCGGCGGGTTGGCGGCGGAGCCGACAAGCCCGTTCGACGGCGGGCGCGGGCTTTGCCCGCGCCCGCCCGCCTCAGGTCGAGCACCCTTTGCCCGCGCCCAGCCTTGATCTAGAACAAACCCCACCGCCCCCCGGAGCCCCGCCCATGCCGCATCCCGCCCCCATCATCCCCGTGATCCTGTCCGGCGGGTCGGGGACGCGGCTGTGGCCGATGTCGCGGCCCGAGCGGCCCAAGCAGCTGCTCGCGCTGACGGCGGGCGAGACCATGCTCCAGCTCACCGCGCGGCGCACCGCGGGCCAGCGCTTCGCCCGGCCGATCGTGGTCGCCAACGCGCGTCACGCGGAGGAGGTGGAGGCGCAGCTGGGCGAGGTCGCCGCGCAAGCTCAGGCGCTGATCCTCGAGCCGATGGCGCGCAACACCGCGCCTGCGATCGCGCTCGCGGCGCTGGCGGCGGGGGCGGGCGAGGCGGCGCTGCTGGTGATGCCGTCGGACCATGTCATCGCCGACGCCGACGCGTTCCTCGCAGGCGTGGAGGCGGCGCTGCCGCTGGTCGGCGAGGGCTGGCTGGTGACGTTCGGCATCACGCCGGACGCGCCGGAGACCGGCTATGGCTACCTCCAGATCGGCGACGAGCTCGCGCCGGGCGTCCACAAGGTGGCGCGCTTCGTCGAGAAACCCTCGCGCGAGCGGGCGGCCGAGATGCTCGCGAGCGGCGATCATGCCTGGAATGGCGGCATTTTCCTGTTCCGCGCCGACTTCTTCCTCGGTGCGCTGGCCGCACTCGCGCCCGAGACGCTCCATGCGGCGCAGGAGGCGATGACGCGCGCGCGCCGCGAGGGGACGCGCGTCTACCCCGACCGCGATGCTTTCGCCGCAGCCCCCGACGAGTCGGTCGACTATGCGGTGATGGAGAAAGCGGAGCGGGTCGCGGTGGTGCCGGTGTCGATGGGCTGGAGCGACCTCGGCAGCTGGGACGCGCTCCACGCGATCAGCGACGTGGACGACGCAGGCAACGCGCATCGCGGCGAGGTGACGGCGGTCGACACGCGGGGGTGCCTGGTGCGCAGCGACGGCATCCACGTCGCGCTGGTCGGCGTCGAGGACCTGATCGTGGTGGCCAGCGGCAACGACGTGCTGATCTGCCCGAGGGGTCAATCGCAGGATGTCAAGAAGCTGCTGGCGGCCATGAAGCGGGGGTGACCCGCGGCCGCATCAAGCGCCGTCTCGCCGCCGCCGCGCTCGACGCGCTGCCCCCGCCAGCAGCACCGGAGACCTGCGCGCTGTGCGGGCGCCCGCTCGGGCGCAAGGTCGAGTGGCACCACGCGGTGCCCAGGAGCGAGGGCGGGCGCGAGACGGTGCCCGTCCACCCCATCTGCCACCGCGCGATCCACGCGGCGGTGAGCAACGTCGACCTCGCCAAGATCGGCGGCGATCTGGACGAAGTGCGCGCGATCCCGGCGGTCGCCCGCTTCGTCGCCTGGGTCGCGGACAAGCCGCCGGACTTTCACGCGCCGACGCGGCGGGGGCGGCGGGAGCAGGACCGTTGACGCCCTCCCCGGAACGTCACCGCGCTGGTCAGGGCGCCACCTCAAGCTCGTCCGCGCGGAGCCGCAAGCGACGTTCTGTCAGCCCGGTGCTCAGCCGGCGTCCCCACCCCATCATGGGTCGCTCGATTCGCAGATAGGTCAACGCGCACAGCGCGACCACCGCGGCGGCGGCGAGCGGGAGCAGGCAGGGCAGCACGGCGACGGGCACTTTCGCCATCACCTCCCGCGCGTCCACGAACAGAATGTCCAGCACGATGCCGTGGAGCAGGTAAATGCTGAACGACACCTCGCCCAATACAAGCGCGCCGCGTGTCCGCAGTACCCCGCCAAAGTCATTCCCGCACGCCGCGCAGGCGAAGAACAGCGCGAACGCGGGCAGCGCCAGGCCATATGGGTCCCCGACCAGCAACATGGCCGCGAACAGCAACGCCGCCGACACCACCGCTAACCAAGGTCGCGCGAGCAGCCCGCGCAGACCGGCGCGCGCCTGACACTCGAACGCGATCATCCCGGCGCAGAACAGCGGGAGGTATCGCAACGCGCCGGGCGCATGCCCCGCCCGGAACGCGACCAGTCGCGCCCCCGCGCCGACCGCGAGCAACGCCGCGGGAAACCACCAGCTCGGCCGCCCGCGGGCGCGCAACCGGTCCATCGCCACCGCGCCGACCGGCAGCAAGATGAGGTAGAACAGCCATTCATACCATAACGACCACAACACATAGGCGTTGACCCGACCGGTGTCGGGATACCCCAACAATGACGGCTCGCCCCAGCTCGTGATCCAGCGCAGCGCGGTGCCGAAATAGCGCTGATCTGGCAGGATCGAGGTCCTGAGCATCACCAGCGCGGTCACGGCGGCGACCGCGACAACCACGAGGGGCAGGATACGGAACGCTCGGGTCACGTAGAGGGCGGGCCACGATGTCGCGCGCCACCCCACGAGCATCCGCGGATAGAATACCAGCCCCGTGGTCATGAAGAACAGCGCGACACCTCCGGCACCGAGCTGGTTGAACAGGTGAACCGGCGGGGGAAGCCAAGCGGCCCCGAACCGCGAGACCTGGACCCAGATATAGAAATGATGCGCCATGACCGACAGCGCCAGATAACCGCGCAGGCCATCGAGGCAGCCGATCCGCCGGTCACCGTTCGGCACCGGAAAGCCGAGCCGCCCGACGATACCCGCGAACACCGTCGCGACGCACAGCGCGGCGATCGTCGCGAGGAGGAAGCCGAGGCCGGACGTCGTCACGCCCCCTCCCTAGCCAGCCTGCGCTGCCAATAGCCCACGTCGAGCCACCGCCCGAACTTGCACCCCACCCGCTCCAGCCGCGCCACCTGGCGGAAGCCGAGCGCTTCGTGGAGCGCCACCGAAGCTTCGTTGGGGAGCGAGATGACGCCGAGCGCCTGCGTGAACCCGTCCGCGGTCAGCCGCTCGATCAGCGCGGCGTAGAGCCGCCACCCGACGCCCCTGCCCTGCGCCTCCCGCGCGACATAGACCGTCGTCTCCGCCGTCCGGTCATATGCCGCCCGCGCGCGGTACGCGCTCGCATAGGCGTAGCCTGCCACCGCGCCCGCCTCCTCCCACACCAGCCACGGGTAGCGCCCCTCCCCCGCCGCCATCCGCCGGGCGATCTCCGCCGCGTCGGGGGGCACGAGCTCGAACGTCGCGATGCCCTCCAGCACCTCGGGCGCGTAGATCGCCGCCACCGCGCCCGCGTCCTCCTCGCGCGCGGGGCGGATCACCTCACCAGCCCAGCCGCGCCAGCAGCAGGTCCATCAGCTTCGCGTCGCCCGGGTCCGCCGCCACCGGCCCCAGCCCGACGCATTCGAGGCAGCGCGCCTGCACCGACGCGCCTGTCGCCAGCCGCCGCGCGTCGCCCAGCGCGCGTGCGAAGGTCGCCCGCTGAAGCACGGCGGCGCGCGCGAACACGTCGCCGCCCGCGTCATCGTCCCGGTCGTCGCGGTTGCGCGCGAACTGCTGGACCAGCAGCGCGAGCCCGGACGGCTTCTTCTCCAGATATTCGGCGTGGACGTTCTTGGGGTCGAGATGCGCGCGGTGCGCCGCCTCGACGATCGCGTCGTCGAGCGTCCCGAACCGGTCGACCAAGCCGATCCGGCGCGCGGTGCCGCCGTCCCACACGCGCCCTTGGCCGATCTCGTCGACGCGCGCGGGTGTCAGGTGCCGCGCGTCGGCGACATGGCCGATGAAGTCGCGATAGCCGCGCTCTACGCCCGCCTGGAACACCGCGTCGGCGACCGGCGTGGTGCCGCCGAGCAGGTCGGGCTGGCCCGACAGCGGCGTGGTCCGCACGCCGTCGCTGGTGACGCCGATCTTCTTCAGCGCATTCTCGAATGTCGGAAACACCGCGAAGATGCCGATCGACCCGGTGATGGTGTTGGGCTGCGCGAAGATCGCGTCGCCCGCGGTCGACACCCAATATCCGCCCGATGCCGCGATCGAGCCCATCGATACGATCACCGGCAGCCCCT
This sequence comes from uncultured Sphingomonadales bacterium, assembly GCA_937863505.1. Lineage (GTDB taxonomy): Bacteria > Pseudomonadota > Alphaproteobacteria > Sphingomonadales > Sphingomonadaceae > Sphingomonas. Next base: position 3,369 of record CALMGC010000040.1, on the reverse strand, counting down.
GCGCCTTCGCCTGGAGCAGCGCCTGGCGGATCTTCTCGGACGCGAGCGCGGAGCCGCCGGGCGAGTCGACGCGCAGCACGATGGCTTTCAGGTCTTTGGTCGCCAGCCCGTCGAGGATCGCCTTGCTGACGGTATCGCCGCCCGCCGAGCCCGGCCCCGCCTTGCCGTCGACGATGTCGCCCGCGACCGTCACCACGCCGATCGCGTCGCCGCCATGCGGGAGCGGGTCGATGTCGACATAATCGTCGTACGCGATCGTCCGAAACGTCCCCACCGCCTTCTTGCCCTCGGCGGGCGCGAGCTGGGCGACGCGCTTGTCGAACGCCAGCCGGTCGCCGAGGTGATCGACGAGGCCCGCATTGAGGTCCGCCCGCGCGATGTCGCCGCCGGTCGCCCCGATCACCTTGTCGGGCGCGGTCAGGAACGGCGCGACCTCGGCCTTGGGCCGGGCGCGGTGGATCGCCGCCTGCCACCCGTCGAACAGCACCCGGTAGAGCGCGACGACCTCTTCTTTCGCCTCGGGCGAGGCCTCGGTGCGCGTATAGGGCTCGACATAGCTCTTGTACTTGCCGACGCGGTAGACGTGCGCGGTGACGCCGAGCTTGTCGATCAGCCCCTTGTAGTAGGGCTGCGATCCGCCCGGACCGGTGAACAGCGTGCCGCCCATCGGGTTGATCCATACCTCGCTTGCGTTGGCCGCGAGGCGATAGCTGCTGTCGGTGTACGCCGTCGCATAGGCGAGCACGGGCTTGCCCGCCGCGCGCGCGCGGGCGAGCGCCGCGCCCACCTCGTCGAGCGCGGCCGGGTACGCGCCCCCGAACTGGTCGAGGTCGAGCACGATCGCCTTGACCGCCGTGTCACCGCGCGCCTTGTCGATCGCGCGGACGAGGTCGCGCAGCCGGTATTCGTGCGCGGCGGGCCGCCCGCTCAGCGAGGCGAAGGTCGATTGCTCGGAGGGTTGCTCGACGATCGGCCCGTCGAGCTTGAGCAGCAGCGCGCCCTCGCCGACCGGGGGCTTGCTAGGGCGCACGAGCAGGACGGCGGACAGAGCTGCGAAGAACAGCAGCATCGCGACGAGCACCAGCACGTCCTTGATGCCGACCAGCAGCGCCCACCCGCTGCGGAGCAGGCTCGACCGGCGGCGCGGCGGCACGGGAAACGGCTCGGGCCGGCGAGGAGCGACGGGCTCGCGGAAATCTGTCATATCGGCCTGCTAGAGCATGGCCCTGCGGGCGTCCATGCGCGAGGCCAAGCGCACGACGGGACTCGGATTGATTTTTGTTCTTCTGCGCCGTTGACGCCGCCTGCCCGCCCTCACATATGCGTCGCGCTGGCACTCGCGCTTCGTGAGTGCCAATCATCATCTGAAAGGGAGCTATGCGATGAACTTTCGTCCGTTGCACGATCGCGTCCTCGTCCGCCGGGTCGAGGCGGAAGAGAAGACGGCAGGCGGGATCATCATCCCCGACACCGCCAAGGAAAAGCCGCAGGAAGGCGAGGTCGTCGCCGCCGGCACCGGGGCGCGCAACGAGAGCGGCGAGGTCCACCCGCTCGAGGTCAAGGCCGGTGACAAGATCCTGTTCGGCAAGTGGTCGGGCACCGAGGTCAAGGTCGACGGCGAGGACCTGCTGATCATGAAGGAATCTGACATCTTGGGGATCGTCGGCTGACCGCCACGAGCCTCGACTTCCTCAACTTCGCACTTTTGAAAGGGTAGCCACATGGCAGCCAAGGACGTGAAATTCAGCCGCGACGCGCGCGAGCGCATCCTGCGCGGCGTCGACATCCTCGCCGACGCGGTCAAGGTCACGCTGGGGCCCAAGGGCCGCAACGTCGTGATCGACAAGAGCTTCGGCGCGCCGCGCATCACCAAGGACGGCGTCACCGTCGCCAAGGAGATCGAGCTCAAGGACAAGTTCGAGAACATGGGCGCGCAGATGGTGCGCGAGGTGGCCTCCAAGACCAACGACACCGCCGGTGACGGCACCACAACCGCCACCGTGCTCGCCCAGGCGATCGTGCGTGAGGGCATGAAGTCGGTCGCGGCCGGCATGAACCCGATGGACCTGAAGCGCGGCATCGACCTCGCGGTGATCAAGGTCGTCGAGGATCTCAAGGGCCGCTCCAAGCCCGTGGCGGGCACGCAGGAGATCGCTCAGGTCGGCATCATCTCCGCCAATGGTGACACCGTGGTCGGCGAGAAGATCGCCGAGGCGATGGAGAAGGTCGGCAAGGAAGGCGTGATCACCGTCGAGGAGGCCAAGGGTCTCGATTTCGAGCTCGACGTGGTCGAGGGCATGCAGTTCGACCGCGGCTATCTCAGCCCCTACTTCATCACCAATCCGGAGAAGATGACGGTCGAGCTCAACGACCCGTTCATCCTGATCCACGAAAAGAAGCTGTCGAACCTGCAGGCGATGCTGCCGATCCTCGAGGCGGTGGTGCAGTCGGGCCGTCCGCTGCTGATCATCGCGGAGGACATCGAGGGCGAGGCGCTGGCTACGCTCGTGGTCAACAAGCTGCGCGGCGGCCTCAAGGTCGCGGCAGTCAAGGCGCCCGGCTTCGGCGATCGCCGCAAGGCCATGCTCGAGGACATCGCGATCCTGACCAAGGGCGAGATGATCTCGGAGGACCTCGGCATCAAGCTCGAGAGCGTCACGACCGCGATGCTCGGCACCGCCAAGCGCGTTCAGATCGACAAGGACAACACCACCATCGTCGACGGCGCGGGTGACGAGTCCGCGATCAAGGGCCGCGTGGAAGCGATCCGGCAGCAGATCGAGAACACCACGAGCGACTACGACAAGGAGAAGCTCCAGGAGCGTCTCGCCAAGCTCGCGGGCGGCGTCGCGGTGATCAAGGTCGGCGGTTCGACCGAGGTCGAGGTGAAGGAGCGCAAGGACCGCGTCGATGACGCGCTTCACGCGACCCGCGCCGCGGTCGAGGAAGGTATCGTCCCGGGCGGCGGCACAGCACTGCTGTACGCGACCAAGTCGATCGAGGGGCTCACCGGCGCCAATGACGACCAGACCCGCGGCATCGACATCGTCCGCAAGGCGCTCTACGCGCCGGTCCGTCAGATCGCGCAGAATGCGGGGCATGACGGTGCGGTGATCTCGGGCAAGCTGCTCGACGGCCAAGACCAGAATATGGGCTTCAACGCGCAGACCGACACGTACGAGAACCTCGTCACGGCCGGCGTTATCGACCCCACCAAGGTCGTGCGCACGGCGCTGCAGGATGCGGCTTCGGTCGCGGGCCTGCTCATCACCACGGAAGCGGCGGTGAGCGAGATGCCCGAGGACAAGCCGGCGATGCCGATGGGCGGCGGCGGCGGAATGGGCGGCATGGGCGGCATGGACTTCTGAT
>CALMGC010000039.1 GCA_937863505.1 uncultured Sphingomonadales bacterium | reverse complement strand
CCTCCGTCCGCTGGCGCGGGCCGCTCGGGCTCGCCTGGCACGAGCACGCGTCGCCCGTCAATGCGCGGATGCCGATCCTCCCCGACATCCGCCCCGTCCGCCGCCGCGGGCCGGAGCTGCTGCGCCGCCACGCGGCCGGGCTGGTGACGCAGGCCGATCGCGGCGAGGGCACCGATTTCGACGCGCTGGTCGAATATCGCGCCGGAATGGACAAGCGCGCGATCGACTGGAAACAGAGCGCGCGCCACGGTCGGCTCGACGCCAAGGAGTATCTGACCGAACGCAACAACCAGCTCGTGCTGGCGATCGACGCGGGCCGGCAGATGGCGGAGCCGGTCGCGGGGCTGCCGCGTGTCGACCGCGCGGTGTCGGCGGCGCTGCTGACCGCCTGGATCGCGCTCAAACTCGGCGACCGCGTGTCGTTGTTCTCGTTCGCCGCCGCGCCGGAGGTATCGAGCGGCTTTGTCGGCGGCGCGGGCGCCTTCGCGCAGGTGCAGCGGGTGGCGGCGGACATCGAATACGGCACCGCCGAGACGAACTTCACGCTGGCGCTGACGACGCTCGCGCAGCGGCTGCATCGCCGCTCGCTGGTGGTGCTGTTCACGGAGGTGACCGACTTCACCGCCGCCGAGTTCCTGGTCCGCGCGGCGGCGCAACTGGCCACGCGGCACCTGCTGCTGGTGGTGGTGCTGCGCGACGAGGAGCTGGAGGCGATCGTCGACCGCGCTCCCGCCACCCCCGACGACGTCACCCGCGCCGTCACCGCCGCCGCCTTGCTCCGCGATCGGCTGCTGGTGCTCACCAAATTGCGGCATCTAGGGGCGCACGTGATCGAGGCGGGGCACGACGAGGCGGGCGAGGCGCTGGTGCGGGGGTATCTCGACCTGAAACGCCGGGGGCTGTTGTGAGGCGCGGAACGGGCTTGCCGCCGCTGTCCAAGCCGGTTCAGGATGGCCGCCGGGCGAACAGGGGATAGCCGATGGCGCAGGGCACAAACGGCGTACGAGCGTTACCTCCGGCGAGGCGGGACGACCACTTTGTCTTCGACCTTAAGAACGGCGCGCGCGTCTGGCTGAGCGAGGCGGTAAAGCGAAACGAAGTCAGCGCCAAAGCCGCGCAGGAAGCGATTCGAAATATTGATGGTGCCAAGGCGGTGGACACGTCGGAGGACCAACTGAAGCTGTGGCTTGGCCCCGTTAAGGACAGCTTCGGTTTCGTGAAGATCGGTCAGAAGCTGATGAGCGACTTCAACCGATGGTGGCGGGTAAAGGTCGAGTTCAAGCCCGGTCCAAAGGGCGATCTTATCCACATCAAAGGCTGGCCGAACGGCCGGAAGATACTGCCTGGCACTCGCTATCGAGTGGACAATGCCAAAGTCATGGAGTTGCAGATCGGCAAGCCCGGAATCAAGGTGGCAGCCAAAGAGTCGGCGCGGTTCGGGCTGATCCTAGTCGTGGGAATCGACTTCGCGCAGTTCGCCCGCGACCACAATCTGGCGCATTTTTTGGCGAGTTTGACGATTGACGTTCCGGGGGTGGCGCTTGCATCTGCTATTGGTGGGTTCTTGGGTGCTGCCGCAACAGGTTGGCCTATTATCGGTACTTTCGCCCTCGGTCCGGCTGCGGTCGCTTTCTGGGCAGGCGTGCTGGTGGGCGTTGCACTATGGGAACTCGATCGAAAATACCACATCAACGAGCGATTGACAGCTGCTTACCAGAGAGCACTCGACGGTATACAGCGCCGGTTGGAAAAGGCCGAGGCTGGTGCGGAACAGTCGATAGGAAAGGTCGTTTTTGGCGGCATTTTGGAGGATATGCAAAGGTCGGTTGATCACGCGATGCAGCGCGCTACCGGGTCGCCGTTTTAGCTTGGCCAGACTGCTGGAGTAGGCACCACGTGACGAAACTTAGCTTTCAGTATCCGGGAACAAAGGCACTTCTAATAACCGTAGGCTGTTTTGGATTCGTGATGGGAATGGGCGCTCTCACTATAAGCGACATATCCTCTCTTGTCAGGGATACCGAGGCGGACAAACCTCTTCTCGAATTCGATCATCACACCGCATCAATACTTGTGTCATTGCCGTTGGTCACTTCTTTTGGGCTACTTTCCTTATTCAGTAATTCCGCCGCCGGCTCAGCTCAGCAATCAAGAAGGGTCAGCCGTCGGCAAAAAAAGATGAGTTGGGGAGATCGGCTCGGCCAGGTGTATATACTGTACCTGTTTGGAAGCATCCTCCTCTCCCTTTTCGCTCCCATCCCGCAGTTCCTCGTCCTCAACCACCTCCTATCCGAGCGCGGCTATGTGTTCTGCCCCGCGCCGCTCCTGGTGCGCAATCAGCCCGACCGCTGGGCGCTGCCGGGTTCGCATGGCAGGACCGAGCGCTGTCCAAAGGACGGTTGAGCTGTTTCGTCGCGGCCTGAATGGGAGCCCCTTCCCGCCCGCCCGTTTCTCGCGCACACCGTGCCCCGCATGATCGCCCCCTCCCCCACGCTTGCCACCGCCGCCACCCGCTTCCGCGTGGCGCATTCGCCCGATTGGGAGCGGCTCGACCGGCTGGTCGGGCGGATCGAGCGGCGGTCGGTCAAGGTGCTCGACGATGACGACCTGCTCGCGTTGCCGTCACTCTACCGCACCACCTTGTCGTCGCTGTCCGTCGCGCGCGAGACCTCGCTCGACCGCGCGCTGATCGCCTATCTCGAACAGCTCTGCACCCGCGCATACTTCCAGATCTACGGCGTCCAGACCTCCGCATGGGGGCAGCTCAAGCGCTTCTTCGCGGTCGGTTGGCCGCGCGCGATCCAGGAACTGTGGCGCGAGACGCTGGCGTCGTTCGCGCTCGGCGTGGTTGGGACGTTCGTCGCATACTACCTCGTCCGCCACGACCCGAGCTGGTTTTACCTGTTCACCCCCGAGGGGATGACCGCGGGCCGCGACCCGAGCGCCTCCGCTGCCTTCCTGCGCTCCACGCTGTACGACACGGGCAAGCATGACGGGCTTGCGACGTTCGCGACCTATCTGTTCCAGCACAATGCGCAGCTGGCGATCTTTTCCTTCGCGCTGGGATTTGCGTTCGCGGTGCCGACCGCGCTGCTGGTGACGTATAACGGCCTGTCGCTGGGCGCGTTCGTCGCGGTGTTCGCGGGCAAGGGGCTGACGTTCAACGTCGTCGGCTGGCTGATGATCCACGGCACCACCGAGCTGTTCGCGATCACGCTGGCGGGCGCGGCGGGTTTCCGGATCGGGCTCGCCATCGCCTTTCCGGGCCGCGCCACGCGGATGGACGCGGCGGTGGCGGCGGGGCGATCGGCGGCGGTGGCGATGGCGGGCACGGTGGTGATGCTCAGCGTTGCGGGGATGCTGGAGGGCATCGGTCGCCAGGTCGTCACCAACGACGCCGCGCGTTATGCGATCGGGCTGACGATGCTGGCTGGGTGGCTGTTGTATTTCTACTGGCCAAGGAACTGGGACCATGCGCCAGCCTAGAACCCGCCGCCGCCGGTTCGTGACGCCAGAGGGCGTCGACCTCCAGCTCGAGCTCGGCAGCGCCGGTGCGCGCGCGGGCGCGTTCCTGCTCGACACGACGATCGAGCTGGTGACGCTGATCGCGGTCACGATCGCGGTGGGCTACCTCGTCAAGGGCGGGCAGGCACAGGTGCTCGAGATCCTGTGGCTGCTCGGCGCCTTCGCGTTGCGCAACGGGTACTTCATCCTGTGGGAGATGGGCGGTCGCGGCGCGACCCCGGGCAAGCGCGTCGCGGGCCTGCGCGTGGTCGCGCGCGACGGGGCGCGACTGTCGGGCGGCGCGGTGGTAGCGCGCAACGCGATGCGCGAGGTGGAGGTGTTCCTACCCCTTTCCTTTCTCGGCTACCAGGCGGCGCAGGGGCTTGCCGACACGTTCCTCACTCTGTTCGCGCTGGGGTGGAGCGGCATCTTCCTGTTTTTTCCGCTGTTCAACCGCGACCGGCTGCGCGTCGGCGACCTGATCGCCGGCACCTGGGTGGTGCGCGCCGGGCGCGCGCGGCTCGGCGCGGACCTCGTCGCCGCCGCGCCGGTCGAGCGTCGCCAGTTCAGCGAAGCGGCGCTGGCGCTCTATGGCGAGTACGAATTGCAGATGCTTGAAGAAGTGCTGCGCGGGCGGCGGCGGGAGTCGATGGCGGTGGTCGCCGCCACCATCCGCCACAAGGCGCAGCTGGCGGACGACGGTGACGATGCGGGCTTCCTGTTCGATTATTACGCCGCCTTGTGCGTCCGGCTGGAGCGCGGGATGCTGATGGGCAAGCGCCGCGCGAACAAGTTCGCTCCTCCGGCACGCGCGCGGGCGGCGTAAAGCTATCGTCCCGCGGGCGACGTAGTGCTACTTCCCGAACACTCCCGCCCGGTACAGCAAGGTGATCGCCACCCGCCGGTTGCGCGGGTCGCTCGGGTCCTTCGCCACCATCGGCTCGCGGTCGGCGACGCCCTCGATACGGTTGAACCGCGCCTCAGGCAGGCCGCCCAGCGCCAGCCGCCGCCGCGTCGCCTCCGCGCGCGCGGACGACAGCATCCAGTTGTTCATCGCCGCCGGGTCTCCGTAACCGAGCGAGTCGGTGTGCCCCCGGATCATCAGCGGGTTGGCCATCGGCTTGATCGAATCCGCGACCAGCTCGATCAGCTGGCTCGCGTCCGGCTCCAGCGCGGTGGTGCCGAGCGCGAACATCGAATAGTCCGCGTCGTCGATCAGGTCGATCCGCATCCCGTCATTGGTCATCGTGAAGTGGATGTGCTTGCCCAGCCTGGCGAGTTCGCGCGACGCGGCGATGCGCGCCTGCACCTGCCGCTTCAGCGTGTCGAAGTTGCGGCGGTCCTCCGCCGCCAGCGCCTCGCGCGACTTGAGCGAGCCTTGCGGGCCCGATCCCGCGGACGGTCCGCCCGCCGCGCCGATCGGAATGGTGAGCGCGCGCGTCCCCGTCTGCGACGCCTTGTGCGGGAGGTTGTCCGCGTCGACGATCGACTCGCCGCCGAACAGCCCCTGCCCGCTGACGCCCGCGTGCTTGGTGTCGACCAATGTCGGCGCGAAGTAATCGGCGATGCCCTTGCGCTGCTTCTCCGTGGTCGCGCCGAGCAGCCACAGGAGCAGGAAGAACGCCATCATCGCGGTGACGAAATCGGCGTACGCGACCTTCCATGCGCCGCCATGATGGCCGCCATGGCCTTCGATGTAGATCTTCTTGTAGATGATCCTAGGTGGCTGATTCGAGCCGTGCGGCGCGCGGGCGGGCATCAGGCGGCTATCAAAGAGAAGAAGAATGTCTCACGCAAAGACGCAAAGACGCAAAGAGAAGGCATAAGAACTTCCAACCGCGTCAGCGGTCTATCAATCCTGGTCGACAGGTATGAGCTGCGCGCTTCCGCGCGCGATCCTGCTCCCCGCCTTCGCGCCCGACGGCACTTCTTCTTTGCGTCTTTGCGTCTTTGCGTGAGACAATTTTTTGCTTCCAGCGCAAGCATCACTTGCCCCTCAGCCCATCGAACACCTCGGCAAACCCGGGCTGGTTCGCGTGGGCGATGCCGGAGCGCGCGGCTTCGATCACCAGCGGCTGCGGGTGGCCGTGGAGCGAGGCGATGATGATCTGCTTGACCGTGTGATAGATCGCCGCGTCCGCGTCGATCACCTGCTTGAGCCGTCCGGCGAGCGGCGCGACCATCCCGTACGCCAGCAGCACGCCCATGAACGTCCCCACCAGCGCCGAGCCGATCATCCCGCCCAGCACAGAAGGCGGCTTGTCGATCGAGCCCATCGTCTTCACCACGCCCAGCACCGCCGCGACGATGCCCAGCGCGGGCAACGCGTCGGCGAGGCTGGCGAGCGTGGTATGCGGTCCCTCGACCTCGTGATGGTGGGTCTTGATCGCGTTATCCATCACCTCCTCGACCGCGTGGACGTCGAGCGTGCCCGACGAGACCACCACCAGCCGCAGCGTGTCCGCGATCAGGTTCACGAGCGTACCGTCGGCGACCAGCTTGGGATATTCGGTGAAGATGGCGGAGGATTTGGGGTCCTCGACATGCGGCTCGAGCGCGATCGGCCCATCGGTGCGCAGCATCTTCATCAGCTTGGAGACGAGGAAGATGACGTCGAGATAGTCCTGCTTCTTGTATTTCGGTCCCTTGAATACCTTGGCGAGGCCGCCGCCCATCGCCTTTAATTCCTTGCCCGAATTGCCGATGATCAGCGCGCCCGCCGCCGCGCCGCCGATGATCAGCATCTCGTGCGGAATCGCCTCCATCACCGGCCCGAGCGCGCCGCCGGTGAACGCGAACCCGCCGAACACCATGAGCAGCAGGACGACGAGGCCGATGATGGGGAACATGGGCGGGCTGAAATCCTGCGCGAGGGTTGGTCGCTTCAGGGTTAGCGCGCGATGATGGCGAAGCCGTTAACCGCGCCCGGAACTCTTTTCCGCCAAGCGGAAGGGCCTATTTCAGATAGTCGAACAGCGACAGGCTGGAGAGCTTGGTGAAGCTCGCCTGCGTCGCCTGGAGCACCGTCATCGTTCGTTGCAGGTCGGTGATCGCTTGCGTCACGTCCGTGTCCTCCAGCGCGGAGCGGCGCGTCTCGCGCTGAGTCGAAGCGGTCGTCGCCTGCGCGGAGACGAGGTCGAGCCGCGCGCCGCGCGCGCCGAGCGAGGCCTGCACGTCGCTCACCTGCGTGGTCGCGGTCGAGAGATCGGTGATCGCGCTGCCGAGCGTCGCGCTGGTGTCGCCGCCCGCCTTCAGCGCGGTCGCGAGCGCGGCGATCATGTCGATCGTGTTGCGCCCACCGGAGAGGCCCAGCACCGTCGTCGCGTTCTCGCCCGGCACGACCGATTGACCGGCACCGATCGGCACCGACGGGGTCTTGCTGGTCGCCAGCTTGTGTGTGCCGTCCGCGTTGGCGACCACAGCCGCGCCGGTGTCCGATCCGCCGAACAAGGGTTGCCCGCTCGCGTCCACTCCGTTGGCCAGGTCCGCGATCGTACCGGAAATGGAGGAAAGCTGGCTGGCGATGTTGGCGCGGTCGCTGTCGTTGAGCGTGCCGTTGCGCGCCTGGATGGCGAGCTCGGACGCGCGCTGAAGCTGGCTGGTGATCGCGGTCAGCGCCGTGTCGGCCCCCGTGATCCGCGCCTGCGCGACGTCCATATTGGCCTTGTCCGCGGTGCCGTCCGCGCCCGCGGTGGCGATGGTGCGCAGCTGTTGATAGGCGACCACGTCGTCGGACGGCGCGGACAGCTTCTTGCCCGTCGAGATCTGGTCCTGGAGCGTCTGCGCCTGCGCCGTCAGCGACGACATCCTCGCCGACGTGCGGTCGTAGAACAGCGAGGAAGAGAGCGGCGACATCAATGGATGTCCAATATGGATTGCAGTGTTTCGCGCGCGACCTGGATCACGCGGCTCGACGCTGAGTACGCCTGCTGGAAGCGGAGCAGGTTAACCGCCTCGTCGTCGAGATTGACCCCCGACTGCGCGTCGCGTGTCGCCACCGCACCGTCGTGGATGCTGGTCTGCGCGGCGGCCACCGTCTGCTTGGCGCTGAGCGCGGCGGCGGTGTCGGAGACGAGGTCGGTCACCTTCGTCTCGAACCCGCCGGACTGGCGCAACGACGCGAGCTTCGCGAGGTTGCCGTTGTCGCGCGCGCCCCCGCCGTTGGACGCCGCCGCGACCCCCGCCGGGTCGGTGAGCGTCAGCGACAAGTCGGTCGGCGTCGCGCCGGTCGCGAACATCGCCGCGCCCGCTTGCCCGTTCGCGTCCTGCCCCGCCGCCTGCACCGCGTTGACGCCAGCCGCGAAGCTCGACGCCAGCTGGTTCAGCGCGGCGCGCGCGTCGACGATCCTGCTCGCCGCGTCCGCCATGCCCGCCAGCGCGCCGCCGCTCGGGGTGGCGGCGCTCGTCTCGCCGTCGCGGTGAACCGCGAACGAGACGGTGCCCGTATCGTCGCGCGCATAGGTGAGCGTGCCCGCGTCGCCGTTCTCGACCAAGGTCGCGCCCGACGCGCCGCCGACGCGCACGCTCGCGCGCCCGAGCGCGTCGGTCTGGACGGCGATATCCGACAAAGCGCTCATCTGTTCGAGCAGCGCGTCGCGCTGGTCCGCCAGCCCGGCACCCGCCGCGCTGCTGGGCGCGGTGCGGCCGAGCCCGTCATTGACCTTGGCGAGCGCCGCCCCGAGCGAGTTGAGCTTGGCGGCCGCGTCGTCGGCGGTGCCGTCGAGGTCCGACGCGGCCTGGTCGAGCGCACGACCCGTGCCGGCGAATGCGTTGGCGACGCCCGTCCCCGCTTCCAGCATCGCCGAGCGCGCGGCGGTGGAGGTCGGGTCGGCGCTCAACGTCGTCGCGGCGGCAAAAAAGCCGGTCAGCCGGTCACCGAGATCGTTGCCCGTCAGCGCGCCCTGCACCTGGGTCAGCCACGTCGCTGCCGTCTGCGTGCGCGCGAGGTCCGACCCCGCGACGCGCACCGCCGCCGCCTTGAACGCGTCCGCCGAGCGGGAGACGCCCGTCGCGACGACGCCGTTCTGCTCGACCGCGCGCGAATGGGTGATGCTGCCCGAGGTGGACACGACCTCGGCCAGCGTCGCGGCGCGGCGGGTGTAGCCGGGCGTCTGCGCGTTGGCAATATTGTCCGACACGGTGCCGAGCGCGGATTGGTAGGCTCGCACGCCACTCGCGCCGATGGACAGGAGGTCGCTCATTTGGGCGGATTAGGCGCGCCCGGGTTAAGATCTGATTGAGAGCGTGACAGATAGTCCGTCATCGCCTTGCCGATGCCGAGCGGGGTGTGTTCGGCCATCGCCTTGGTGATCTGCGCGTCCTGCATCTCGCTGAACGTGTCGATCGCCTTGGAGTCGAACAGCGGGTCGGCGAGCTTCGCCTGGCGCATCGACTTCAGCATCATGCCGGTGAACACCGTCTCGAACTTCTGCCCCGCCGCCTTGAGGTTATCGGCGGATTTGAGGCGGGAGGCATCGGTCGCTGCGCCGGTGCTCGGGGAGGTGATGGGCGTCGTCACAGCACGATCAACTCCGCCTTGAGCGCGCCCGCTTCCTTCAGCGCTTCCAGGATCGCCACCAGATCGGCCGGGCTCGCGCCGATCGCGTTCACCGCCTTGACGATGTCGGCGAGCTTGGGGCCGGGGGCGAGGAGGAACATCTTGCTCTTCTCCTCGTCGACCGACACCGCGCTGTTGGGCGTCACCACCGTCTGCCCCTGCGAGAGCGGCGCGGGCTGGCTGACCTGCGGTTTCTCGTCGATGCGGACCGTCAGCTTGCCGTGCGTCACCGCGGCAGGGCCGACGCGTACGGCGGAGTTGATTACCACCGTTCCCGTGCGCGCGTTGACGATCACGCGGGCGGGCGGCTCGGCGGAGACGACGTCGAGATTCTCCACCGTGGACATGACGGTCGCGCGCGTGTCCGCGCCGGGCGGTGCCTTGACCGCGATCGAGACCGCGTCGATCGCCTGCGCCGAGCCAGGGCCGAGCCGCCGGTTGATCGCGCCCGCGACATTCTGCGCGGTGGTGAAGTCCGCGCGCGCGAGGTTGAAGGTGAGCGTCGGTGCCGAGTCGAACCCGGTCGCGACCGCGCGCTCCACCGTCGCGCCTTCGGGGATGCGACCTGAGGAGGGGACATTGACGACGATCTTCGACCCGTCCGCCCCTTCCGCGCCAAGGCCCCCGACTGCGAGGTTGCCCTGCGCCATCGCGTAGATCTGCCCGTCCGCGCCGAGCAACGGGGTCATGATCAGCGACCCGCCGCGCAGCGACTTGGCCTTGCCCATCGAGGCGACGGTGATGTCGACGCGCTGCCCCGGCTTG